>NZ_JBEZDP010000030.1:0-54111 GCF_040648395.1 Micromonospora sp. NPDC049151
CCGGTCACATTCCGAACCCGGAAGCTAAGCCCTCCAGCGCCGATGGTACTGCACTCGGGAGGGTGTGGGAGAGTAGGACACCGCCGGACAATCTTTCAATTCAGGGCCACCCCACACGGGGTGGCCCTGAATTGCGTTGAGTCCCGGAAAGCCGGCCGGAGCCGGCCCTCGGATGAGCGGGGTCAGCGGCTCTGGACGGACTCGCGGATGTCGCGGAACAGCGCTGCCGCGTCGTCGATCCGGCGGCCCGGGAACATCCCCATTACGACGCTGCCGTGGTCGGCCCAGCCGCACACCGCGAAGTCGCCACCGTCGCCGGTGGTCGTACCGCACTTCATCACGCCGCCCAGGCGGCCGGCGTCCACCTCGCGCAACCCGGCCACCCGGCCGGTCTCGTCCGCCATCAGCCCGAACAGGGTGTCCAGGTCGCGTTCGGGCTGCCACAGCAGCGTGGTGCCGCCGAACAGGAGCACCGAGCGCTTGACGTCTCCCCGGTCGGAGTAGACAGCCCCGAAGCCGCGGTCCAGCTCGATGTCGGCGGCCAGCCCGTCGCGCAGGTACTCAGCGGTGCTGCGGGCCCGCTCACTGTCGTCCCGCACCAGCCCGGCCACCTCGGCGGGCTGGCCGAGGGTCGTGTCCTTCTGCTGGAGCACGCGCCAGCCGCCCACTCCGAAGGCGCCGGCACCGGCCAGGCCGGCCGCGACCAGGGCGGCAAGGACGATCTTCCGGCGCCGCGAGAACGGACGGCGTTCGGACTCCTGCGCGGGGTCGCGGCGGCTCAGCTCGATCGGCTCTTCGGTCAGCTCGAACGGATCGGAACCCCCGTCGACCGCGCGCTCCGTGAGATGCGCATCGGACATGACCGCCACCGTACGCGAATCACAGGTGGTGCACGTCGGGTCCCCGAAAGCGCTCCGTAGACTTTCAGGGTGACCGAGAGACTGGATGCCCGACGCCCCGACGCCCCGACCCTCGCCGGCCAGTACCAGCCCGGCGAGGTAGAGCAGCGACGGTACGAGCAGTGGGTAGCCGGCGGCCACTTCCGGGCGTCGGCGGACAGCGAGAAGCCGCCGTTCACCATCGTCATCCCGCCGCCGAACGTCACCGGGTCGCTGCACATGGGGCACGCGTTCGAGCACACCCTCATGGACGCGCTCACCCGGCGCAAGAAGATGCAGGGGTACGAGGCGCTCTGGCTGCCGGGCATGGACCACGCCGGTATCGCCACCCAGAACCTGGTCGAGCGGCAGCTCGCCGGGGAAGGGCTGTCCCGCCACGACCTCGGACGGGAGAAGTTCGTCGAGCGGGTCTGGCAGTGGAAGGCCGAGTCCGGCGGCGCGATCCTCGGCCAGATGCGCCGGCTCGGCGACGCGGTCGACTGGGACCGTGAGCGCTTCACCATGGACGAGGGCCTGTCCCGGGCCGTGCAGACCATGTTCAAGAAGCTCTTCGACGACGGGCTCATCTACCGGGCCAACCGGATCATCAACTGGTGCCCGCGTTGCCTCACCGCGCTGTCCGACATCGAGGTGGAGCACACCGACGACGAGGGCGAGCTGGTGTCGATCCGCTACGGCGACGAGGTCGTGGTGGCGACCACCCGCGCGGAGACGATGCTCGGCGACACGGCGGTGGCGGTGCACCCCGACGACGAGCGCTACCGGCACCTGATCGGCACCGAGGTGGAGCTTCCGCTCACCGACCGGCGCATCCCGATCGTCGCCGACGAGCACGTCGACCCGAGCTTCGGGACCGGCATGGTCAAGGTGACCCCGGCGCACGACCCGAACGACTTCGAGATCGGCCAGCGGCACGACCTGCCCTCGCTGACGATCATGGACGAGCGCGGCGTCATCACCGCGCCCGGCCCGTTCCAGGGCCTGGACCGGTACGAGGCCCGGCCGGCGATCGTCGCGGCGCTGCGCGAGCAGGGCCGGATCGTGGCCGAGAAGCGGCCGTACCTGCACGCGGTGGGGCACTGCTCGCGGTGCAAGACGACTGTCGAGCCGCGCCTGTCGTTGCAGTGGTTCGTCAACACCGCGCCGCTGGCGAAGGCGGCCGGTGACGCGGTGCGCGACGGCCGGGTGAAGATCGAGCCGGCCGAGCTGGCCAAGCGCTACTTCGCCTGGGTCGACAACATGCATGACTGGTGCATTTCCCGCCAGCTGTGGTGGGGCCACCGCATCCCCGTCTGGTACGGCCCGGACGGCGAGATCGTCTGCGTCGGCCCGGACGAGGAGCCGCCGACCGGCGAGGGCTGGCGGCAGGACGAGGACGTCCTGGACACCTGGTTCTCCAGCGGCCTGTGGCCGTTCTCCACGCTCGGCTGGCCCGAGCGCACCCCCGACCTGGCGAAGTTCTACCCGACCAGCGTGCTCGTCACCGGCTACGACATCCTGTTCTTCTGGGTCGCCCGGATGATGATGTTCGGCCTGTACGCGATGGACGGCGTGCAGCCGTTCGACGTGGTGGCGCTGCACGGCATGGTCCGCGACGAGCACGGCAAGAAGATGTCGAAGTCGTTCGGCAACGTGGTGGACCCGCTGGACTGGATCGACCGCTTCGGCGCCGACGCGACCCGGTTCACGCTGGCCCGGGGCGCGAACCCCGGTCAGGACGTGCCGGTCAGCGAGGAGTGGTGCCAGGGCTCCCGCAACTTCTGCAACAAGCTCTGGAACGCCACCCGCTTCGCGCTCCTGAACGGCGCGCACACCGACGGCCCGCTGCCGGACGCCGCAGGCCTATCCACCGTCGACAGGTGGATCCTGTCCCGGCTGGCGCACGTCACGGCCGAGGTGGACGAGCAGTTCGAGGCGTACGAGTTCGCCAAGGTCTGTGACCTGCTCTACCACTTCGCCTGGGACGACGTCTGCGACTGGTACGTGGAGCTGAGCAAGCCGGTGCTCGCCGAGGGTGGGCCGGCTGCCGACACCACCCGCCGGGTGCTCGGACACGTGCTGGACCAGCTCCTGCGGCTGCTGCACCCGGTCATCCCGTTCGTCACCGACGAGCTGTGGTCCGCGCTCAGCGGCGGCGAGACCGTGCTGACGGCGTCCTGGCCGGTCGCCGACCGTACCCTGATCGACGACGCCGCGGAGGGCGAGGTCGCCACGCTTCAGCGGGTGGTGACCGAGGTCCGGCGGTTCCGCTCCGACCAGGGGCTGCGGCCGACCCAGCGGGTCGCGGCGCGGCTCGACGGCCTGGCCGGCGCGGGCATCGCGGCGCACGAGCCGCTGGTGCGCTCGCTGGCCCGGCTCGACGCGCCCGGCGACGGCTTCCAGGCCAGCGCCACGCTCGCCATGCCCGGTGCGGTGAGCGTCGCGCTCGACACCCGCGGCTCGATCGACGTGGCCGCCGAGCGCGCCCGGCTCACCAAGGACCGGGCGGCGGCCGAGAAGGAGGCCACCCAGGCGCGGGCGAAGCTGGACAATCCGGCGTTCGTCGGCAAGGCGCCCGAACCGGTGGTGGCGAAGATCCGCGAACGGCTGGCGGTGGCCGAGGCGGACCTGGTCCGGATCGACGCCGCCCTGGAGGCGCTGCCCTCGTGAGCGCGAGGAGAGAGCCGGGGGCGCGAGCCCCGCAGTCGCGAACGGAAAGTGGTGCCGCATGAGCGACCGCACCGAGTTCGCCGAGGTGGAGGCCGCGCTCAACGCGCGCGGCTTCACCCGGATGCACTTCGAGCTGGAGAAGATCGAGACCCTGCTCGACCTGCTGGGCAGCCCGCAGCGGGCGTACCCGTCGATCCACCTGACCGGAACCAACGGCAAGACCTCGACGGCCCGGATGATCGACTCGCTGCTGCGGGCGTTCGGGCTGCACACCGGCCGCTACACGAGCCCGCACCTGGAGACCGTCCGGGAGCGGATCAGCCTGGACGGCGAATCGGTGAGCGAGGAGCGGTTCGTGTCCACGTACCGCGAGATCGCGCCGCTGGCCGAGCTGGTCGACCAGCGGTTCGCCGAGCCGCTGACCTACTTCGACATGACCACGGCGCTGGCGTTCGCCACGTTCGCCGACGCTCCGGTCGACGTGGCGGTGGTGGAGGTCGGGCTCGGCGGCGCGGAGGACGCGACGAACGTCATCCAGGCCGGCGTCGCCGTGATCACCCCGATCGGGCTGGACCACACCGAGTGGCTCGGCGACACGATCGAGGACATCGCGCTGCACAAGGCGGGCATCATCCACCCCGGCGCCACAGTCATCGCGGCGGCGCAGGAGGAGGATGCGGCCCGGCCGATCCTGGAACGCTGCGCCGAGGTGAACGCCACCGTCGCGCGGGAGGGCGCCGAGTTCGGCGTGCTGCGCCGCGCGGTGGCCGTCGGCGGCCAGGTGCTGACCATCCAGGGCCTGGGCGGGGTGTACGAGGAGATCTTCATCCCGCTGCACGGCGCGCACCAGGCGCAGAACGCGGCGGTGGCGCTCGCCGCCGTGGAGGCGTTCCTGGGCGCCGGGGCCCGGCGGCAGCTCGACATCGAGGCGGTCCGTGAGGGCTTCGCCGCCACCAGTTCGCCGGGCCGGCTGGAGCGGGTGCGTACCGCCCCGACGGTGCTGCTCGACGGCGCGCACAACCCGCACGGGATGGCTGCCACGGTCGCCGCCGTGCAGGAGGAGTTCGCGTTCAGCAAGCTCGTCGGCGTGCTGGCGGTGCTCGGCGACAAGGACGCGGCGAGCCTGCTGGAACTGCTCGAACCGGTGCTCGACTCGATCGTGGTGGCGGAGAACAGCTCGGCCCGGGCGATGCCGGTGGACGAGCTGGCCGCGCTGGCGCGGGAGATCTTCGGGCCGGAGCGGGTGCAGGCGACCCGGGAGATGCCCGACGCCATCGAGGCGGCCGTGGCGGAGGCCGAGGCGGACGTGCCGGGCGAACTGTCCGGGGTGGGCGTGCTGATCACCGGATCGGTGGTGACAGTGGCCGACGCCCGCCGGCTGCTCAAGCGATGACCGGCCCGCAGCAGCGCCCGGCCGGCGCTGAGCAGCCGACGGGTCCGGAGCAGGCGACGGGTCCGCAGCAGCCGGCTGGCGACGCGGCGGAGGACCGGGCGCCGGACGGCGGGCGGCGGTCCGGGCTACGGAACCCGGACAAGGCGGTACGCGGGCTGGGCGCCGGCACGATGTCGCTGGAGGCGCTGGTGCTGCTGCTGGCCATCCAGCCGATCCGGGTGGTCGGCGGTGACCTGAGCGGCGCGGCGATCGGCGCGATCGTGGCGCTGGCGGTCGCCTGCGTGGTGCTGGCCGGCATGATGCGCCGCCCGTGGGCGTGGCACGCCGGCACCGTGCTCCAGGGTCTGCTGCTGCTCTCCGGGCTGCTGCACTGGTCGCTGTTCGCGCTCGGGGTGATGTTCGCGCTGGTGTGGGCGTACGCGCTGCACGTGCGGCGGGTCATCCTCGGCTGAGGACGGCCGCCGGGTACGGCTCAGGCGTCGGCGAGCGTGCGCCACTGGGTCAGGGCCACGCCGTGGCCGTCGGGGTCGCGGAACGCCGCCGCCCACACCTCCAGCTTGGTGCCCCGGTTGACCACGCGCGGGGCGTACGTGAACCGGACGCCGGAGTCGCGCAGCCGCTCGTACGCCCCCTGGATGTCGTCCACCTCCAGGTTGACGTGCACCAGCCGGCGGCTGATCGGGGCGGCACCGGTCACCCGGCGCAGCACCAGCCGGGTCGGGCCGGAGGAGAGCACGGCGTTGCCCTCGCCCCGGTCCAGTTCGTCGAAGCCCAGTTCGCGGTAGAAGTCGAGGGACCGGTCCAGGTCGGCGACGAGCAGCGTGATGCCGACGCCACTGATCGGGCTGGCCAGATCGTCCGGCTCGGCCGAGCCGAAGATCGCCTCGTCCAGTTCCTCGGCGGTCGGCGGCACGTCGGAGCGCCGAGGAGAGTCCGAGGGATCGTCCAGCGGCACGTCGATCGGGTCGGGCAGGGTGTCAGCTGCCGGCGCGGGGTCGGCTACCGGTCCGGCGTCGGCTGCCGGTTCAGGGTCGACCGCCGGTCCGGGGTCGGCGAGCACCGTGTCGACACGCACCGTGTCGGCCGGCTCCTCGGCCGGTGCGCGGGGCGCGGGGGCACGGCGGGGGAGCGGGCCGGTGGTGGCGGCCCGTTCGACGAGCTGCCCCTCCAGCACCACCGGGCCGCCAGGGCTCTGGTGCAGCACCACCGGCTCGCGTTCCTCGGCCCGGGGCGGGACGTCGTCCAGGTACGGGTCCGGCGCGGGCGGGTAGTCGTCGCGGAAGTCGTCCTCCGGCGCGCGCCCGGCCCACGGCGGCGCCTCCTGCGCGATCAGCGGCTCGTCCAGCGGGTCCGGCTCGGGGGCGTACTCGGGCGGCATATCGGCGACGGCGGCGGCGCTCTCCGTGTGCGTGGGCACCTCGTCCCAGAGCACGCGTACGTGCCGCTGGTCGTCGAGCGCCACCCGGACCGGCAGCGCCTGGCCCAGCGAGGGCCACTTGGCGACCGGCACCCGAGGCTCGATGATCTTCTTGGAGCGGGGCGGCAGCCCCGGCGCGTCGATGACGAGTTGCAGCTCGCACCGGCCGAACGCGTACTGGGTGGGTGGCTCGGAGGCGCTGTGCACGTGCCCCAGGCCGATCACCCAGGTGCGACCGCCGCCGCGCACCGTGGCCAGGGCGATCGCCAGCACGAGCAGGGCGACGCCGAGGGCCACGATGGCCCAGCTCGTCATGCCGAGCCCGAACACCGTCACGAAGGTGGCGACGGTGCCCAGCACCACGCCGATCAGTTTGCGTACCGGCGCGATCGTGCGGTTCCCGCCATTCGCCACAGTGGACCTCCCAGGGGTTCCATGGTCAGGCTAGGCCGCCGCGGCGGGCCAGGGAAGACGCAGCCGCCGCGCCGGCGTCGGGACCGGGTCGCTACGCTGACCGTACCCAGCCGAACCCCGTTGAGCGCACAGGAGGCAACCAGCGTGTCCAGCAGCAGCCCGGACGAGCGGACGCTCGTACTGATCAAGCCCGACGCGGTGCGCCGGGGTCTGGTGGGCGAGATCCTGTCCCGCTTCGAGCGCAAGGGCCTGCGGATCGACGCGATGGTGAGCCGGACCATGGACGGCGACTTCGCCGACCAGCACTACGCCGAGCACGTCGACAAGCCGTTCTACCCGCCGCTGAAGACGTTCATGACCAGCGGACCGCTGGTGGCGCTCGTGCTCTCCGGCGACCAGGTGATCGAGGTGGTGCGCGCGATGATCGGCAGCACCGACGGCCGCAAGGCCGCCGCCGGCACCATCCGCGGCGACCTGTCGCTGTCGAACCGGGAGAACCTGGTGCACGCCTCCGACTCGGCGGACAGCGCCAAGCGCGAGATCGCGCTCTGGTTCCCCGAGCTGGCCTGACCGACCCGCCGACGGCCCCGGCCCCGCGTCTTCGCGGGACCGGGGCCGTCGTGTGTCCGCATTCAGACACAGGCCGCCGTCAGACCAGGGCCGCCCTCAGGCCAGGGCGGGCGGCTGGGTCTGGCAGGTCACCGCGATCCGGTTCCACACGTTGATGGTGGCGATCGCCATCACCAGGTCCGCCAGTTCCTTCTCCGACCACACCTTCGCCGCGGCGTCCCAGACCTCGTCCGGCACGCCGTGCTCGCCGAGCCGGGTCACCGCGTCGGTGAGGGCCAGCGCGGCCCGCTCCCGCTCGTCGAAGAACGGCGCCTCGCGCCACGCCGCCACAGCGAACAGCCGGCGGCTGTCCTCACCGGCCGCCAGCGCGTCCCGGCTGTGCATGTCGACGCAGAACGCGCAGCCGTTGCGCATCGACGCCCGCAGCTTCACCAGCTCCAGCACGGTGTGGTCCACGTTCGCCCGGACGTACTTCTCCAGGCCCAGCACGGCCTGGTACGCCTCCGGTGCCACCGCCACCATGTCCATCCGGCTCATCGCCGCCTCCTCGAGGTTGGGTACGCGGACAGGACGAGGTGGCGCGGGCGCGGTGTGACGGGACGGCGGTGTGACGGTGGTCATGATCGGGCGCTGGACAGCGGGCGTTGACATGCCGGTCACCTCGACCGGAGTTCCCGGCCACCTGCGGCCGGTAGACCGGGCTGGCGACACTGCCGAGACCGGGAGAACCCATGACGCACTTCGATCGACGTACCCTGCTCCGCGCCGGCCTGGTCGCCGGTGCCGGAGTCGCCGGCGGCGCGCTGCTCGGCGCGCCCGGCGCGCCCGCCGCGCCCGGATGGCGGCCCGGCGGCCGGCCGCTGCTCACCCACGGCGTGCAGAGCGGCGACGTGACCGCCGAGTCGGCGCTGGTCTGGACCCGCGCGGACCGGCCCGGCCGGATGCTGGTCGAGGTCAGCCGCCGCCCGGACCTGCGCGGCGCCCGCCTGGTGCGCGGCCCGGTGGTCGACCCCACCGGCGACTTCACCGCTGGGGGATCAGCCCGGACTTCGACGGCCTGGCGATCTTCCGGGCCATGCGGGAGCGCCGCCCGGACTTCTTCCTGTGCGGCGGCGACACCGTGTACGCCGACGGCCCGCTGACGGAGAGCGTGGTGCTGCCGGACGGCCGCACCTGGCGCAACCTGGTGACGCCGGAGAAGAGCAAGGTGGCCGAGACGCTGGCCGAGTACCGGGGACAGTTCGCGTACAACCTGCTCGACGAGCACCTGCGGGCGTTCGCCGCCCAGGTGCCGCAGATCAACCAGTGGGACGACCACGAGGTGGTGAACAACTGGTACCCGGGGGAGATCCTGACCGACGAGCGGTACGGCGAGAAGCGCGTGGACGTGCTCGCCGCCCGGGCCCGGCAGGCGTTCCACGAGTGGCTGCCGGTGCCGGCGGGCGGGCCGATGTACCGCAAGCTGTCGTACGGGCCGCTGCTGGACGTGTTCGTGCTGGACATGCGCACCTACAAGGACCCGAACGACGGCAACACGTACGCCGACCGCCACCGCGGCCTGCTCGGCAGGGCGCAGCGCGAGTGGCTGATCCGGGAGCTGCGCGCGTCCCGCGCCACCTGGAAGGTGATCGCCAACGACCTGCCGATCGGCGTGGTGGTGCCGGACGGGTCCGCCGCCCAGGAGGGTGTTGGCGGCGATGTCGATCTCGGATGTCGCCGTCAACCTCATGATCGCCGGGGGAGAGGTGGGGCGGGCGATACTCGGCGGCGCGGCGGGTGGGAGGTCGAGTACGCTTGAACCCACAGGCGACGACCCGGCCATCACCGGTGAGCCTCCGGAAGAACGGCCGGGTCACCGGCTCAGTAGAACCGGACGGGACGGCCCGTCACAGCCGGCCAACGAGCGGGCGGTCGCACCTCGGCCGCCAAGCGGGGTGGTACCGCGGGCCACGCCCGGTACGCCGTTCACGGCGTACCGGATTCGGCTCGTCCTCGCAGACCACAGACGAGTGAGCTGCTGAGGGAGAGCGACAGGCGATGGCCTATCCGTTGCACGACCCGACCGGCGCCGGTGTCCCGGCAAGCCCGGACCTGCCCGCGGTCGAGCGCCGGGTGCTGGAGCACTGGACGGCCGACAAGACCTTCGAGGCGTCGGTGGAGGCCCGCGACGCCGGCCGCGACGGCGAGAACGAGTACGTCTTCTACGACGGCCCGCCGTTCGCCAACGGCCTGCCGCACTACGGGCACCTGTTCACCGGCTACGTCAAGGACGTGGTGCCGCGCTACCAGACCATGCGCGGGCGGCGCGTCGAGCGCCGGTTCGGCTGGGACTGCCACGGCCTGCCCGCCGAGGTGGTGGCCGAGAAGCAGCTCGGCATCACCACCAAGGCGGAGATCCTGGACCTCGGCGTGGCCCGGTTCAACGACGCCTGCCGCACCTCGGTGCTGGAGTTCACCCACGACTGGGAGCGGTACGTCACCCGGCAGGCCCGCTGGGTCGACTTCGCCAACGACTACAAGACGCTCGACCTGGACTACATGGAAAGCGTCATGTGGGCCTTCAAGACCCTGCACGACAAGGGGCTGGTCTACGAGGGCTTCCGGGTGCTCGCGTACTGCTGGCGGTGCGAGACGCCGCTGTCGAACACCGAGACCCGGATGGACGACGTCTACCGGGACCGGCACGACCCGACGCTCACCGTCTGGTTCGAGCTGACCGCCGACGAGAACGCGCCGGAGCCGCTGCGCGGGCCGGTCAAGCTGGGCGTCTGGACGACCACGCCGTGGACCCTGCCGTCGAACCTGGCGCTCGCCGTCGGCCCCGACATCGAGTACGCGCTGCTGGAACGCGACGGCGAGCGCTACGTCGTCGGTGCCGCGCGCCTCGGCGCGTACGCCAAGGAACTCGAGGGGTACGAGCAGGTCGGCACCGTGTACGGCCGCGACCTGGTCGGACGCCGCTACACGCCGCTGTACGACTTCCTCGTCGAGCCGGCCGGCCCGAACGCCTACCAGGTGCTCGGCGCGGACTTCGTCACCACCGAGGACGGCACCGGGATCGTCCACCTGGCCCCCGCCTTCGGCGAGGACGACCAGAACACCTGCAACGCCGCCGGCATCCCCACCGTCGTGACGGTGGATGACCACACGCGGTTCACCGCGCTGGTGCCGCCGTACCAGGGCGAGCAGGTCTTCGACGTGAACAAGCCGGTGATCCGGGAGCTGAAGGAGCGGGGGGTGGTGCTGCGGCAGGACACGTACACCCACTCCTACCCGCACTGCTGGCGCTGCGACACCCCGCTGGTCTACAAGGCGGTGTCGTCGTGGTTCGTCGCGGTGACGACGTTCAAGGACCGGATGGTCGAGCTGAACCAGCAGATCAACTGGACCCCCGGCCACATCAAGGACGGCTCGTTCGGCAAGTGGCTCGCGAACGCCCGGGACTGGTCGATCAGCCGGAACCGGTTCTGGGGCTCGCCGATCCCGGTGTGGCGCTCCGACGACCCGAACTACCCGCGCGTCGACGTGTACGGCTCGCTCGCCGACATCGAGCGTGACTTCGGCGTACGCCTGACCGACCTGCACCGGCCGGCGGTGGACGACCTGGTCCGCCCCAACCCGGACGACCCGACGGGCAAGTCGATGATGCGCCGGGTGCCGGAGGTGCTTGACTGCTGGTTCGAGTCCGGCTCGATGCCGTTCGCCCAGGTGCACTACCCGTTCGAGAACCGCGAGTGGTTCGAGCACCACTACCCGGGCGACTTCATCGTCGAGTACATCGGGCAGACCCGCGGCTGGTTCTACACCATGCACGTGCTGGCCACCGCGCTGTTCGACAGGCCGGCGTTCCGCAACTGCCTGAGCCACGGCATCCTGCTCGGCTCGGACGGGCGCAAGATGTCCAAGAGCCTGCGCAACTACCCGGACGTCTACCACGTCTTCGACGCCTACGGGTCGGACGCGATGCGGTGGATGCTGATGTCCTCGCCGGTGCTGCGCGGCGGCGACATGGCGGTCACCGAGGCGGGCATCCGGGACGCGGTGCGCCAGGTGCTGCTGCCGCTGTGGAACGTCTGGTACTTCTTCTCGCTCTACGCCAACGCCGACGGCCACACCGCGCGTCGTCGTACCGACTCGGCGAACGTGCTCGACCGGTACGTGCTGGCGAAGACGAACGAGCTGGTCGCGACCGTCGGCGCGCAGATGGACGCGTACGACATCTCCGGCGCCTGCGCCACCGTGCGGTCCTACCTGGACGCGCTCACCAACTGGTACGTGCGCCGGTCCCGGGACCGGTTCTGGGCCGGCGACGCGGACGCGTTCGACACGCTGTGGACCGTGCTGGAGACGCTGTGCCGGGTGGTGGCGCCGCTGGCGCCGCTGACCGCCGAGGAGATCTGGCGGGGGCTGACCGGCGAGCGGTCGGTGCACCTGACCGACTGGCCGCAGGCGGCGCAGTTCCCGGCCGACCACGAACTGGTCTCCGCGATGGACAACGTCCGGGCGGTCGCCTCGGCGGCGCTGTCCCTGCGCAAGGCAAAGGGCCTGCGGGTGCGGCTGCCGCTGGCGAAGCTCACCGTGGCGTCGCCGGTCGCCGACCAGCTGCGGCCCTTCGCCGACCTGGTCGCCGACGAGGTGAACGTCAAGGAGGTCGTGCTCACCGACGAGGTGTCCGCGTACTGCCAGCAGGTGCTCACCGTGGTGCCGCGGGCGCTCGGCCCGCGTGTCGGCAAGGCCGTCCAGCAGGTGATCAAGGCGGTCAAGGCGGGGGAGTGGGAGCTGCGCGACGGTGCCCCGGTCGCCGCCGGGGTCACGCTCGCCGAGGGCGAGTACGAGCTGCGCCTGGTCGCCGCCGACGCCGAGCACTCCGCGCCGCTACCAGGCGGTGAGGGAGTGGTCGTGCTGGACACCGAGGTCACGCCGGAACTCGCCGCCGAAGGGCTGGCCCGGGACGTGGTCCGCGTCGTGCAGCAGGCCCGCCGCGACGCCGACCTGGACGTCTCGGACCGGATCACGGTGGCCGTCTCCGCCTCGGAGGAGGTACGCGCGGCGGTCGCCGCGTACACCGATTTCGTGGCCCGGGAGGTGCTGGCCGACAGCGTCGACTTCGCCGAGGGCCTCGACGGCTTCGCCGGTGAGGCGGGCGAGGGCGAGCGCGTGACGGTGACGGTCCGCAAGGTGTGAGCGGACCGGGCCCTCCTGCACCCCCTCGGGTGGAGGAGGGCCCGGCCCCAGCGAGTGGACTGCGGGCCACCCGCTCGGTGGCGGACGGCCGCGTCGGCTACCGTGACAGCGCCTGTTTCACGTACG
Source organism: Micromonospora sp. NPDC049151 (assembly GCF_040648395.1). Lineage (NCBI taxonomy): Bacteria > Bacillati > Actinomycetota > Actinomycetes > Micromonosporales > Micromonosporaceae > Micromonospora > Micromonospora sp. NPDC049151. The sequence goes on from NZ_JBEZDP010000030.1 coordinate 12,653, forward strand.
ACCGCCGGAGGACCCGTGCCCCTGCTCTACACCATCGGCAAGCTCACCGTGGCACCCGCGCTCCGGTTGGCCTTCCGTCCGCACGTGGAGGGTTTGGAGCACATCCCGGCGACCGGCGGCGCGATCTTCGCCAGCAACCACCTCTCCGTCGCCGACGAACTGCTCCTCGGCACCGTGGTGCCCCGCCACCTGGCGTTCTGGGCCAAGTCGGAGTACTTCAACGGCACCGGGCTCAAGGGCGGCTTCTCCAAGTTCGTGCTCACCGGGCTGGGCGCGATCCCGGTCGAGCGGGCCGGTGGGCGGGCCGCGCTCACCGCGTTCGACGCGGCGATCCCGGTGCTCAAGGCCGGTGACCTGGTCGCCGTCTACCCGGAGGGCACCCGCTCCCCGGACGGGCGGCTCTACCGCGGGCGTACCGGCACCGTCCGGCTGGCGATCGCCGCGGGCGTGCCGGTCATCCCGGTCGGCGTGACCGGCACCGACAAGGCCCAGCCGATCGGTACGCGGATCCCGCGTCCGGGCCGCGCCAAGATCACCATGAAGTTCGGCAAGCCGCTGGACTTCACCGGCCGCTCCGACGACCGCACGTCGCTGCGCGTGATGACCGACGAGATGATGGCCGAGATCCAGAAGCTCAGCGGCCAGGTGTACGTCCCGCGGTACGCGCCGAAGCGCGCCGACCAGGCCACGGGCGACCAGGCCGGCGGCGAGCAGACCGCCTGAGCGGTCAGGACTTCGGCACCACCACGCGCTGGCGCAGGTCGTTCAGCAGCCGCCCGCTGTCGTCCACCGACAGCCGGGTGAACACCCCGGTGGTGAGGCTGCCGTGGTCGGCCGAGACGCAGACCACCACCGAGTCGCCGTCCGCCCGGCCGACCGCGCAGCGCTCGTGGCGTCCCCGCACGCCGGTGTCCACCACCACCGACTCCTGCAGGGCGTAGTCCCCGGCGAGGCGGTCGAGTTCCGACTTGGCGTCCGACTCCGGACTGAACCGCAGGCCGGTGCTGCCGAACAACGTCACCCGCTTGCCGTCGCTGGTGGTGTAGATGCCGGCGAACGTGTCCTCGGCGAGCAGGTTCGACTCGCGTACCCGGGCTTTCAGCTCCTCGGCGACGGCCCGGCTGCTCTCGTCCTGGCGTAGCTGCATCGAGTCGATCTGGTCCGGAAGGCTGGCGCTGGCCGGGTACTGGCTGGAGATCGGCAGGAACCACCAGAGCGGCAGTCCGCAGCAGCAGGCGATGGAGAGCAGCAGCACCCAGGGCCAGCGGCGCCGGCGACGGGTCCGCTTGGGCGGCTGCTGCCAGCCGGGCGGCGGCGCGACCGGCGGTCCGGCCTTGCCCCGGCGCTGCTTCGGCGGCCGTCCGGGCTTCGCCGGCGGCGCGGCCGGTGGCATCGGACGGGCGGCCGGCGGTGCGGGGTGGCGCGGCGGCGAGACCGGCCGGGCCGGTCCCGGGTAGGGCGCGCTGGGCGGCGGCGAGACCGGCCGGGCCGGGCCGGGGTACGGCGCGCCGGGCGGCGGCGACACCGGGCGGGCGGCGGGCGGCGCGGGATGGGCCGCGGGCGGTGCCGGCTGCGGGGCGGAATGCGCCGGGTGGGCCGGTGGCGCCGCGGGTGGGGCCGGGTGGGCCGGGTGCGGGTTCGGCGCGGCCCAGGGCGCGGTGTACGGCAGCGTCGGTGTCAGGGGCGGCAGCTCCGGGGCGTGCAGCTCCCAGCCGGTGGTGTCCACCCCCGCCCACGGGTCGACAGGTGTGGCGTGTTCCGGCGACGCGAGCGGCGGCACCGGCGTGGGCTCGGCGGACTCCCCCCAGGCGGGCCGGCGTGGCGGCGGTGGCGGGACGGCGGCGGAACCACTCCAGCGGGGCGCGGGCGCCTCGACCCGGGTCGGGTCCGGGGTCGTCTCCACCCGTGTGGGATCCGGCGTGCTCGCGGCCCGGGCGGCGTTCTCGACCTTCGTGGGGTCCGGGGCGGTGGTGGCCCGGGGCGGCTGCGGCGCGAGGTCGATCCGGGTCGGATCCGGCCGGCGCCCGGTCCGGGGAGTGGGTACGGGCGTGGTGCGGCCCGGAACCGGTGCCGATCCCCGAGCCCGGGTGACCGGTGCGGGCGATCCTGCCCCGGCGGTCGGTGCCTCGGCCGTGTCACTCGGCGTCCCGGCGGGAGCGTCGCTGGTCGCCGCGTCGCTGGTCAACGCGTCGCTGGTCGCCGGGTCGGCGGGCGGGTGCGGGGTGGCGTCGTCGAGTAGGGCGGTGCCGGCAGGGTCCGCGTGGCTCCCCGCCGGTTCGGCTCGTTCGTCCTGCCGCGCGGCTTCGGCCCGCGCCGTCGGTTCGGCCCGCGCCGTCGGTTCGGCCTGCGCTGTCGGTTCGGCCCGCACTGTCGGTTCGGCGGGGCCTGGGGAATCTGCCGCCGCTTCGGTCTGCGCCGTCGTCCCGGCCTGTGGTGCCGCGGTCGGCGCGGGCGTGGACTGCGGGTCGAGGGTCGAGGTCGCCGGACTCTGGGCGGTCGGGACGTCCGGAGGCGAGTCGTCGGAGTGGTCGCCCGAGGGCCGGTCACCGGGCTCGGCACCGCGCGGCTGCTCGCCGGACGCGGCGGACGGCCGGCGGTCGGGCGTACCGTCGTGCGGCCTGCTGTCGGCGTCGGACGAGCGGTCGACTGGTGCCCCGGCGGGGGTCTGGTCGGCGGCGGCGTCCGACGGCCGTTCGGCCGGTGCCCTGTCGGGGGTCCGGTCGTCGGCGGTCTCCGGCGTGCCGGCGGACGGAGACGCCGGAGCCGAGGCGCCGGTGGCGTCCTCGGTGTCGACGGCGGTCGCCGGCTCGGTGACGGACGGCATCTCGGCCCCGTCGGCCGGCCGGCCCGCCGCCGGCTGCGGCTGCGGCATCGCGGCTATCTCCTCTCGCGCCCGTTGCGAGGTTAGTACCGTCCCGCCACCCACCACGAATCCCGCCCTCTCGCACCGGTGATCTAGTCCCCACGCCGGTGATCAAGGAGTTCGTGTCCGTCAGGAGCGCGGAACAGCACGCAAACTCCTTGATCAACGCGGCGGAGCCGGGCGCGGGCGGGTGGCGGCGGGGCGGAGGGCGGGGGAGGGCGGGGGCACCGCGTACGCTTGGGCATCATGAGTGCCCCGTCCACGACCCCGCGTCCCGCCGCCGCCAACTCGGTCTGGCCTCGGCTGGAGCCGTTGCTGCCGCAGGTGACAAAGCCCATCCAGTACGTGGGTGGAGAGCTGGGAGCGGTGGTCAAGGACTGGGACGCGGCCACCGTCCGCTGGGCGCTGATGTACCCGGACGCGTACGAGGTGGGTCTGCCCAACCAGGGCGTGCAGATCCTGTACGAGGTGCTCAACGAGCTGCCCGACGTGCTGGCCGAGCGCACCTACGCGGTCTGGCCCGACCTGGAGAAGCTGATGCGCGCCCACGGCGTGCCGCAGTTCACCGTCGACGCCCACCGTCCGGTGCGTGACTTCGACGTGTTCGGCGTCTCGTTCTCCACCGAGCTGGGCTACACCAACCTGCTCACCGCGATCGACCTGGCCGGCATCCCGCTGCTCGCCGCCGACCGCACCGACGCCGACCCGGTGATCGTGGCCGGCGGGCACGCCGCGTTCAACCCGGAGCCGATCGCCGACTTCGTCGACGCCGCGGTGCTCGGCGACGGCGAGGAGGCGGTGCTGGAGATCACCGCGATCGTCCGGGAGTGGAAGGCGGAGGGCTCCCCGGGCGGCCGGGACGAGCTGCTGCTGCGGCTGGCCCGCACCGAGAGCGTCTACGTGCCGCGCTTCTACGACGTCGACTACCTGCCGGACGGCCGGATCCAGCGGGTCGTGCCGAACCGCCCGGACGTGCCGTTCCGCGTGCACAAGCGCACGACGATGGACCTGGACGCCTGGCCGTACCCGAAGAAGCCCCTGGTCCCGCTCGCCGAGACCGTGCACGAGCGGTACGCGGTGGAGATCTTCCGCGGTTGCACCCGGGGCTGCCGGTTCTGCCAGGCCGGCATGATCACCCGACCGGTGCGGGAGCGCTCGATCACCACCGTCGGCCAGATGGTCAAGGAGGGGCTGGAGTTCTCCGGCTTCCACGAGGTGGGCCTGCTGTCGCTGTCGTCGGCCGACCACTCGGAGATCGGCGACATGTGCTCCGGCCTGGCCGAGCAGTACGCCGGCACCAACGTCTCGCTGTCGCTGCCCTCGACCCGGGTGGACGCGTTCAACATCGACCTGGCCCAGGAGCTGTCCCGCAACGGGCGGCGGACCGGTCTGACGTTCGCCCCGGAGGGCGGGTCGGAGCGGATCCGCAAGGTGATCAACAAGATGGTGTCGAAGGAAGACCTCATCCGCACCGTGGTCACCGCGTACTCCAACGGCTGGCGCCAGGTGAAGCTCTACTTCATGTGCGGCCTGCCCACCGAGACCGACGAGGACGTCCTGGAGATCGCCGACATGGCGCACGAGGTGATCCGGGCCGGCCGCGCGGCCACCGGATCCAAGGACATCCGCTGCACGGTCTCCATCGGCGGGTTCGTGCCGAAGCCGCACACCCCGTTCCAGTGGGCCTCGATGGAGCGGCCGGAGGTCATCGACGGCCGGCTCAAGCTGCTCAAGCAGGCGATCAACAGCGACCGGTCGCTGGGCCGGGCGATCGGCTTCCGCTACCACGACGGCGAGCCGTCGCTGATCGAGGGCCTGCTGTCCCGGGGTGACCGCCGGGTCGGCGCGGTGATCCGCAAGGTCTGGGAGAACGGCGGCCGGTTCGACGGCTGGAGCGAGCACTTCTCGTACCAGCGCTGGGTCGACGCCGCCGCCGAGGTGCTGCCGGCGTACGGCGTGGACCTCGACTGGTACACCACCCGGGAGCGCGAGGAGCTGGAGGTCCTGCCCTGGGACCACCTCGACTCCGGCCTGGACAAGGACTGGCTCTGGCAGGACTGGCAGGACTCGCTGTCGGAGTACGAGCAGGACGACTGCCGCTGGACGCCCTGCTTCGACTGCGGCGTCTGCCCGTCCATGGACACCGAGATCCAGATCGGCCCGACCGGCCGCAAGCTGCTGCCGCTCACCCCGGTCAACGGTCTCAAGCTGCCCGCCGCCGCCCAGGGCTGAGGCCGCCGGCACCCGACCGGAGCGCGGGCACCCCACCGGGTGCCCGCGCTCCGTCGTCTCTGCCGGTGGCCACCGCGCGACGCGGGGTGGGGGTGCCCCGACTGGTCCATCCTCGATACGCTGCGTCCGTAGTGGACCGGCCGGGGCCGGCAGCGGGGAGGACAGGCAGCATGGGCATCAATCCGCCGGACACCGGCGATCTGCACGTCAGCGTCGAGGACCTGGATGCGGCGGCCGAATACATCGAGCGCCTCAAGCAGTACGTCGAGGACACCATCTCCTGGGAGATGGAGCGCATCAAGCTGAACATGCAGGGCGACAGCAACAGCCCGCAGATCGTGGCCAACGGCACCCCGTTCGGCGCCTTCAGCGACGCCCGCCTGCAGTGGCAGGCGCTGGAACGCTCCACGGCCAACATGGAGAGCCACCTCAAGGGCCTCTCCGCGAAGCTGGCCGGCCTGAAGAAGGGCACCGAGGAGATCGCCAAGGCGTTCCGCGACGCCGAGGAGCGCAACGCCGCCAACGGCAAGGACATCGAACGGCTGCTGGAGTCGGCGGCGGAGCCGCCGGCCGCGGCAGAGCCGCCCACCTACCCGTACCCGGCCTGAGAGAGGAGACGGTCATGGCTGGAGCCACCTGGGAACGCTGTGTCCGCGAGGTGACGCTGTCAGCGGATCCGTACACCGTCGGCCTGGTCGGCTCGGGGTGGAGCAACCTCTCCACCGCTCTCGGTCACCTGCGCGACTCCCTCGCCGGCCGGTCGTTCGTCGGCCCGGTCGCGGCCGGCCAGGAGCGCCCGCACACCGGCGGCCTGCCCGGGATGCTCGCCGGCTGGAAGGGCAGCGGCGGCGACGCGTACCGCGAGCACCTGTCCGAGATCGGCAAGGACATCGAGGACCTGATCACGCACGCCAGCAACGTCAGCGGGGCGCTGTCGCGGATCGAGAGTGACATCCGCAAGACGGTGGCCAGCATCCCGATCCCGCTGATGGACAACTTCGGCTGGAACGAGTGGAGCCTGCCCGGCGGCACCGAGCTGGACGACGCGCGCGACGGTGAGAGCCAGTCCGGCTTCCTCGCCGCCCTGCGCAGCGACTTCCAGGCCAACCAGGCGCTGTACGCCGACGGCGCGTTCCGCGACAAGGCCGACGACCTCGAAGCCACCATGAAGATCGACGGCAACGCCAACGACCAGAAGCGTGGCGGCTGGTGGGACACCAAGTCGCACCTCGACAACTGGTACAACGACAACCAGAAGGCGGCCAACGCGGCGATGTCGCCGCTTCCCGCCGCGGTGGATGCCGAGCGTCCCAAGCTGGCCGTACCCCGTCCCACCCGGGAAGAGCTGGACGACGGCTACCGGGGGGACCCGCGGGTCCCCCCGACGGGTGTGCCCGGCGGTGGCCTGCCGGGCGGCGGCGGGATGCCGGGCGGCGGGATGCCCGGAGGCGGCGGTGGCGGCCCGATGCCGTCGATCGGCAGCACCGGCATCGGTGGCGGCACGCCCGGTGGTGGTTCGTACACGCCGCCCCCCGGTGGGCCCGGCAGCGGCGTCCCCGGCGGCGGTTCCTACACCCCGCCGACCATCGGCGGGCCTCCCGAGCTCGGTGGTGCCCCGGGCTCGGGCACCCCGGAGTACGGCAGCGGCCTGGCGGGCGCGGGCGGGCCCGGCACGGTCACCGCGGGCGGACCGGCCACGCTCGGTCTCGGCGGGGGCGGTGGCGTGGGCGGACTGAGCGCTGGTGGCGGCGGCTTCGGTGGCGGTGGCGGCGGCGCCGGTCTGGGTTCGGCCGGTGGGATCGGCGGCGGTGGGATCGGTGCGGCCGGCGGCCTGGCCATGGGCGGCCTGCCCGGCATGGTCGGTGGCGGTAACGGCAAGGTTCCGCCGCTGACCAGCGCGGCCAGCGCGCTGAAGGCCGCGGCCGGAGCGGGACCGGGCGGCGCGGCCGGTACGCGTGGCGGGATGGCCGGCGCCGGGATGATGGGCGGCGGAATGATGGGCGGTCACGGCGGCGCCGGTCACGGGGGTGACGCGGCAGGGCACTCGTCGTGGTTGACTGAGGACGACGATCCGTGGGGTGCCGGTGACGGTGCGTCCCCGGGCATCCTGCGATGAGGACGGACGGATGAAGGTGCACGTCGGCGCGCTCCGGCCGGTGGCGGCCGGTCTGCTTGCCGGACTGATGCTGCTGGGCGCCGCCCAGCCGGCGGTCGCCGCTCCGCGCCGTGCCGAGCAGTGGTATCTGGACGAGCTGCGGATCGACAGGGCACATCAGATCTCCACCGGGCGGGGCGTCGTCGTCGGCGTGCTGGACACCGGTGTCGACGCCGGGCACCCCGACATGCGGGGTCAGCTCCTGGCCGGGGGCAGCACCCGCGGCTCGGGCGACGGCCGGAGCGACCCGGACGGCCACGGCACCCACATGGCCGGGATCATCGCGGCCAACGGCGCCGGGGTGGTCGGCATCGCGCCCGACGCCCGGATCCTGCCCATCCGCAAGCCCGTCGGCGCGGCGGCCACCCCGGACGACTCCGCGACCGGCATCCGGATGGCAGTCGACGGCGGGGCGAAGGTGCTCAACCTGTCGTACGGCGGCGGTGGGGCCGTGGACGAGGGCGAGGCAGCCGCGATCCGGTACGCGCTGGAGCGCGACGTGGTCGTGGTGGCCGCCGCCGGCAACATCCGGCAGTCCGGCCCGGACGTCGCCTCACCCGCAAACATTCCCGGCGTGATCGCGGTGACCGGCACGGTCCGGGGTGGAGGCTTCTGGTCCGGATCGGCCCAGGGCCCGGAGGCGGTGATCGCCGCACCCGGCGACGAGGTCTACAACATCGGCCCGGACCGGGGCTACGGCTGGGGGGACGGCACCTCCGACGCCGCCGCCATCGTCTCCGGCGTCGCGGCGCTGATCCGGTCGAAGCACCGCGACCTCTCCGCGCCCGACGTGATCAACCGGATCATCCGCACCGCCCGGGACGCCGGCCCTCCCGGCCGGGATCCCCGGTTCGGCTTCGGCCGGATCGACCCGGTCGCGGCGCTCACCGCCGACGTGCCGTCGGTGTCGGCGAACCCACTGCTCGGGGACGCCGCGCCGAGCGCGTCCGCGCCACCGGCCGCCGCCGAGGACGACAACTTCGACGTGACGAAGTACGGCGACCGGGGCGGCCCCACCGACCAGCAGGTGATGGTGATCGGCATCGGCATCGCCGTGGCGCTCGTCGTGCTGCTGGCGCTCGTGGTGTTCCTGATCTGGAACCGCCGCCGTCACCGGCGCGAACTGGCCCGGGCCGGCTCGATCCCGGACGAGGAACTGGACCGGATGAACGGGCAGGACCCGCCGGTGCCCGCCGGTCGCGTGACCGCCCAGCCGCCCGGCTACGGCCCGCCCGGCGCCTACCCGCAGCCGGGCGGACACCCCCAGCCCGGTGCGTACCCGCCGCCCGGCACGGGCACCTACCCGCCCCACGGTCAGGCCCACCACACTCCACCCGGCCGGAGCCCGTACGCCCCACCCGGTGACGACGACCGTTCCTGACCCACCGCGAGTACGGATCCCGCACACCACTCCTCACCGCCCCGGAGAGCCGCCCCCGCACGCCCGCGCCCGGGGTGGGGTGGGCTGGGGCGAGGGTGGGGCGAGTTTGAGTGGGTTTGGGGTGGGTGGGGTGGCCCCGGGTGTGGGGCGTGGTGAGCGCTGCGTCAGGATGAGACCGATACGCAGGCACAGCCGAGGAGCTCACGATCGCCAGAAAGCCTCAACCCGAGGGCGGCCAGGCCCCCGTCGTCCAGCGGGTCCGTATCCGGTACGCCAAGCGTGGGCCGCTGCGGTTCACCTCGCACCGGGACTTCGCCCGGGCCTTCGAGCGCGCGCTGCGCCGGGCCGGCGTGCCGATCGCCTTCTCCCAGGGCTTCACCCCACATCCGAAGATCTCGTACGCCTCGGCCGCCCCGACGGGCGTGGCGAGTGAGGCCGAATACCTGGAGATCGGGCTCCGTGAGCCCGTCGACCCGGCGCGGCTGCGCGAGGCCCTCGACGCCGCGCTCTCGCCCGGCCTCGACGTACTCGACGCGGTGGAGGCCACCGGCGGCAGCCTGGCCGACCGGATCGAGGCGTCGTACTGGCGTATCGAGCTGCCCGAGGTCGACCCGAAGGTGCTGGCGGAGGCCGTGGCGGCCTTCACCGCCGCCGAGGAGATCCAGGTCGAGCGGATGACCAAGCAGGGGCGGCGTACGTTCGACGCCCGCGCGGCAGTGGCGTCGATCGATGTCGTGGCTCCGGCTGAGACGCCTTCCGGGGCGGCGGCCGTACCGTGTGCGATACTCGAACTGGTCGTGCGGCAGGTCACCCCGTCCGTTCGGCCCGATGACGTCCTGTCCGGCCTCCGCGCGGTGGCCGCCCTGGAGCCGCCGGTCACCCCGAAGGTGATCCGGCTGGCGCAGGGCACGTTGACCGCGCAGGGCGAGATCGTCGATCCGTTGGACGCGGATCGCGACGGGGCAACCATCGGAGAGCGCTGACCGTCGGTCAACGCTCTGGCAGGCAGACTTCGGCGGTCGCGCGTCTGCGCGCCCGGCGGAAACACCTTTGCGGCAACCCTGCGTGGCAGCGCTCACCCGCGCCCGGGGCGGCCAGAACTGGAGAACGTCCATGCTCGAGAACGAGCCCGAGGGCGGCGAACGGACCGGCGCGCAGCCGGCCGGGACGACCGCCGACAGTGCCACCACCGCCTCCGGCGGCGCCGCGAGCGCGGCCTCCGCCGGTGCCGAGGGTGCCGCCTCCGGCAGCGCCGACGGCGCTGTCGCGGAGGGCGTGGCCGAGACCAAGCCGCCGGCCCGCAAGCGGGCCAGCCGCCGCAAGGCCGCCCCGTTGAACCAGCCGGAGCAGACCGACGCGCCGGTCGAGGCGTCCACGACGGTGACCGGCAGCGGCGAGTCGCCGCAGGCCGAGGTGTTCGCGCCGGTGGCCGGCGAGTTGGACACCGCGCCGAAGACCACCCGGCGGCGTCGTAAGGCGACACCGGCGAAGGCGGTCGAGGAGCCGGTGGCCGCGGCCGGGGTGGAGGCCGCCTCGGAGGAGGTCGTGCCGCCGGTCAAGGTGACCCGGACCCGCCGTCGCAAGGCCACGCCGCCGGCCGCCGAGACCGTGGCGCCGGACGAGACCGCCGCTGGGCAGGCGCCCGCGGACGCGGTGATCGACGGGCCGGTCTCCGCGCCCGGTGGCGACCTGATCGCCGAGGGACGCGCCGACATCGACGGCGGCGAGGCCGGCGTCGACCGGCCCGCCACGGGCGAGGCCGTCGGCGGGGAGGCCGCCGCAGCTGCCGGGCAGCCCACCACCGGCCGGCGCACCACCCGCAGCCGCAAGGCGAGCACCCGCGGTACGGCGAGCACCGAGGGCGCGGCGAGCACGGCCGCCATCAGCGGCACGGCCGCCATCGGCGAGCCCGTCGAGGACGAGGACGCCGAGGGCGAGACCACGAGCGCCGCGTCGACGCGTACCCAGGAGGTCGACCTGGCTCGCGGCGGCGGCCCGGCGGACGCGACGGGCGTGGTGTCGACGGGCGCCGCGGTGCCGCGTGCGGACGAGGAGCCGGCGGAGACGCCGCCTGCCACCGGCCGCCGGCGTCGTGCCGCGCTCTCCGCGCCGACCGTCCTGTTCATGGCGCCGCAGCCCGACGAGGCGCCGGCCGTCCAGGTGACCTACCCGGCCGCTGAGGAGCCGATCGAGGAAGCGGTCGAGACCACCCGGCGCCGCCGTCGTGGCCGCCGTGAGGTCGAGCCGGTCGAGGCCGAGGTCGAGCCGGAGGCCGTCGAGGAGGAGCCGGTCACCGAGGCCGAGGAGTCCGCCGAGGCGGACGAGGCGGACGAGGACGACGAGACGGCCGCGGCCCGGCGTCGCCGCCGCCGGGGCCGCCGTGGTCGCGGCCGGGGCAAGGGCGGCGCGGACGAGGCCGACGACGAGGATGTCGACGAGTCCGGCGCGGCCGAGACCGCCGAGGGTGAGGCCGAGGAGCCCGCGGAGGACGAGGAGGCCGAGGGCGAGGGGATGACCCGTCGCCGTCGCCGTCGCCGCCGCCGGGGCGCCGGGGAGGCGGACACCGCCGCCGAGGACGGCGTGCCGACCGTGGTCAAGATCCGCGAGCCGCGCAAGCCGGTCGACGAGGTGCAGGGTGTCTCCGGCTCGACCCGGCTGGAGGCCAAGCGGCAGCGCCGCCGGGACGGCCGCGAGCAGCGGCGTACGCGGCCGCCGATCCTGAGCGAGTCGGAGTTCCTGGCCCGCCGCGAGGCGGTCGACCGGGTGATGGTGGTCCGCCAGCGCGGTGACCGTACCCAGATCGCCGTGCTCGAGGACGGCGTGCTGGTCGAGCACTACGTCACGCGCAACTCGTCCGGCACCATGGCCGGCAACGTCTACCTGGGCAAGGTCCAGAACGTCCTGCCGAGCATGGAGGCGGCCTTCGTCGACATCGGGCGCGGACGCAACGCGGTCCTGTACGCCGGTGAGGTCAACTGGGACGCCACCGGCCTGGAGGGCCGGGCCCGCTCGATCGAGCAGGCGCTGCGCTCCGGTGACTCGGTGCTGGTGCAGGTCACCAAGGACCCGATCGGGCACAAGGGCGCGCGGCTGACCAGCCACATCGCGCTCTCCGGCCGGCACCTGGTCTACGTGCCGAACGGCAACGCCTCGGGGATCAGCCGCAAGCTGCCCGACACCGAGCGCAAGCGGCTGCGCGACGTGCTGAAGAAGCTGGTGCCGGACGGCGCCGGGGTGATCGTCCGGACCGCGGCCGAGGGCGCCAGCGAGGACGAGCTGGCCCGCGACGTCAAGCGGCTGCAGGCGCAGTGGGAGGACATCCAGGCCAAGGCGACCGAGGGTGGCGCGCCGGTGCTGCTCTACGAGGAGCCGGACCTGGTCATCCGCGTGGTCCGGGATCTCTTCAACGAGGACTTCCGCGAGCTGGTCATCGAGGGCGAGTCCGCGTACGGCATGGTCGAGTCGTACCTGTCGCACGTCTCCCCGGACCTGGTGGAGCGGCTGCGCCGGCACGCCGGGGTGGTGGACGTGTTCGCCGAGTACCGGATCGACGAGCAGATCCTCAAGGGGCTGGACCGGAAGGTCTTCCTCCCCTCCGGCGGCTCGCTGGTGATCGACCGCACCGAGGCGATGACTGTCATCGACGTCAACACCGGCAAGTACACCGGCTCCGGGGGCAACCTGGAGGAGACGGTCACCCGCAACAACCTGGAGGCGGCCGAGGAGATCGTGCGCCAGCTGCGGCTGCGCGACATCGGCGGCATCGTGGTGATCGACTTCATCGACATGGTGCTGGAGTCGAACCGGGAACTGGTGCTGCGCCGGCTCACCGAGTGCCTCGGCCGGGACCGCACCAAGCACCAGGTCACCGAGATCACCTCGCTCGGCCTGGTGCAGATGACCCGCAAGCGCATCGGTGCGGGCCTGCTGGAGGCGTTCAGCGAGACCTGCGAGTGCTGCAAGGGCCGGGGCGTGATCATTCACACGGAGCCGGTGCCGGAGAAGCCGCGCGGCGGTGCGGGGGAGAAGGTCAAGGCGGTCGCCTCGGCGGTCGCCGCGCCGGCCGAGGAGAAGGGCCGCCGCCGGGGTCGCAAGACCGCCGCGGCGGAGGCCGCGCCGGAGCAGCCGGCCGCGTCGCCGCAGGCCGCCGACGAGGCACCGGCCGTCCCGGCCGCTCCGGAGCGGACCGTCGCCCCGGAGCGGACCGTCGCCGAGGTGGTCGAGAACGACGACGACTACTACGACACCCAGGGCTACGACCTCTCCCGGTTCGAGACGGACACGCCCGCCGCCCCGGCGGTCGCGGACAGCCAGGAGGGCGACTCGGCCCGGCTGGCCGCCGCCGACGACCCGGACGCGATCGGTGACGGCGACAACGACGACGACAGCGGTGCCCCCCGCCGGCGGGCGCGACGCGGCGGCGCCCGGCGGCGTACCCGGCCGTGAGGCGCTGACCTGCTCGAACAGGACCCCCGAATCCGCGCGCTATGGGCGGATTCGGGGGTTCTGTCGTGTCCGTCGGCCGGCCGTGAGGACGCGGACCGCGGGCCCGGTTTGGGGGGCGGGCCGGGTATGCCGTACGCTTGCCTGCGGCGCACTTTGGTGTGCTGAGTTCCCGCGTGCCCGCGCTGCCGGTGTCACGGCTCCCGGCGAGACGCCGTGGGAACGACCGTGAACGGTGTGACAGCCGACAGCGGTGGAATAGACGCCAGTAGCCTCAACGACAGGGAGTCCGCCTCCGATGTACGCGATCGTCAAGACCGGCGGCAAGCAGTACAAGGTCGCCGAGGGCGACGTGATCGAGGTCGAGAAGCTCGCCGGTGCCCCCGGCGACGCGGTGAAGCTCACCGCGGTGCTCCTCGTCGACGGTGACGACCTGGTGACCGACGCGGCGAAGCTCGCCAAGGTCGCGGTGTCCGGCGAGATCGCCGCGCACACCAAGGGCCCGAAGATCCGGATCCACAAGTTCAAGAACAAGACCGGCTACCACAAGCGCCAGGGTCACCGCCAGCCGCTGACCCAGGTCAAGGTGACCGGCATCTCCAGCGGGAAGTAGGTCGTCCTCCAATGGCTCACAAAAAGGGTGCGTCCAGCTCGCGTAACGGCCGTGACTCCGCGGCCCAGCGGCTCGGCGTGAAGCGCTTCGGTGGTCAGGTCGTCAGCGCGGGTGAGATCCTCATCCGTCAGCGTGGCACCAAGTTCCACCCCGGTGACCTGGTCGGCCGTGGCGGCGACGACACGCTGTTCGCGCTGGCCGCCGGTTCGGTGCAGTTCGGCACCAAGCGCGGTCGCAAGACCGTCAGCATCGTGCCGCAGCAGTAGTTCTCAAAGCGTTGCGGGCCGCGGACCTCGAGTCCCGGCCCGCTTCGCTTTTCCCCGTGCGGGGCGGACCCCGCTGGAAGGATTGGCGTCGTGACGACGTTCGTTGACCGGGTCGTCCTGCACATGCAGGCCGGCGACGGCGGGCACGGCTGTGTCTCGATCCACCGGGAGAAGTTCAAGCCGTTCGGCGGGCCCGACGGCGGTAACGGCGGCCACGGCGGCAGCGTGTCGCTGGTGGTCGACCCGCAGGTCACCACGCTGCTCGACTTCCATTTCCGGCCGCACCTCAAGGCCGAGAACGGCAAGGGCGGCGCCGGCTCGAACCGGGACGGCGCCAACGGCCGCGACCTGCTCATCAAGGTGCCGAACGGCACAGTGGTGCAGAGCCTCGACGGCGAGGTGCTGGCCGACCTGGTCGGCGTCGGCACCACGTTCGAGGCGGCCCGGGGTGGCCGGGGCGGGCGCGGCAACGCCTCGCTGGCCAACGCCCGCCGCAAGGCGCCCGGCTTCGCCGAGCTGGGTGAGCCCGGCGACCGGCTGGACGTCGTGCTGGAGCTCAAGAGCGTCGCCGACGTGGGCCTGGTCGGCTTTCCGTCCGCCGGCAAGTCGTCGCTGATCTCGGTGATCTCGGCGGCCAAGCCGAAGATCGCCGACTACCCGTTCACCACGCTGGTGCCGAACCTGGGCGTGGTCCGGGTGGACAACCACACCTTCACCGTCGCCGACGTGCCCGGCCTGATCCCGGGCGCGGCCACCGGCAAGGGCCTGGGCCTGGAGTTCCTCCGCCACGTCGAGCGCTGTGCCGTGCTGGTGCACGTGATCGACACCGCGACGCTGGAGCCCGGCCGCGACCCGCTCGCCGACATCGACGCCATCGAGTCCGAGCTGTCCCAGTACGGCGGGCTCGCCGACCGGCCCCGGCTGGTCGCGCTCAACAAGGTCGACGTGCCGGACGGCAAGGACCTCGCCGACATCGTCCGCCCCGACCTGGAGGCGCGCGGCCTGCGCGTGTTCGACGTCTCCACCGCCACCCGGGAGGGCCTGCGCGAGCTGACGTACGCGATGGCGGAGCTGGTCGACCAGGGCCGCCGCGCCGCCCCGCCGGCCGAGCCGACCCGGATCGTGATCCGCCCGAAGGCGGTCGACGACGCCGGCTTCACCATCGAGGCCGAGGACGACGGCTCGTACACGGTGCGCGGCAGCCGCCCGGAGCGCTGGGTGAAGCAGACCAACTTCGACAACGACGAGGCGGTGGGTTACCTGGCCGACCGGCTGGCCCGCCTCGGCGTCGAGGAGAAGCTCGCCAAGGCCGGCGCCCAGGCCGGCGACCTGGTGCGCATCGGCGACCGGGAGTTCGACTGGCAGCCGACGCTCTACGCCGGTGTCGACTTCGTACCCGGTAACCGGGGCACCGACGTCCGGCTGGAGGAGAAGTCGAACCGTCCGTCGGCGTCCGACCGGCTGGCGGCCCGCAAGGCCCGCCGGGTCCGGCCGGAGGACGAGATCGAGGCCGCGTCCGCCGCGGAAGCGGACGCCGAGTAGCCGTTTGCGGGTCGGTGGCGGGAAACCTGCGCGAAATCCGGCCGATCTAGCGTACGGACATGTTGATCGAGTCCCGTCCCGTCACCGATCCGGAGATCGCCGCGCTCGTCGTCGCCCAGCAGCGTGAGCTGCGCGACGCGGACGGCGGCCTGGACGGGCAGGTCACAGTCGTGCACACCGACATCCACTACCTGGCCGCTGTCGTCGGCGGCCGGGCGGTCGGCTGCGGCGGGCTCCAGGCGCTCGACGCCGGCACCGGCGAGCTGAAGCGGATGTACGTGCGGCCGGCGTACCGGGGGCGGGGCATTGCCCGGCAGCTGCTCGTGGCGCTGGAGGAACTGGCGTTCCGGCAGGGTCACCGCACGGTGTGCCTGGAGACGGGCACCTACCTGCCGGCCGCGATCGGGCTCTACCGGTCCAGTGGTTACGAGCCGATCCCGGTCTACGGCGAGTACGTGGACAACCCGTACAGCGTCTGCTTCGCCAAGCGGCTGCCGGTCGCGGCCTGACGCTCAGGCGCTGGTCTGCGCGTGCGGCGCGGTGACCGGCTTGGACTCCGGGCTGGCGTGCTGGCGCAGCACGATGCTGAGCAGGATCAGCACGCCGACGGCGAGGAACTCGCTCTGCCAGTTCTGCATGGACTGGAACCAGAAGTCGCTGGTGCCGAGGAACTGCCAGGCGCTGATCGGGGCGGCGTCGCTCTCCAGCGCCTGCTCCTGGTTGTAGGCGGCCACGCCGCCGAACAGGTGCCCCAGGAACGCGCCCCCGAAGATCATCAGGAGTGCGATGGCGAGGCTGTTGCGGTAGACCACGAGCGGCAGCCCGCCCACGCGTACCGGCCACGGCGCGTGCGGGCCGGCGTGGTCGCGGTTGTCCTCCGGCCGGTCCGTCTGGTCCACCGGCTTCGACTCGGCCGAGCCCTTCTGCACCAGGTACGCGGTGAGCAGCACGTAGCCGCCCATCTGGAGGAACTCCGACTCCCAGTTCTCGAACACCGCCTCGGCGAAGTGCCCGGTGCCCAGATAGGCCCACCAGCTCAGCGGCTCGGCGCCGTACCGGCTCAGTTCCTCGTTGTGCACCTGCCAGCCGAACACGCTCTGCAGCAGCAGGAAGACGAGGAACGCGCCGAGCATGGCCACCGAGAGCATGTTGTCGCGCAACCACCGTGGCATCGCCGAACCTCCTCGTCGCGGCCCTCCTGCCCCCGGCGGTACCCGGGCAAACGCCGGCCCGGCGTGTCGCGCCTGGTCAGGGGCGGTCGAACGGGGCCTCGACCGGGCTTCCGGTGCCCAGATTGTCGTTGAGCAGCAGGCCGGCGGCGAGCATGCCGAAGCCGAGGAACAGGTGCAGCCAGTTGTCGGCGTCGTTCACCGGCACGAAGTTCGCGGCGGTGTCCCTGTCGACGGCGAAGCCGTACAGCCACAGCACCAGGTAGAGCGCGCCGCCACCGGCCAGGAACACCCGCGCCCCGGCCAGCCGCCGGGCCATCACCAGCCCGACCAGCCCGAACAGCAGGTGCAGCAGGTTGTGCAGCACCGACACCTGGAACACCCCGAGCAGCTTCGCCTCGGAGTGGTGCCCGGCGAACGTCAACTCGCCGTAGTGGGTGGTGATGCCGGGCACGAAGCCGAGCACGCCGATGAGCGCGAAGAGGGCCGCCGCCGCGAGGGCGACCTTCTGCACCGCAGGCCGGGCGGGCGCGTGTTCGCGCAGGTCACGTGCCATCCCTGTCACCCCCGTGGGACGCGTCGCCGCCCGGGCGGGCAGGCATCCCATTCTCTGACCGGGGCGGGCCGGTCCCGCAGAGAATTCACGAATCAGGCATGGAGCCGTCGACCTGGGGTAGGGCGATTGTCACGCGGAAACGATCCGCGTACCCCCCGAAGACAACCGCTGGGAAACACACGAGCGGAAGGGACACCATGACTCAGGATCTTTCCCCCAGTTCGGCCACGTACCAGTCGACGAACGGTGGTGGCGGCGTACGTGACCAGGCCCGCCAGGTCGGCTCCGACGCCGCGAACGCGGGCGGCGCTGTCGCGCAGACCGCCAAGGAGCAGGGCCGGGAGGTGGTGGGCGAGGCCAAGCGGCAGGCCCGCGACCTCTACGGCGAGACCCGCAGCCAGGTCACCGCCCAGGCCGGCCAGCAGCAGCAGCGCGCCGCCAGCGGGCTGCGCTCGCTCGCCGACGAGATGCGCACCATGGCGCAGCAGGGCGGCGGCTCCGGGCCGGTCACCGAGCTGGCCCACCAGGCGGCCGAGCGGGTGCACGGCGTGGCCGGCTGGCTGGAGCAGCGCGAGCCGGGCGACCTGCTCAACGAGGTGAAGAGCTACGCCCGCCGCAACCCCGGCACGTTCCTCGTCGGCGCGGCGCTGCTCGGCGTGGTCGCCGGGCGGCTCACCCGCAAC
Source organism: Micromonospora sp. NPDC049151 (assembly GCF_040648395.1). Taxonomy (NCBI): domain Bacteria; kingdom Bacillati; phylum Actinomycetota; class Actinomycetes; order Micromonosporales; family Micromonosporaceae; genus Micromonospora; species Micromonospora sp. NPDC049151. Next base: position 30,556 of record NZ_JBEZDP010000030.1, read on the forward strand.
ATCGCCGCGATCGGCGACGACAGCACGGCGCGGCCGGCGTACGACCCGGATCGCACCGCCGTCATCCCGACCGCGCGCGAGGTGCCGGGCCAGGTGCCGCCGGGCGGCTACCTCGACCCGACGCCGGGCAGCTACGCCGAGCCGGACCCGGGCTACTCCGCGCCGGGCGCGACCTACCCGGCCGGCGGCGCCCCGAACACCTGGGCCGACCCGGCGGGTGGCACCGGTCAGCCGCTGCCGCCGCCGGAGCGCACCGACCCGCTGCCTGGTGTCCCGTCCACCGGTGCTCCCCGCCCGTGACCGGCCGCACCGGCAGAAGGGAGGCGACGGCATGACCGTACCCACGCAGGACCCCGGCTATCAGGCGGCGGGCGCACCGCCCCACGCCGACGAGGTGCGCGGCAGCTCGCTCGGTGACCTGATGCGTCAGGTCACCACCGACCTGTCCACGCTGATGCGCCAGGAGGTCGAGCTCGCCAAGGCCGAGATCCGCCAGGAGGGCAAGAAGGCGGGCAAGGCCGCCGGACTGTTCGGCGGCGCCGGCTTCGGCGGCTACATGGTGGCGCTCTTCGTCTCGATCGCGATCTGGCAGTTCCTCGACAACGTCATGGACTCCGGGCTGGCCGCGCTGATCGTGGCCGTGATCTGGGCCGCTGTCGCGGCGGTCCTGTACTCGATGGGCAAGAAGAACGCCGAGCGGATCCGCGGCCTGAAGCAGACGAACGACAGCGTGCAGCGCATCCCCGACGCGCTCAAGCCGCACCCGGAGGGAGTCACCCGATGAGCACCGATCCCGAGCAGATCCGCCGTGAGATCGAAGCCACTCGCAACAACCTCAGCTCGGACGTGGACGCCCTGGCGTACAAGGTCAGCCCGAGCCGCATCGTCGACGACCGCAAGCAGCGCGTACGCAGCGCGCTGACGAACGTGAAGGACAAGGTGATGGGAACCGCTTCGGACCTCGGCCACAGCACCGGCCACGCCGCCCACTCGGTGGGCGACCACGCCTCCTCGATGGCCTCCACGGTGGGCGACAAGGCGCAGTCCGCCGCCGCCACGGTGAGTGACGCCGCCCACCGGGCGCCGCAGGTGGTGCGGCGCAAGTCCGAGGGCAACCCGATCGCCGCCGGCGTGATCGCCTTCGGCGTCGGCATGCTGGTCTCCTCGCTGATTCCGGCCACCCGCCGCGAGCAGCAGGTCGCCGCGCAGGTCAAGGAGAAGGCGGCCGAGCACGGTGGCGTGGTCAAGGAGAAGCTTGGCGAGGTCGCCGGTGAGCTGAAGGAGGAGCTGCGCGAGCCCGCGCAGCACGCCGCCGAGTCGGTGAAGGCGACCGCGCAGGACGCCGCGTACGCGGTCAAGGACGACGGCCGCGCCGCCGCGCAGGACGTCCGGCACAGCGCCGAGCAGGTGCGGTCCTGAAGTCCGCGCCCTCGGTAAGGAAGGGCCCCTTTTTATCGCCTGGGCGATAAAAAGGGGCCCTTCCTTACACCTCGGCGCGCAGCGGCGGGGGCAGTGCCCCGGCCTGCACCCAGAGCACCAGATCGTCGGGGCGGCGCCGCGTCATCCGCCGGCGCAGGGCCCGTGTGGGGTTGGCCGCCGTCCGCAGCCGGGCGCCCGCGTAGGGCACCCCGCCGCGCAGCCGCCGGCCCACCGCCAGCCAGGCGCACAGGCCGCGCTCCAGCACCCAGGCGGGCGCGGCGAGGCTGGTGTGCGCCGGGAAGACCCGGGCGCCGCCGGCCCGTCGCCGGCCCAGCTCCGCCACCGCGACCGTCGCCAGCCCGGCCCGCAGCAGCAGCCCGGGCCGGCGGGCGGCGATCGCGACCGCCGTCGCCGGCAGCACCGCCAGCGCGGCCAGCAGCCACACCGGCCGGGCCGTCTCGTCGTACGCCTGGCGCACCCGCTGCCCGAGGAAGTGCGCGGCGGAGGGCGGTAGCCGCCGCACGTACAGCCAGGCCGGGGTGGCGGTGCTGCCGCCGTACGCCCGCACGGTCCGGGCCAGCTCCAGGTTTTCGAAGAGCACGTCGGGGTCGTAGCCGCCCATCGCCAGGAACGTGCTCCGCCGCACTCCCAGGGTGCCCGGCCAGTCGCCGCCGAACACGCGGGCCAGCAGCGTCCGGCCGGTGTCCCACCAGGCGTGCCAGGGCAGCGGGTCGAAGTGGTTCTGCGGCCGGACCAGGTCCACCCCGTCCAGCATCTGGTGCACCGCGGACAGCGCGGCCCGGTCGTACCGGACGTCGTCGTCGGCGATCACCACGTGCTCGTGCCGGGCCAGCGCGACGCCGGTGAGCACGCCGAGCACCTTGCCGTTGCGCCCGCGCAGCGCCGGGTCCGGCGGCACGTGCCGCACGAGCCCGCGCCAGGCGGCGGCGTGCCGGGCGAACAGCTCCGGCGCCGATCCGTCGACCACCACCACGTCGACAGACCGGCTCAGCTCGCGCAGGTACCCGGTCAGCTCGTCCAGGCCGCTGTCGTCGTGGGCGCGCAGCGGCAGGACGTACGCCATCGGAAGCCGGACCGGCGCGGACGCGGCGCCCTCGTCGCGGTGCGCGGCGGTCGGTCGGGTCACGTCGCCTCCCTCGTGTCGGGTGACGCGACTTGCCCGGAATGCGGTCGCTGAAACCGTTTCGGGCGTGCTGCGTCGGGTAGCGCAGCCGGATACGGACGGACCGAGTCGGAAGGAGACGTGATGCCCAGCAACGCGACGAGATGGGCGCTGGCCGGCGCCGCCGCCGTGACGGCGCTCGGAGTCACCCGGACGGTGGCGCGGCGGCGGCACCGGCACCAGCCCGACCGGGAGGACGGCTGGTACGTGGTGCACCGGGGGATCACCGTGAACCGGCCGGTCGACGAGGTGATCGGCTTCTGGACCGACCGGGAACGGCTCGACCGGGGGCTGGCCGAGTGGGCCACGCTGGAGCAGCTCGACGCGAACCGGTGGCGCTGCGTGGCGGCCGACCCGGCCGGCGGCGGCACCGAGTGGCGGGCCGAGATCACCGTCGACGGGCCGGGCCGGCTGAGCTGGCGGGTCACCGACGGGCCGGTCGCCCAGCGCGGCCGGGTCGAGCTGGTCGCCGCCCCGCAGGACCGGGGCACCGAGATCCGGGCCGAGCTGCGGTGGCGCTCCGGGCCGATCCGGCGGGCGGTCGGCCTGGCCGGCGGCGACGACCCGGACCTGGGGCTGCGTACCGCGCTGCGCCGGATCAAGTCGCTGATCGAGACCGGGCAGGTGCTGGACACCCGGCACGACCCGTCCGGGCGCAACCCCCGGCAGGAACGGGCGACGGACAAGGTACGCGAGAGGCTGACGGCGGGAGGACGACCGTGAGGGCGCTGTGCTGGGAGGGCGTGGGCAAGCTGGCAGTGCGGGACGTGCCGGAGCCGACCATCAGGTCCGGCGGCGACATCATCGTCAAGGTGCGCGCGAGCAGTGTCTGCGGCTCCGACCTGCACCTGATCAATGGTTACCTGCCGGCCATGCGCGAGGGCGACATCCTCGGCCACGAGTTCATGGGCGAGGTGGTCGAGACCGGCCCGGACGTGCGGCGGATCTCCGTCGGTGACCGGGTGGTGGTCGGATCCGTGGTGGCCTGCGGCTCGTGCTGGTACTGCCGCACCGAGCAGTTCTCGCTCTGCGACAACTCCAACCCGCAGCCGGTCTTCACCGAGAAGCTGTGGGGCCACTCGCCCGCCGGCATCCTCGGCTACTCGCACGCGGCGGGCGGCTACTCCGGCAGCCACGCCGAGTACATCCGGGTGCCGTTCGGCGACGTCGGCGCGTTCACGGTGCCGGACGGGGTGCCGGACGACTCGGTCGTCTTCGCCTCCGACGCGATGCCGACCGGCTGGATGGCCGCCGACTTCTGCGACCTCAAGGGCGGCGAGGTGGTGGCCGTCTGGGGCGCCGGCGGCGTCGGCCAGATGGCCGCCCGGTCCGCGCAGATCCTCGGCGCCGAGCGCGTCGTGGTCATCGACCGGCTGCCGGAACGGCTCGCCACCGCCGCGCAGCGGCTCGGCGTGGAGACGATCAACTACGCCGAGACCGACGTGCTGGAGGCGCTGCGGGAGATGACCGCCGGGCGCGGCCCGGACGCCTGCATCGAGGCCGTCGGCATGGAGTCGCACGACGTCGGCCCGGCGTACGCGTACGACAAGGCCAAGCAGACGGTACGCGCGCAGACCGACCGGCCCACCTCGGTCCGTCAGGCGATCATGGCGGCTCGCAAGGGCGGCACGGTGAGCATCGTCGGCGTGTACGGCGGCCTGGTGGACAAGTTCCCGCTCGGCGCGGCCATGAACAAGGCACTGGTGCTGCGGATGGGGCAGATGCACGCCCAGCGCTACATCCCGATGCTGCTGGACCGGATCGCGGCCGGCGAGATCGACCCCGGCTACCTGGCGACCCACCCGATGTCGCTGGAACAGGGCGCCCGGGGCTACGAGATCTTCGAGAAGAAGGAGGACGGCTGCCTGCGTAGCGTGCTGCACCCGCAGGCCGCCTGACCGAGTGAGGGGTGCGACCCTTCAGCGCAGCGGGCGTACCCCGTCGGCCGAGTGTGCGCCGTCGGCCGGGCGTACCCCGTCGAGCACCAGCCCGGCGGGCGGCAACGCCGGCATCGAACCGAGGTCGAGCGCCAGGTCCTGGGGCGGTACGCGGTAGCTCATCGCCCCGGTCAGGTTCGTCACGGCCCGCTTCATCAGCTCGATGGTGATCCACTCACCGGCGCAGCGGTGGCCGGTGAAGTGGTCACCGCCGCCCTGCGGGATCAGGCCGAACGGGTCGTCCCGCCAGCCGGTGAAGCGCTCCGGGCGGAACCGCTCCGGCTCCGGCCAGATGTCGGGGTGGTGGTTCGTGCCGTACAGGTCGAGCAGCACGCGCCGGCCCTGCGGGAACGCGTACCCCCGCCACTGGAACGAGCGGCGTACCCGGGCCGCGGCGACCGGGAAGAACGGGTAGTAGCGGCGTACCTCCTGCACGAACCGCTCGGTCGCGGCGGCGTCGCCGGGTAGCCGGTCCCGCCAGTGCGGGTGGTCGTGCAGCGCCAGCGCGGCGAAGACCACGTACCGGTCCACCGCGACGGTGGGGCGCAGCACGTTGAGCAGCTCCACGGCGGCGATCCGGCGGGGCAGCGGCACACCCCGTTCGTCCCGGTGCCCGGCCACCACCGCCAGCGCGCTGCCCTCCGGGGCGGGCACCGCGCCCGCGCGTACCCGCTCGATCAGCTCGCCGGCCCAGCGTTGCGCGTGGCGGCGGCCGAGCCGCCCGCGCCAGTGCCGGGGGCCCAGCGCGGCCGGTGACTCGATCATCGCGTGCATCTCGGCGGTCCGGCGCGGCACGTCGGCCTCGGCCAGCGGCACCCCGGCCCAGGCCCAGACCGTACGGGTCAGGATCCGGCCCACCTCGTCGTAGAGCACCACCGGCCCGCCCCGCGCCCAGACCGGGATCCGGGCCCGCCACTGCTCGTCGAAGATCTCCCCGAGACGGCGGATCGCGGCCGGCGTCATGATCGACATGAACATCGCCTTGCGGACCCGGTGCGCCTCGCCGTCGAGGCCCTGCACACCACCGACGCCGGTGAGCGTGCGCTGCCCGCGCATCGGCATCGCGCCGCGCCGGACGAACCGCTCCTCGTCGTAGAACAACTCGGCGGCCTCCCGGCCGCGCAGGCAGATCGTCGGCTCCAGCAGCAGCCGGGTCTGGAAGACATCGGTGCCGAGGCGGTCGCAGCGGGCGCCGACGAAGCGGTAGCCCTCACGGAGGAACGCGAGCGTGCTGTCCGGGCTCCGGTCGCTCGGCATGGTGCTCATCTCAGCTGCTCCTGACGCGGTTCGGCGGCCCTGCCTACCTACCCGGGCCGGCGCGGCCGAACCCTCCATTCCAGCAGCTCCGGCCCGTTGAGGGAGGGGCCGGCGACACGGACGCGTGCTGGCCCCTCCCCGGGCGCGGAAAAGCTGGTTGTCTCGGTGTCGCGGACCGGCGGCGACCGGCCCGCCGCCGCCGGCGCGACGTCCGGCGGCGCGGTCACCGGAGACGGGGGAGGACACCGATGCGTGACGACAGGGCGGTACGACGGCACCGCGAGGCGACGGCCCGGCTGCGCGGCGACCGCGGCGGCGGGCCGCTGATCGGCGCGCCCCGGCGCTCCGCGCCCCGCCCGCCGCGCCACTTCACAGTGCACCTGGGCTTCGCCGCCGCCGATCCCGCCGTCGCGCGGGAGCACGCGGTGGCGTACGCCGAAGCCCTCGGCCTGCTCCGCCCGGAGCTGGCGCTCGGCGCGGCGGCGTTGTCCCCGGCGGACGCCTGGCACCGCGCCGAGCGGCTGTTCTGCGACGCCCTCGGCCCCGACGGCGAGGGCTGTGCGGACGTGGCCGGCCACCCCGGCTTCCACCACGCGCCCGGTCCGGGCGGCCTCGGCTGGGGCGACGGTGACTGAGCCGCGCTCAGTCCAGGTCGAACTCGCCGTCCTGGGCGCCCGCGACGAACGCGTCCCACTCGGCCTGGGTGAAGACCAGCACCGGCCCGTCCGGCTCGGCGGAGTTGCGCATACCGATCAGGTCGTCGACGAATGCCACTTCGACCGCTCCCTCGGAGGTGTCGCCCTCAGCCCGCTGCCAAACCGCCCGGGAGAGGTCGAAATCGCCCTTGGGGTGCTGACCCATCGCTGTTCCTCCATCGCCACGCGTAACGAGACGGCCCGAGCGGACCACATCGGGCAGGATAAGCGGATGCCGAGCCTCACCCGTGCAGAGGCGACCGCGCGCCGCGCGTCGATCACCGTCGAGTCCTACGATGTGGACCTCGACCTGACCGGCGACGCCGAGCGGTTCCGCTCCGCCGTCACCATCCGGTTCCGGGCCACCCCCGGCGCCGAGACCTTCGTCGACGTCAAGCCGCGCCGACTCCTCGCCGTCCGCCTCAACGGCAACGACCTCGACCCGGCCCTGCTGGCCGGCGACCGGCTGCCGCTGACCGGCCTGGCCGAGGACAACACGCTCACCGTCGAGGCCGAGATGGCCTACTCCAACACCGGCGAGGGGCTGCACCGTTTCGTCGACCCGGCAGACGGCGAGACCTACCTCTACGCGCTGTCGTTCCTGGACGACGGGCCGCGCGTCTTCGCCGCGTTCGACCAGCCCGACCTGAAGGCCCCGGTGACGCTGACCGTCACCGCGCCGCCGGAGTGGACTGTCGCCGCCAACGGGCCGCTGGCCGACCGGCCCGCACCGGGGCGTTGGGAGTTCGCCACCACCAAACCCCTGGCCACCTACTTCGTCTCGCTGATCGCCGGGCCCTGGCACGTGCTGCGCGCCGAGCACGACGGCATCCCGCTCGGCCTCTACTGCCGGCGTTCGCTCGCCGCCCACCTGGACGCCGACGCCGACGAGATCCTCACCGTCACCCGGCAGTGCCTCGACCGCTTCCACCAGCTCTTCGCCGAGCGCTACCCGTTCGGCAAGTACGACCAGGCGTTCGTGCCCGAGTTCAACGCCGGCGCGATGGAGAACCCGGGCCTGGTCACGATCCGCGACGACTACGTCTATCGCTCCGCGGTCACCGACACCCAGCGGGAGTTGCGCGCCACCACCATCGCCCACGAGATGGCGCACATGTGGTTCGGTGACCTGGTCACCATGAGCTGGTGGGACGACCTGTGGCTCAACGAGTCCTTCGCCGAATACCTCGGCACCCGGGTCACCGCCGAGGCGACCCGGTTCGACCGGGCGTGGACCACGTTCGCGAGCCACCGCAAGGCCTGGGGCTACACTGCCGACCAGCGCCCCTCCACCCATCCGGTGGCGCCGGAGGAGGTGGCAGACGCCGCGCAGGCGCTGCTCAACTTCGACGGCATCTCGTACGCCAAGGGCGCCAGCGTGCTGCGCCAGCTCGTCGCCTGGCTCGGTGACGAGGCGTTCCTGGCCGGGCTGAACGCGCACTTCGCCGCGCACCGGTTCGGCAACGCCACGCTCGCCGACCTGCTGACCGCCCTGGGCGCGGCGAGCGGCCGCGACCTGGACGGCTGGGCGGAACGCTGGCTGCGCCGCGCGCAGGTGAACACGCTGCGGGTCGACACCGCCGTGGACGCCGACGGCCGGTGGACCGACGTGGCGATCGTGCAGACCGCCCCGGCGAGCCACCCGGTGCTGCGGCCGCACCGCATCGGGGTGGCCCACCACACCGCCGACGGTCCGGCGTACCGGTTCGAGGTCGACCTCGAACCGGACGCCGACGGCGGCCGGACGCCGCTGCCCGAGCTGGTCGGTCGGCCTGCCACCGGGCTCGTGCTGCCGAACGCCGGTGACCTGACGTTCGCCAAGATCCGCCTCGACCCGGCCTCGGCGGACGCGGTGCCGCTGCTGCTGCCGGGGCTCGACGATTCGCTGGCCCGGGCGCTGCTCTGGGCCGAGACGCTGGACGCGGTCACCGACGGGGAACGGCCGGCCGGCGCGCTCGCCGGGCTGATCGCGGCGGCGCTACCCGCCGAGACCGAAGTGACGATCGTCGAGGACGTGCTGCTGCTCAGCCGCCGGCTGATCGACCGCTACCTCGACCCGCTCGCCCGGGACGCGGCGCTGCTGCGGGTGGCGATCGCCTGCGCGGCGCTGCTCGACTCGGCGCCCGCGGGCGGCTCCCTGCAACTGGCGGCGGCGCGCGGCCTGATCGGTGCCACCACCGACACGGCCATGCTGACCGGCTGGCTCGCCGGCAAGGACGTGCCGCCAGGGCTCGCGGTCGACGCCGACCTGCGGTGGGCGGTGCTGCGCCGGCTCGTGGTGCTCGGCGCGGCCGGGGCGCCGGAGATCGACGCCGAGGCCGACGGCGACCGCAGCGCCACCGGCGCCGAGCAGGCCGCCGCGTGCCGGGCCGCGCTGCCCGACGCCGACGCGAAACGGGCCGCCTGGGAGATCGTCACGCGCAGCACCGAGCTGTCGAACCGGCTGGTCGAGGCGACCGCCGAGGGCTTCTGGCAGCCCGAGCAGGCCGAGCTGACAGCCGGGTACGTGGAGCGCTACTTCACCGACATGCCGGCGGCGGCGCGTCTGCGTACCGCCTGGGTGGCCGACGCGGTCACTGTCGCCGCGTACCCCCGCTACGCCGTGTCGCAGCCCACCCGGGAGATGGCCGCGGCGCTGCTGGCCCGCGACGACCTCACGCCCGGTCTGCGGCGGTGGGTGACCGACCTGGACGACGACATGCGCCGGGCGCTCGTGGCGCGGACGGCGGTGGCCGCCGCGTCGGCCTGACCGGGCACGCCGGGCGGGGGCGCACCCGCCCGGCGTGGCCGACCCCGCCCGGGCCCGTCCGAGACGCGGCCTACGATCGCTGGGTGGAGGAAGACATCCGGCGGATCGGCATCATGGGCGGCACGTTCGACCCGATCCACCACGGGCACCTGGTGGCGGCGAGCGAGGTGGCCGACCGGTTCGGCCTGGACGAGGTCGTCTTCGTGCCGACCGGGCAACCGTGGCAGAAGGCGGAGGAAGCGGTCACCCCGGCCGAGGACCGCTATCTCATGACGGTGATCGCCACCGCCTCCAACCCGCGTTTCCAGGTGAGCCGGGTCGACATCGACCGGGGCGGCCCCACCTACACCGTCGACACGCTGCGCGACCTGCACGCCGAGTACGGCCCGAAGGCGCAGCTGTTCTTCATCACCGGCGCGGACGCCCTGGAGCGCATCCTCTCCTGGAAGGATCTGGACGAGGCGCTCGAACTGGCCCATTTCATCGGCGTGACCCGGCCCGGTTTCGAACTCACCGACAAGCACCTGCCGGCCGACTCGGTGAGCCTGGTGCAGGTGCCGGCGATGGCGATCTCGTCGACCGACTGCCGTGCTCGCGTCGCCCGGGGCGAGCCGGTGTGGTACCTGGTGCCCGACGGTGTGGTGCAGTACATCGCGAAACGGCGTCTTTACCAGCGGTGATTCGCCCTGTTCCGTCCCGGTCCATGCCTGAAATCGACCAGAACTGACGAGTCGCCACACCGCCGGGTGTGAGACGCTTGGAGGGTCGCACTGTTGATCGAAGGAGAACGGTGACAGTTTCCGAACGCGCGCACGAGCTGGCGATGGCCGCCGCCCAGGCCGCGGCCGACAAGAAGGCACAGGACATCGTCATCATCGACGTGGGCGACCAGCTCGCGATCACCGACGCGTTCCTGCTGGCCGCCGCTCCGAACGAGCGTCAGGTGCTCGCCATCGTCGACGCCATCGAGGAGCGCCTGCTGGAACTGCCGGAGAAGGCCAAGCCGGTGCGCCGCGAGGGCGAGCGCGGCGGCCGCTGGGTGCTGCTCGACTACGTCGACATCGTGGTGCACGTCCAGCACACCGAGGAGCGCGAGTTCTACGCGCTGGACCGGCTCTGGAAGGACTGCCCGCAGATCCCGTTCACCGATCGCGACCTGGCCGACTCGGCCGCCGGCACCGCCACCGCCGAATGACCCGCCTGATCATCTGGCGGCACGGCAACACCGACTGGAACGCCGGCAACCGCGTCCAGGGCCAGACCGACGTACCGCTCAACGACCTCGGCCGGGAGCAGGCCCGGGCCGCCGCGCCGGTGCTCGCCACGCTGCGCCCGGACGCGATCGTCGCCAGCGACCTGCGCCGGGCCGCCGACACCGCCGCCGCGCTGGCGGCGCTGACCGGGCTGCCGGTCCGCTCCGACGCCCGGCTGCGCGAACGGCACTTCGGCCAGTGGCAGGGCCTCACCCTGACCGAGGTGGCCGAGCGGTTCCCCGACGAGTACGCCCGCTGGCGGGCCGGCGACCCGGACCCCGGCGCCGGCATCGAACCCCTGGACGACCTGGGCGCCCGGCTCGGCGCCGGATTCCAGGAAGCGGCCGACCTGGCCACCGGCGGCACCGTCGTGGTGACCACGCACGGCGGCGGCGCCCGGCAGGGCGTCGGGCACCTGCTCGGCTGGGACCACGCGGTGCTGCGCAGCCTCGGCTCGCTGGCCAACTGCCACTGGTCCGAGCTGCGCCACGACGACGTCCGGGGCTGGCACCTGCGCGCGCACAACGTCGGCCTGATCACCCAGCCGGCGCTCACCGACGCGTTCTGACACCTCCGGCCCCGGCACGTCACAGCGCCATCGGCTAGCGTGCCGGGCATGTCCGTCGCGGTCGTCACCGACTCCACCGCCTACCTGCCCCCCGACCTGGCCCGCGCCCGCGGCCTCACGGTCGTCCCGCTGACCGTCGTGCTCAACGGCGCGGAAGGGCTGGAGGGCGTCGAGACCTCGCCCGCCGACGCCACCCGCGCGCTGGGCGCGCGGCGGGTCTCGGTGAGCACGTCCCGGCCCGCGCCGGAACAGTTCGCGCAGGTCTACCGCAGGCTGCTCGCCGAGGGCGCCGACGGCGTGGTGTCCGTGCACCTGTCCGCCGAGCTGTCCGGCACGGTCGAGGCCGCCCGGCTGGCCGCCGCCGAGGTCGGCGACGACAAGGTCACCGTGGTCGACAGCCGATCCACAGGCATGGGCCTCGGCTTCCCGGCCCTCGCGGCCGCCGCGGCCGCCGCGCGGGGCGCCGACCTGACCGGGGTACGCGACGCGGCGCTGGACGCCGTCGCCCGGACCACCATCTACTTCTACGTCGACACGCTGGAGTTCCTGCGGCGGGGCGGCCGGATCAACGCGGCCGAGGCACTGCTCGGCACCGCCCTCTCGGTCAAGCCGATCATGCACATGCCGGACGGCGCGATCGTGGTCAAGGACAAGGTCCGTACCGCCAGCCGGGGTGTGGCGCGCCTGGTCGACCTCGCCGTCGAGGCGGCAGACGACGCCGAGGTGGACCTCGCGGTGCACCACCTCGCCGCGCCGCAGCGGGCCGAGCAGCTGCTGACCGCGCTGACCGAGCGGCTGGGTGACCGCCTGCACGACACGTACGTCACCGAGGCCGGAGCGGTGGTCGCCGCCCACGCCGGGCCGGGGCTGGCATGCGTGGTGATCCACCGCCGCACGCCCTAGGGTGGCCGGATGAGCCCACTGTCGTACGTCGTCACCGGTGGCGGGCGCGGCGTCGGGCGGGCCATCGTGGAACGGCTCGCCGCCGACGGGGGAACCGTGGTCGTGGTCGAGCGGGACACCAGCGCGCTGGACTGGCTGGCCCGGCATCCGCTCGCCGACCGGCTGCACGCGGTGACCGGCGACGCCGGCGACGAGGCGGTCACCGACCGGGCCGCCGACCGCGCCGAGGCGCACGCGCCGCTGGGCGGCTGGGTCAACAACGCCGCCGTCTTCCGCGACGCCGACCTGCACCGCGCGCCCGCGAGCGAGGTCGTCGACCTGATCGCCCTCAACCTGCGCCCCGCCGTGGCCGGGGCCGGCACCGCCGTACGCCGGTTCCTGGCCGCCCGCACCGGCGGCGCGATCGTCAACGTCTCCTCCCACCAGGCACGCCGGGCGGTGCCCGGTGCGCTGCCGTACGCGACGGCGAAGGCCGCGCTGGAAGGGCTGACCCGGGCGCTGGCAGTCGACTACGGTCCCCGGAGGATCCGCGCCAACGCGGTGGCGCTCGGTTCCGTCCACACCGAACGGCACGCCGTCTACCTGGCCGGACTCGACCCGGTGGAGGCGGCGCACGTAGACGCGGAGATGGCCCGGCTGCACCCGGTCGGCCGGATCGGCCGCACCGACGAGGTGGCCGAGGTGGTCGCGTTCCTGCTCTCCGAACGCGCCTCGTTCGTCAACGGCGCTACGGTGCCGGTCGACGGTGGACGGGCCGCGCTCGGGCTGGACCCGGAGGCACGGCCGGCGTGACCCGCTGATCTGCCGGGCGCCGTGCCTAGCACGGCCACTGCTTGATCGGGTGCCTGTCCACAGCGCATCGGTCGTCCACAGGTGAGCGTTCACCGGCCGATGCGGGACGAACGATCGCCGTACCGTCCCGAGCCGTGCCAGACGACGAGGAGACGACGGTACGGCGGCGGCTCGCCCGGCTGTTCGGGTTCGCGGACGCCGCTGGTGTTCCGCCGATCCCCGCTGACCGCGTGGGCGGGTCGGGCCGGGCGGAGCGGTCCTCGCGGCGGCCGGGGCTGTCCCCGTCCGGGCCCGGCCGCGAGCCCGGACCCGAGGAAGCCGGGCCGTTCTTCGAGCCTGGGCCCGGGGAAGCCGGGCCGTTCTTCGAGCCCGGGTCCGGGGAAGCCGGGCGGGTCTTCGAGCCCGGGCCCGAGGAGGCCGGGCCGGTCTTCTTCGCGGCCGGGGCCGGCTCCGGGTCCGCCCACGGCGGCACCTGGCCCGATCTCCCTGCTCGGCCCGGGCGTGCGCCGGACGGGATCGAGCCGGGTTTCGGCCTGCGCCGTGGCTTCCCGGAGCACGACAGCGGGCGGGAGCATCCGTTCGGGACGGAGCCGGCCTCCGGCGATCCGGACGACGACGGAATCCACGACGCCCCGGCGACCGGGCGCGGCCTGTCCCGGCTGCCCGGCCCCGGTGCGTTCGATCCCGGTCGCCGGGGCGTCCGCGCGCTCGCGGCGGTGGCGGCAGTGGTGGTCGTGGCGGCAGCCGTCTGGGCGTGGCGCTCGCGTCCGAGCGCCGAAGCCGTCCAGCCGGTCGCGGCGTCCGCCGAGGCGCCGGTGACCGAAGCGGTTTCCGGGGCACCCGTGCCCGCAGGCTCATCCGGTCAGGTGGTGGTCGCGTTGGCCGGGAAGGTCCGGCGGCCCGGCCTGGTCCGTCTCCCGGCCGGCGCGCGAGTCGCCGACGCGATCGAGGCGGCGGGCGGTGCGCTGCCCGGCGTCGACACCGCCCTGCTCAATCCCGCCCGCAAGGTCACCGACGGGGAGCTGATCCTGGTCGGCGTCACCGCCCCGCCCGGCCAGGCCGCGCCCGGCCCGGCGGCGGGCGGCGGTGGAGCGCCGGGCGGCCCGGCGGCACCGGCCGGACCGGTCAACCTGAACACCGCCACCCTGGCCCAACTCGACGCGCTGCCGGGCGTCGGTCCGGTGCTCGCCCAGCGGATCCTCGACCACCGGGACCGCAACGGCGGGTTCCGGTCCGTGTCCGACCTGCGCCAGGTCGACGGCATCGGCGACGCCCGGTACGAGCAGCTCAAGGAACTGGTGACGGTGTGAACGGCCGGCGCGGGCAGTCCTCGGACCTCGATCGCCCCAGCTTCGCCGGTGCGGGCACCACCGAACGAGCCGGTGCCCGCGTGACGGGTACGGAGCGGGCTCGATCCGGCGCCGCGGCGAGCGCCGAGCGCGGCCGGGGCATTCCCGCGAGCTCCTTCACCGTCGACGGGGAGTCGGCGGGTCGCGACGCTCCCGACCTGCGGCTGGCCGGGCTGGCGGTGGCGGCGTGGCTCGCCGCGCTGGCCGGGCTGCACCTCAGCCTCGGGGTGACGGTGTGGGTGGCCGCCGTCGCCGCCGCGCTCGCCCTGCTCGCGGGCCTGCACCTGGGAGGTGTGCTGGGCCGGCCGGGTGTGGCGGCCCGCCGCTACGGCTGGATCGCGGTCGCCGTGCTGCTCGGCGTGCTCTGCGGGGCGGCGGCCACCGGCGCCCGCGTCGTGGTCCGCGACGCCGCTCCGGTCCGCGCGCTCATCGCCGACCGTGCCCAGGTCACCGCCGAGCTGGTGCTGCGCGACGATCCCCGCCCGGTACGCGGTGCGCCCGGGCGGCAACCGATGCTGCTGGTCCGCGTGGATCTGATCCGGCTCACCGGGCCCGACGGCGCGCGGGTCACCGGCCCGGTACGCGCCCTGGTGCTCGCCACCGACCCGGCCTGGCGTCCACTGCTCCCCGGGCAGCGGGTCACCAGCCGGGGACGGCTGTCCGCGCCGCGCGGCGGCGACCTGACCGCCGCCGTGCTCTCCACCACCGGCCCGCCCACGCCGCGCGGCGAGGCGTCGTGGCCGCAACGGGCCGCGGGCGTGCTGCGGACCGGGCTGCAACGGGCCTGCGAGCCGCTGCCCGACGCGCCGGGCGGGCTGCTGCCCGGCCTGGTGGTGGGCGACACCAGCCGGCTGCTGCCAGAGGTGGAGGAGGACTTCCGGGCCACCGGGATGACCCACCTCAACGCCGTGTCCGGGTCGAACGTGGCGATCGTCGTCGGGGCGGTGCTGCTGCTGGCACGCTGGGCCCGCGCCGGCCCGCGTACCGCCGCCGTGCTCTGCGTACTCGCGCTCGTCGGGTTCGTCATCCTGGTGCGGCCGTCGCCGAGCGTGGTGCGCGCCGCCGCGATGGGCGCGATCGGGCTCGCCGCGCTCGCCGCCGGGCGGTCCCGGTCGGCGCTGCCGGCGCTCGCCACCGCCGTCACCGGCCTGATCCTGTACGACCCGGACCTCGCCGGCGACCCGGGCTTCGCGTTGTCGGTGTGTGCCACCGGGGGACTGCTGCTGCTCGCGCCCGGGTGGCGGGACGCGCTGCGGCGCCGGGGCGTACCGGCCGGGCTGGCCGAGGCGCTCGCGGTGCCGGCCGCCGCGCAACTGGCCTGCGGCCCGGTCATCGCCGGGCTGTCCGCGACGGTGAGCCTGGTGGCGGTGCCGGCGAACCTGCTCGCGGTGCCCGCCGTCGCGCCGGCCACCGTGCTCGGGGTGCTGGCGGCGGTGCTGTCACCGCTGTGGCCGGGCGGCGCGGAGTTCCTGGCCTGGCTGGCGAGCTGGCCGGCGCGCTGGCTGGTGGCGGTCGCCGCATACGGGGCGGACCTGCCCGCCGGGAACCTCCCGTGGGCGGGCGGGGTGGCCGGCGCCCTGCTGCTGGCGGCGGTGAGCGTGGCGCTGCTGCTCGGCTTCCGGCGACGCGGGGCGCGGCGGCTGATCGCTGTCGTCGCGGTGGCTGTGGTGCTCGGTGCGGTGCCGATCCGGCTGCTCGCCTCCGGCTGGCCGCCGCGCGGCTGGGTGGTGGTGGCGTGCGCGGTGGGGCAGGGGGACGCCGTGGTGCTGCCGGTCGCCGCCGGCCGGGCCGTCGTGGTCGACGCCGGCCCGGAGCCGTCCGGCGTGGACGCCTGCCTGCGCCGCCTTGGCGTACGCGAGGTGCCGCTGCTGGTGGTCAGTCACTTCCACGTCGACCACGTCGGCGGGGTGGCCGGGGTGTTCCGGGGGCGGCGGGTGGGCGCGGTGGTGGGTCCGTCCTGGTCCGAGCCGCCCTACGGCGCCGCCCAGGTACGCGAGGCGGCCCGCCGGGCCGGTGCGCCGCTCGCCTCGGTGCGGGCGGGCTGGCGGTGGCGGGCGGGTGCGGTGGACCTGGCAGCTGTCGGTCCGCCGTATCCGCTGCGGGGCAGCCGGTCCGATCCGAACAACAACTCGCTGGTGCTGGCCGCCACAGTGGGCGGGGTACGGATCCTGCTCACCGGTGACGCCGAGACCGAGGAGCAGCGGGCGATGCTGGAGACGACGCCGGCCGCCGCGATCCGGGCGGACGTGCTGAAGGTCGCCCACCACGGGTCGGCGTACCAGGCACCGGAGTTCCTGGCCGCGGTGCGTCCGGCGGTGGCGCTGGTGTGCGTGGGTGTCGACAACGACTACGGGCATCCGAACGCGGGGCTGCTGGACCGGCTGACCCGGGGTGGCGCCCGGGTGCTGCGTACCGACGTCGACGGGGACGTCGCCGCGGTCCGGGCGGGCGACGGTCTCGTGGTGGTGAGGCGCGGCCGCGAGTCCGAACCGTCACGATGAACGGGGATCTTGTGACGTTAGGCGGTAGATCAAGGCAAATGTCTGGATTTGCGCTGTGTGCGGGCTGCGCCGTCACAGTCCCCGATGAGCGGGCCCGGCAGGGTCGGAGGGCGTGCGAGTATGGGCGACGTGACCCCCGCCGACCTGCCTCCTATTGTGCTCGTCCTCGGCGACGAGGAGCTGCTCGCCACGCGAGCGGTCACCGAAGCCGTCGCCCGGGCTCGCGAGGTCGACCCCGACGTGGACGTGCGGGAATACCAGGCCGGCACGCTCACTGTCGGCGAGATCGCCGAGATGCTCAGCCCGTCGCTGTTCGGCGGTCGCCGGGTGCTCGTGCTCCGCTCCGGCCAGGACGCCCGCAAGGACCTGTCCACCGCGCTGCTGGCATACGCGAAGAACCCCGACCCGGACGTGCAACTGGTGGTGCTGCACCTGGGCGGGGCCAAGGGCAAGGCGTTCGCCGACGGCCTGCGTGCGGCGGGTGCCACAGTGGTGCCGGCGGTCAAGCTCAAGGGCGACCGGGAGCGGGCCGCCTTCGTGCGGGACGAGATCCGCCGCATCGGCGGCAAGTGCTCGCCCGACGCGGCCGACGCCCTGGTCGCCGCAGTCGGCAACGACATGCGCGAGCTGGCCGCCGCCTGCTCGCAACTGGTCGCCGACACCGACGGGCGCATCGGCGCCGACACGGTCGCCCGGTACTACCGGGGCCGGGCCGAGGTGACCGGCTTCACCGTCGCCGACGCGACGATGATCGGTGACGTGCCAGGCGCGCTGGAGGCGCTGCGGTGGGCGCTGCACGTCGGCGTCGACCCGGTGCCGATCGCCGACGCGCTGGCCGACGGCGTACGCACCGTGGCCCGGGTCGCCGCCGCCGGCCGGGGTAACGCGTTCCAACTGGCCAAGACGCTCGGCATGCCGGCGTGGAAGATCGAGAAGGCTCAGGTACGCGCCCGGGGCTGGACGCCGGAGGGGCTGGTCGAGGCGATGCGGGTGGCCGCCGAGTGCAACGCGGCGGTGAAGGGCGGCGCCGACGACCGCGCGTACGCGCTGGAGCGGGCCGTGTTCTCGGTGGCCGCGGCCCGGCAGGGCGGCGCCCGGTGACCCGAGCGTGGTCGACGGTGGCCACGGACGAGGAGCGGTACCGACCGCTCTACGCCCGGGTGCTCGGACTGCGCTTCATCAACCCGGGTGGGGTGCTCTGTTTCCTCTTCTTCGAGGGCGCGATGGCGCTGGCCGTCCTGCTCGCGCTCGCGGAGCTGGTGAGCTGGTGGGCGGTGGTGGTGCTGCCGATCGCGGTGGCCGCAATGGTCAAGCTCAACGACGTGGTGGCCGAGGTGGTCGTCCGCACCGCGGCGCAGGTGCCGGAGCAGGAGCGGGACCGCTTCCGCCGGCAGATGGAGCCGGTGATCGGGCGGGCCCGGGTGCCGGCCAGCGCCCGCGCGATGCCGGTCGCCGGCTCCCGGGGAGTCCGCTACCACCACCCGCAACGGTCGACGTTCCACCACCCAGGCGAGCGGTAGCACGCGTCGCCCGTGAGCACGCCGCAGATCTTGGTACGAAACGGCCCCTGTGGGGGCTGTTCAGTCCCTGTGGGGGCCACCTCGTACCAAGATCTCGCGCTGGTGTGCCGGCGCGATCAGGGGAGGGCGGACGGGCGGAAGCCCCGTGGGCACGATGGCCCCGGGGCTTCCGGTGTGATCTGTAGCGCTGGTCAGGCGGAGAACGAGGCGACGCGCTTGGCGATCGCCGACTTCCGGTTGGCCGCCTGGTTCAAGTGGATGACACCCTTGCTGGCAGCCTTGTCCAGCTTGCGGGTGGCCTCACGCATGAGCACGGTGGCCTTCTCGGTGTCGCCCGCCTCGGCAGCCTCGTGGAACTTCCGGATGGCGGTCTTCAGCGACGACTTGACCGACTTGTTACGCAGCCGGCGCTTCTCGTTCTGCCGGTTGCGCTTGATCTGGGACTTGATGTTCGCCACGCGACAGCCTCGTCTTGATAGCTCGGGTTGGTCTGCTTTCGCGCACGACGAGCATGCGTCATCGCCGCGCGAAAAGCCAGGCTACCAGGTCGGCCCCGGACGAGCCAAAACGCCTCCGCCCGGCCCTTCCGGCACCGCCACCATCCTGCCCTCGCGGCCAGGGACCACGCCAGGCCGGACCGGTTCCCGGGCTGGGCGCGGGAGACGTCCCCGCCCTCCCGGCGAAGCGGTGTGGATCAAGAGGTGGGACGAGCCCAGGACCAGCCCCGCCGCTCGGCCAGCCAGCCGAGCGCCTGCTCCCCGCTCCAGCGCTGGTGGGCGCGCAGGTGCGGGGAGCCGTTCGGCGGCCCGGCCGCGGCGCCGGTCAGGTAGTAGCCGGCCAGCGCGGCGAGCGTCACGTCCAGCGCGTCGCCGGGCGCTCCGGCCGCCGCCGGGTGACCGGCGAACGCGGCGTCCGCGTCCAGGCCGCTGGCGTACGCGGTGAGCAGCAGCCCGGCCAGGTCGAACCAGGCCGGTCCGTGGCAGAGCCAGGGCCAGTCGCACAGCCAGGCCCGTCCCTCGGGGCCGATCAGGAGGTTGTCCACCCGCAGGTCGCCGTGGGCGAGCCCGGGGGCGGCGTCGGCGTACCCGGGCAGGCGCGACTCCAGCGCGACCAGCTCGGCCAGCGGGGCGCCGGCGGCCGGCTCGGGCAGCGGCTCGCGCCCGGCGGCCACCTCGCCCCACCAGAGGATGTCGTCGCGGGCCAGGTCGGCGAGGCGGGGGAGCCGGAGCGCGGCCAGCTCCGCGGGCGGGTCGGCGAGCGCGGCGGCCACTTCGGCGTACGTGGCGAGGGCGGCGTCCAGCTCGGCCGGCGCCCAGGGCAACCGGGGGGTGTGCCCGTCGATCGCGTCGAGCGCGAGCGCGTACCAGCCGGACTCGGTGAGGGCCCAGCGCGGCCGGGGCACCGGCAGCCCGGCCGGGAGCCGGGCCAGGACCGCCGCCTCGTGGGCGTACCAGTCGACCAGGTGCAGTTGCCCGTGCAGCGCCGCCGCCTTGACGAACACGCGCTCCCCGGCGGGGCCGGTCAGCACGGCGGTGAAGCCGCTGGTGAACCCGCCGGTCGCCACCCGTACCGCCGCCGGTGGACCGCCGATCCGGGCAGCCAGCGCGTCGCGCAGCCCGGCCGGCAGGTCGGGCCAGCCGGGCCGGACGGCTGTCGACCCGTACGGAACCGGCGGTAGGGAGATCGCGCGCACCGCACCATGCTGCCGCACCGGCGGCGCGCGTCGGGCCGGCGCGTCGGTGGGCTCTGCCAGACTGCCCACCATGAGGACCGACGAGTTCTGGCAGTTGATCGACGACGCCCGCGCCGGTGCCGGGGGAGAGCCCGACGCGGTGGCCGCCCGGGCGGTCGCGCTGCTGGCCGAGCGCGACCCGGAGGAGATCGTCGGCTACGCCCACCACCAGCGGCGGGTGCTCGCCGCCTCCTACAAGGTCGACCTGTGGGGTGCGGCCTACCTGATCAACGGGGGCGCCTCGGACGACGGCTTCGAGTACTTCCGGGGCTGGCTGATGACGCAGGGGCGGACGGTGTTCGCCAAGGCGGTCGGCGACCCGGACGCGCTGGCCGGGCTGCCGCAGGTGCGGGCCGCCGCGCTCAGCGGCGAGGAGTTCGAGTGCGAGCAGATGCTGGCGGTGCCGTGGGACGCGTACCGGAAGGCCACCGCGTCCGACCTGCCGGCCGAGCGCGACCCGGTCCCGGTGCCCGACCTGAACGACTTCTGGGACTTCGACGACGAGGAGGAGGCCCGCCGCCGGCTGCCGAGGCTGGCCGCCCTGTTCGTCGAGCCACCTGTGGAATAGCCGTGGAGTGAAGGGGGAGTCCGGGCGCGTCCCGGAGGACGTGGGACCATGGAGGGGGCCGGCGGCGCGCCGGCCCGCTCACGTCAGCCGACCAGAACGGACCGCTGTGCCACCGACGCTCGATCCCGGCGCGAACGCTCCTGGTGCCACCGACCCGGCGCGCATCCGGAACTTCTGCATCATCGCCCACATCGACCACGGGAAGTCGACCCTGGCCGACCGGATGTTGCAGCTCACCGGTGTGGTCGACCCCCGGCAGATGCGCGCGCAGTACCTGGACCGGATGGACATCGAGCGCGAGCGCGGCATCACCATCAAGAGCCAGGCCGTGCGGATGCCGTGGACGATCCGTGAGGGCGACCGGGCCGGCGAGGCCGCCGTGCTCAACATGATCGACACCCCGGGGCACGTCGACTTCACCTACGAGGTGTCCCGTTCGCTGGCCGCCTGCGAGGGCGCGCTCCTGCTCGTCGACGCCGCGCAGGGCATCGAGGCGCAGACCCTGGCGAACCTCTACCTGGCGCTCGAGAACGACCTGCGCATCATTCCGGTGCTCAACAAGATCGATCTGCCGGCCGCCCAGCCCGAGAAGTACGCCGAGGAGTTGGCCCACCTGATCGGCGGCGACCCGTCGGACTGCATCCGGGTCTCCGGCAAGACCGGCGACGGTGTGCCCTACCTGCTGGACGAGATCGTCCGGCAGTTCGTGCCGCCGGTGGGTGAGGCCCAGTCACCGGCCCGCGCGATGATCTTCGACTCGGTGTACGACGTCTACCGGGGCGTGGTCACGTACGTCCGGGTGATCGACGGCCGGATCTCGGCCCGGGACCGGATCAAGATGATGTCCACCGGCGCGGTGCACGAGCTGCTGGAGATCGGCGTCATCTCGCCGGAGATGGTCAAGGCCGACGCGCTCGGCGTCGGCGAGGTGGGTTACCTGATCACCGGCGTGAAGGACGTGCGCCAGTCCCGGGTCGGTGACACGGTCACCATCAACGGCAATCCGGCCAAGGAGGCCCTCGGCGGCTACAAGGACCCGAAGCCGATGGTCTACTCGGGGCTCTACCCGATCGACGGCTCGGACTACCCGAACCTGCGCGAGGCGCTGGACAAGCTCAAGCTCAACGACGCCGCGCTGGTCTACGAGCCGGAGACCTCCGGCGCGCTGGGCTTCGGCTTCCGCTGCGGCTTCCTCGGCCTGCTGCACCTGGAGATCATCCGGGAGCGGCTGGAGCGCGAGTTCAACCTCGACCTCATCTCCACCGCCCCGAACGTGGTCTACCGCGCCATCCAGGAGGACGGCGAGGAGATCGTGGTCACCAACCCGAGCGAGTACCCGACCGGCAAGATCGCCGAGGTGTACGAGCCGACGGTGCGGGCCACGGTGCTGACCCCGAACGACTACGTCGGCGCGGTGATGGAGCTGTGCCAGGGCCGCCGGGGCAGCCTGCTCGGCATGGACTACCTCTCCGCCGACCGGGTGGAGCTGCGTTACACGCTGCCGCTGGCCGAGATCATCTTCGACTTCTTCGACCAGCTCAAGAGCCGTACGAAGGGTTACGCCTCGCTCGACTACGAGCCCTCCGGCGAGCAGGCGTCCGACCTGGTGAAGGTGGACATCCTGCTGCACGGCGAGCCGGTCGACGCGTTCAGCGCGATCGTGCACAAGGACAAGGCGTACACGTACGGAACGACGATCGCGGCGAAGCTGCGCACGCTGATCCCGCGCCAGCAGTTCGAGGTGCCGATCCAGGCGGCGATCGGCAGCCGGGTGATCGCCCGGGAGACCATCCGCGCGATCCGCAAGGACGTGCTCGCCAAGTGCTACGGCGGTGACATCAGCCGTAAGCGCAAGCTGCTGGAGAAGCAGAAGGAGGGCAAGAAGCGGATGAAGATGGTGGGCCGGGTGGAGGTCCCCCAGGAGGCGTTCATCGCGGCGCTGTCGTCCGACTCCGGCGACGGCAAGCCCGCCGGCAAGAAGTAGCCGTCAGAGCCCACGAACCGGCCGGCGTCCTCTCCTGCGAGGGTGCCGGCCGGTCGCGTACCCAGGGAATTTTCAGCTTGTGGCAGCGCTCCCACCTGCGGATTCGGCCAGGCCGGGGGAGCGGCGGTCGATGCGGCCGGTTTCGGTTTTCGATGCGTCGGGCACTTAGCGGGCACGACAGCAAACGCACAGAACGTGCGAAATCGTTTAGGAGGACCGACCGTGGAGTTCACCGTCTGGGGCATCATCACCGCGCTCGTCGTGGGTCTGATCGTCGGCGCGCTGGGCCGGCTGGTCGTGCCGGGCCGGCAGAACATGCCGATGTGGCTGCACATGGTGATCGGCGTCGGCGCCGCGCTGCTGGGTACCGTCCTGGCCCGCGCGCTCGGCATCGCCACGCAGACCGCCGGCATCGACTGGGCCGAGCTGGCCGTGCAGGTCGTGCTCGCCGCCATCGGTGTGGCCCTGGTGGCCGGCGTCGGCCGCCGCCGCAGCGTCTCGCGTTACTGATCGACGCACAACGCGCCTCGACGGGCGCCCGGCCGCACCGGCCGGGCGCCCGTCGGCGCATTCGGCACATTGAACCCCGTCGGTGCGCCTGGCCCGCCCGCCGCGCTGGGTTTCGGGGAGAAGCAGCAGGTCAGGGTACGTCTGAACAATTCGTCACCGGAGTCGGTTTGGATTTCCGGGCGGTCGGGAACTTAGCGATCACGACAGTAACCACACAGGAATGTGTGACCCGATCTTAAGGAGGAGGGCGACCATGGAGCTCACCGTTTGGGGCATCATCACGGCGCTGGTCGTTGGTCTGATCGTCGGCGCGCTGGGCCGGCTGGTCGTGCCGGGCCGGCAGAACATGCCGATCTGGCTGCACATGCTGATCGGTGTCGGCGCCGCGCTTCTGGGCACGATCGTGGCCCGGGCCTCCGGCTTCGCCGAGACCGCCGGTATCGACTGGCGCGAGCTGATGCTGCAGGTGCTGTTCGCCGCGATCGGCGTGGCCCTGGTGGCCGGCGTCGGCCGTCGCCGCGGCGTCTCGCGCTACTGACCCCGCACCCCGCGCCTCGACGGGCGCCCGGCCACCAGGGCCACGCCGATCGCGGCGAACAGCACCTGCAGCATCAGCTCGCGCCAGTCGATACCGGC
>NZ_JBEZDP010000031.1:0-53368 GCF_040648395.1 Micromonospora sp. NPDC049151
TCGCAGAACCAGATACCGGAGACCTCTTCAGTTGTCGATCACCGCCACACCCTGACCTCGACGCTGCCAGCCCGACTTACGAAACACGCCTTAGTTGTGCGTCGGTTTCGGTGTCGTCCGGTTCGGTGTGGTCTGCGGTGAGCCGGAGAACGCCGCCGTAGGGCGCGGCGGCGTAACGGACGTCGGCCAGTTGTGCGGGGCTGTCGTTCAGGTGGGCGACGGGCAGCGCGGGGATCCCCCACGGGTGTAGGTCGTCCGCGATGTCTCGGAGTGGTCGGCGGGTGCCGGTGGTGGGCTCGGGGAGGTGGCGCACGTCGACGGCGATGACCATGTCACGCGGAATGCTGTCCTGTGCGCGTTGACTGAAGGTGCATGCGTCGGTGATCGGACCGTGCTCGGAGGGTGGCAGGTCGAAAATCGGGAGGATGTGTGGTGCGAGTTCGTCGGGGACGTGACTGACGGCCTGGAGTTCGGCTTGGCGCCCTTTGAGGATCGGGTGGTAGTCCGTCATTCGCATCGCCCCACACGATTTCGACGACAGTCACTTACGTCGATGTTCCACGTTCTGTGCCTGATCGACAACCATGCGTGTTCATACTGGTTGGGAGCAGGCGGGTGCGCGCTGGCAGGATCGGGCGGATGCGGGTGGGTGCGGCGCGGGCGGTGGCGGTCGGGTGGGTGCGGGAGCGGATGCGCGCCGACCCGTCGATCGAGGGGGCGTTGTTCAGCGGGTCGACTGTGGGGTTGCCCGACGACGCGGTGCTGCCGCCGTGGTCGGACGTGGACGTGCTGCTGGTACGCCGGGAGCCCGGCCTGAAGGTGGGCAAGTTCGTGCACCGGGGGGTGCTGCTGGAGGTCAGCACGATCACGTGGGACGAGTTGGGCGGCCCGGAGGACGTGCTGGGGTCGTGGGTGTTCGCGCCGATGTTCCGTACCGATGGGGTGATCGCGGATCCGTCGGGGCGGTTGGCCGCGGTGCGGGAGCGGGTGGCGGCGGGGTTCGCGGATCCGGTGTGGGCGCGGGCGCGGTGTGCGGGGGTGCGGCGGCGGATCGAGAACGGATTGCGGGCGGTCGGCGGCTCGGGGTCGCCGGCGGAGCAGGTGCTGGCGTGGGTGTTCCCGACGTCGTTGCTGGCGGTGTGGCCGGCGGTGGCGGGGCTGGCGGATCCGACGGTGCGGCGGCGGTACGCGCGGGCGGAGCGGGTGTTGTCGCGGTTCGGGTTCGCCGATCGGTATGCGGGGTTGCTGGACACGCTCGACGGCGGCGGTGTGGGTGTGGACGCGGCGCGGGTGCGGGAGCATCTGGCCGGGTTGGCGGTGCTGTTCGAGGAGGTGGCGCGGCTGCCTCGGGAGGGGTTCGCGTTCGGGGCGGATCTGGGTGCGGCGGGGCGTCCGGTGGTGTTCGACGGTGCGGCTGAGCTGATCGCGTCGGGCCGGCCCCGAGAGGCGATGTTCTGGGTGCTGGTGACGTACGCGCGGTGTCATGTGGTGCTGGGTGCGGTGGGGCCGGAGCGGGGGCGGGCGTTCGGGGCGGTACTGGCGGATATGGGTGTGGCGTCGGCGGCGGATCGGCGGCTGCGGGCGGACGCGCTGCTGGCGGCGTTGCCGCGCTGGCAGGCGGTGGTGGATGCGGTGGCGGCGGAGGCTGTGGCAGGCTGAGGGGGAACGCGACTGGCGGCACGGGGATGGGTGAACCATCGGGGAGCTCGTCGTGGGGGTCGACCGCCTGGGCCCTCGCGGGCGAGGTGTCGTATGTCTTCTGCGCGGTTGTTGCCGGGTGCGCCGGTGGCGGAGCGGGTGTTGTCGGAGGTCGCCGCGTCGGTGGTCGAGTTGCGTGCGGCGGGGGTGACGCCGGCGCTGGCGACGGTGCTGGTGGGTGACGACGACGCGAGCGCGGGCTATATCCGCATCAAGCAGCGTCAGGCGGCGGAGCTGGGTTTCGCGTCGCCGCACGTGCCTCTGCTGGCGTCGGCGTCGCAGGCGGATCTGCACGCGGTGCTGGCGGATCTCAACGCGGACAAGACGGTGCACGGGGTGCTGGTGCAGTATCCGATCCCGGGTCACCTGGACTACGACCGGGCGTTGGCGGAGCTGGATCCGGACAAGGACGTGGACGGGATGCACCCGGTGAACATGGGCCGGCTGGCGTTGGGGTTGCCGGGTCCGTTGCCGTGTACGCCGGCGGGGATCGAGGCGTTGCTGGCGTTCCACGGTGTGCCGGTGGCGGGCCGGGAGGTGGTGATCCTGGGCCGGGGTGCGACGTTGGGCCGGCCGTTGGCGATGTTGCTGGCGCAGAAGCGGCCGACGGCGAACGCGGCGGTGACCGTGGTGCACACGGGTGTGGCGGACTGGCCGCGGTACACGCGGCGGGCGGAGATCCTGGTGGCGGCGGCGGGGGTGCCGGGGATCGTGCGGCCGGAGCATGTGCGTCCGGGTGCGGTGGTGGTCGGTGGTGG
This sequence comes from Micromonospora sp. NPDC049151, assembly GCF_040648395.1. Lineage (NCBI taxonomy): Bacteria > Bacillati > Actinomycetota > Actinomycetes > Micromonosporales > Micromonosporaceae > Micromonospora > Micromonospora sp. NPDC049151. The sequence continues at coordinate 2,457 of NZ_JBEZDP010000031.1, forward strand.
GGTGCGGTACGAGGGGCGGCGGCTGCTGCCGGACGTGGACGAGTCGTGTGCCGAGGTGGCGGGTGCGATCACGCCGCGTGTGGGCGGGGTGGGTCCGACGACCGTGGCGATGTTGTTCCGTAACGCGGTGGAGGCGGCGCGGCGGCAGAGCGGTCTGGGCTGAGCGTCAGCCGAGGTCGACGACGAGGGGCCGGTGGTCGGAGATGGTGGCCAGCGGGGTGTGGACGGCCGTGACGGGTGGCAGCCGGTCGAGCGCGTGCCGGTCGGCGAGGATGTGGTCGAGTTGGACGCGGGGTTGCCCGGCCGGGTAGGTGGGGCGGCGGGCCAGGGGCTGCCAGCGGGTGAGCGCGGCTGCGGGTCCGGCGGGCAGGTTGAGGTCGCCGAGCAGGATCCGGGGTGCGGGCAGGGTACGCAGGACGCGGACGACGCGGCGTAGTTGCCACACGTTCCAGCCGGGGACGAAGGACAGGTGGGTGGCGGCGACGGTGAGGGGGCCGTGGGGGGTGTCGAGGACGGCGGCGAGCACGACGCGGGGTTCGTCGCGGAGCAGGACGAGTCCGCCGCCGGGGCCGGGTGCGTAGATGGGTGAGCGGACGGGTGCGGCGCGCAGGCGGGTGACCTGCCAGGAGCGGACGGGGTGGCGGCTGATCAGGCCGATGCCGTAGAGGGGTTCGCCGTGGCCGTCGTCGTCGTGGGTGAGGGGGCGGAACTGTTCGCCGGGGGTGCCGACGACGGCGGCGGCGAAGCGGTGGTGGTCGGCGTGCAGGGCGCGGGCGGCGACCGCGGTGAGGTCGAGTTTGCCGCTGCGGGTCTGGTCGCGGTCGACTTCCTGGAGGGCGAGGACGTCGGCGTCGAGGTCGGTGACGGCGGCGGTGAGCCGGTCGGGGTCGACGAGCCCGTCGGTGAGGGATCGGCCGTGCAGCAGGTTGAAGGTGGCCAGGCGCACCTGGACACCCTACGTCGTCGTGGGAGTCTTGCCGGGTGCTGAAACTGTTGTGCTGTTCGATGCTGGTGTTCGTGGCGGTGGGGTCGGTCGGGGTGTGGTTGCGGCGTCGCCGGGGGCGGTGAGGCTGGCCACAGGGTGCCTCGCGGCCGGTGGTGGCGTGGGCAGAATGCGGCGGTGGATGCCCTGTCGTTGACGACGTTGCTGACCGCTGCCCTCCTGGCCGGGTGGGTGGACGCGGTGGTGGGTGGCGGCGGTCTGTTGTTGTTGCCGGCGTTGCTGGTGGCGGCGCCGGGTGTGCCGGTGGCGACGGCGTTGGGCACGAACAAGCTGGCGGCGATCTTCGGTACGTCGACGGCGGCGGTGACGTACGCGCGGCGCACGAAGCTGGACTGGGCGGTGGCGGGTCCGGCGGCCGGGCTGGCGGTGCTGACGGCGGGGCTGGGTGCGGCGTTGGCGGGTGCGGTGCCGGGCAGCGCGTACCGGCCGGTGGTGCTCGTGGTGCTGGTGGCGGTGGCGGTGTTCGTGCTGGCGCGGCCGTCGCTGGGTGTGGTGGCGTCGCCGCGGCGGCGGACCCCGAAGCGGGTGGTGGTGGCGGTGGCGGTGGCCGGTCTGGGCATCGCCCTGTACGACGGGCTGATCGGGCCGGGTACGGGCACGTTCCTGGTGCTGGCGTTCACGGCGATTCTGGGTTCGGATTTCGTGCACGCCTCGGCGATGGCGAAGGTCGTGAACGCGGGCACGAATCTGGGTGCGCTTGTGGTTTTCGGGTTGACCGGGCACGTGTGGTGGACGCTTGGTGCGGCGATGGCGGTGTGCAACGTGGTGGGCGCGGCGGTGGGCGCGCGGATGGCGTTGAAGCGCGGCGCCGGGTTCGTGCGGGTGGTGTTGCTGGTGGTGGTGCTGGCGCTGGTGGCCCGGCTGGGTTACGACCAGTGGACGGCGAGCTGATCGCGGTGGCGGTGCGGGCGGAGCACGACCGGGCGGTGCTTGCGGGTCTGCTGGGCCGGGATCCGGTGTTGCACGCGTACCAGTTGGGTGATCTGGACGATTTCTTCTGGCCGTACACGTCCTGGTTCCGGCGTGGTGACCAGGTGGTGCTGCTGTATCACGGGGTCGAGTTGCCGACGTTGCTGGCGTTCGCGGCACCGGATCGGGTGGCGGAGCTTTCGGGGTTGCTGGCGGAGGCGGCGCCGGTGTTGCCGGCGCGGATGTGGGCGCACCTGTCCCCCGGTCTGGAGGCCACGGTGGGCCGCTGGTTCGTGGTGTCGGAGGCGGCGGCGCATCACCGGATGGCGTTGACTGATCCGGGGCGGCTGGCCGGGGTGCCGGCGGTGGGTGAGCCGTTGGGGCCGGCGGACGAGGCGGAGCTGGCCGGGTTGTACGCGGTGGCGTATCCGGGGAACTGGTTCGACGCGCGGATGCTGCGGACGGGCCAGTACCTGGGGGTGCGGGAGCGCGGCCGGCTGGTGGCGGTGGCGGGGGTGCACGTGTTCTCGCCGCGCTGGCGGGTGGCGGCGCTGGGCAACGTGACGACGCATCCGGATGTGCGGGGTCGTGGTCTGGGCGCGGGTGTGGTGGCGGCGTTGTGCGCCCGGCTGCTCACGTCGGTGGATCACGTGACGTTGAACGTGCGGGCGGACAACGCGGCGGCGGTGCGCCTGTACGAGCGGTTGGGGTTTTCCCGGGCGGCCGGGTTCACCGAGTGCGCGTTGACGTCAGCGGCCGCGGCTGGGTGAGTCGAATCGGCCGGCGCGGATCTCGCGCAGGGCGCGGCGGCGGGTGTCGCCGCGCAGGGTGTCGACGTAGAGGCGCCCGCGCAGGTGGTCGGTCTCGTGTTGCAGGGCGCGGGCGAGGAAGCCGCTGCCGGTGACGGTGAGCGGTTCGCCGTGCTGGTCGTAGCCGTGGGCGGTGGCGTGCAGCGCGCGGGGGGTCGGGAAGTACAGGCCGGGGATGGACAGGCAGCCCTCCTCGTCGTCCTGGAGTTCGTCGGACACCTCCAGCGTGGGGTTGATCATGTGGCCGCGCCGGCCGTCGGCGTCGTAGACGAACACCTGGGCGTTGACGCCGATCTGGGGTGCGGCGACGCCGGCGCGGCCGGGTGCGCCGAGCAGCGTGTCCATCAGGTCGGTGACGAGGGCGCGCAGTTCGGCGTCGAAGCTGGTGACGGGTTCGCTGGGGGTGCGCAGCACGGGGTCGCCGATGATCCGGATGGGGCGCATAGTCATGCCCGGAAGGCTATCCGTTGCTTACCGGTTCCGGGTGTCCGCTGCGGTGTCGAGGAGTCCGGTGTCGGCGATGCGGTCGCGCAGGGGGCGGCGGCGCAGGGCGTCGAGGACGGCGTACAGCTCGTCGGCGAGCGGCACCGGCAGTTCGGTGTCGAGGTGGCGTACGGCGGCGGTGGTGGCGGCCCATTCGGTTTCGACGGCGGGCAGCAGGGCGCGGGCGCGGTCGGTGAGGGTGACGATGCGGTGGCGGGCGTCGGTGCCGGGGCGCAGGTCGACGAGGCCGGCGCGGCGCATCTGGGCGACGGTCTGGCTGGCGGCGGAGTGGGTGACGCCGACGCGGGCGGCGAGGTCGCGGATGGGCAGCGGGCCGTCGGCGACGAGCGCGCGCACGACTGGTGAGTAGCGGGGCCGGTAGTCGGTGAGGCCGAGCCGGTCGTGGACGGCGGCGACGTCACCGTCGAGGACGTCCAGGACGTGGCGTAGTAGGGTGCCGAGGGCGTCGCGGTCGGGGGCGGTCACGTCCACTAATGTAACAGCGCTGTTGTATCTGACTCGGGGAGGCCACTGATGTATCCACCGATCGAGCCGTACGCGCACGGCATGTTGGACGCCGGGGACGGGCAGCGCGTGTACTGGGAGACGTGCGGCAACCCGGACGGGCGGCCGGCGCTCGTGGTGCACGGCGGGCCCGGCTCCGGGGCGGGCGCGTCCTGGCGGCGGCTGTTCGACCCGGCCGCCTACCGGATCGTGCTGTTCGACCAGCGTGGCTGCGGGCGCAGCACTCCCCCGGCGTCGGATCCGGCCACCGACCTGTCGGTGAACACCACCGCGCATCTGCTGGCCGACATGGAGGCGCTGCGCGTGCACCTGGGGATCGACAGGTGGCTGCTGTGCGGCGCGTCGTGGGGGTCGTCCCTTGCCCTGGCGTACGCGCAGCGGCACCCGGATCACGTCAGCGCGCTGGTGCTGTTCAGCGTGGTCGCCAACACCAGCCGCGAGATCGAGTGGGTGACCCGGGACATGGGCCGGGTGTTCCCGCAGGAGTGGGCGCGGTTCCGCGACGGCGTGCCCGAGGCCGACCGCGACGGGGACCTGTCCGCCGCGTACGCCCGGCTGGTCGCCGACCCGGACCCGGCGGTGCGGGACCGGGCGGCGCGGGACTGGTGCGACTGGGAGGACGTGCACGTGTCCCTGGCCGGCGGGTACGCGCCGAGTCCCCGGTTCGCCGACCCGGTCTTCCGGTACGGGTTCACCCGGCTGGTGACGCACTACTTCGCGAACCGGGGTTTCCTGCCCGACGGGCAGCTGCTGCGCGACGCGGGCCGCCTCGCCGGTATCCCGGGGGTGCTGGTGCAGGGGCGGCTGGACGTCAGCGGCCCGCCGGACATCGCCTGGCAGCTGACCCGGGACTGGCCGGACGCGCGGCTGGAGATCGTGGAGTCCGGCGGCCACGGCGGCGGGCACGGCATGAGCGAGCGCGTGGTCGCCGCCCTGGACTCCTTCGCCGCCGCCGGCTGAGCCGCCGCGCGGCCGCCAGCTCCCGAGCCGCCGCGCGCGGCCCCGCCGGCGCCCGGGCGGCCCGTCAGCCGGCGAGCAGGGCGCGGATCGGGGCGGCCTTGGCGGCGGCCTCGGCGACCTCGGCGGCCGGGTCGCTGTCCCAGGTGATGCCGCCGCCGGCCCACAGGTGCAGCAGGTCACCGTCGGCGGCGGCGGTGCGGATGGTCAGGCCCAGGTCGAGGCGGTCGGGGCCGACCCAGCCGAGCGCGCCCATGCTCGCGCCGCGTCCGACGGGCTCGAGCGCGGCGATGCGGGCCAGGGCAGCGTGTTTGGGTGCGCCGGTGACCGACCCGCCGGGGCACACGGCGCGCAGCAGGTCGGCCAGGCCCAGGCCGTCGGCGGGCGCCGCCGACACCGTGGACTCCGCCTGCCACAGGTCACACCAGCGGCGTACGGCGAACAGCTCGTCGACGCGCACCGAGCCGGTACGGGCCACCCGGGCCAGGTCGTTGCGTTCCAGGTCGACGATCATGACGTGCTCGGCGCGTTCCTTGGCCGAGGCGAGCAGGTCGCGGCGTCCGGCGGCGGTGGCCGGGCAGGTGCCCTTGATCGGGCGGGTGACCAGCCGGCCGTGCTCGACGGCGATGAGGGTTTCCGGGGAGGCGCAGCCGAGCGCCCAGCCGGGGCCGTGCAGGGTGCCGCCGTAGCGGGCGCCGGGCAGCGCGGCGAGGCGGGCCAGAGCGGGCAGCGGGTCGCCGCTGTAGGCGGCGGCGGCGTGGCCGACGACGTTGACCTGGTAGACGTCGCCGCGGGCGATGGCGGCGCGGACCGCGTCGACGGCGTCGGCGTGCGCGGCCGGGGTCCAGCTGTCGCGCCAGGGCCCGAGCCGCCACGGCGCCGGGGCCGCCGGCCGGGGCGCAGCGGGCATGTCGGTGTGGTGGTAGACGACCACGACCAGGTCGGGCAGCGCCGGCGCGGGACTCGGCGCGCCGGGCGACACGCCGATGGCGTACGCGCCGGCGGCGGCGGACAGGTACAGCGCGGCACCGCACACCGCGGCGTCCGGGTCGTGGCGACCGGGCCGGGCGAGGTCGTCGCGGTCGACGCCGTGCGCGGCGAGGAAGCGTTGCGCCAGGTCGGCGGGGTCGCCGCCGTCGCCGATCGACCAGTGCAGCCGGGCGGTCTCGACGAGCCGCCGGCGACATCCGGGCGGCGCGCCGGGAGCATCGACCTCCACCAGTGGGAGCGCTTCCACGACGTCCGGGCGGTTACGGGTCATCCGTTCAGCCCATTCTGGGTGAACAAGACGCATCCTTGCTCGTTGCCGCTCAGTTTTCCTTGGTACTGTGCGTCACTGGTCATGTGAACCATGACACAGTGCCCCCACAGTCCGGAGAACCCGATGTGTCAGCACCAGCCCACCTGCCCCTCCGCCGACGCGACCGACCGAGAGGCCGCCCGCGTTCTCGCCTGCTTCCCTGAGCAGGGCTGGAGCCTGCTCTGCAACGGTGTCATCGTCTTCGAGGACACCGGTGAGCTGCTCCCCGACGGGCGCACCATCGCCCCCCACCGGGGTCCGGCCCGCCACGCCCTCGTCGCCTGAGCGATCACGCAGCGTCAGTGAGCGTACGCGCCGGTCATGACCGTCCGGCGCGCCGGCCGGGGCGGCGACAGCCCACCGCCCCGGCGTCCGCCGCTCAGTCCTCGAACGCCTCCGGCGCGGGACACGAGCAGACCAGGTTCCGGTCGCCGTACGCGCCGTCGACGCGCCGCACCGGAGGCCAGTACCGGCCCGTCCGGTCCACGCCGGCCGGGTAGGCGCCCACCGACCGCGGGTACGGGTGCGGCCACTCGTCGGCCGACACCATCGCCGCGGTGTGCGGCGCGTTGGACAGCGGGTTGTCCCCCGCCGGCCACTCCCCCGAGCCGACCCTGTCGATCTCCGCCCGGATCGCGATCATCGCGTCGCAGAAGCGGTCCAGCTCGGCCAGGTCCTCACTCTCCGTCGGCTCCACCATCAGCGTCCCGGCCACCGGGAACGACATCGTCGGCGCGTGGAAGCCGTAGTCGATCAGCCGCTTCGCCACGTCGTCGACGCTCACGCCGGTGGCCTTGGTCAGCGGACGCAGGTCCAGGATGCACTCGTGCGCGACGAGGCCCTTGTTGCCGGCGTACAGCACCGGGAAGTGGTTGCGCAGCCGCGCCGCCACGTAGTTCGCCGCCAGGACCGCCACGCCGGTGGCGCGGGCCAGGCCGTCGGCGCCCATCATCCGCAGATACGCCCACGGGATCGGCAGGATCCCCGCCGACCCGTGGTTCGCCGCCGAGATCGCCGGCCGCCCGTCGGCGCGCGCGCCGAGCGGGTCACCGGGCAGGAACGGCGCCAGGTGCGACCGCACCGCCACCGGGCCCACGCCCGGGCCGCCACCGCCGTGCGGAATGCAGAACGTCTTGTGCAGGTTCAGGTGCGACACGTCCGCGCCGAACCGGCCCGGCTTGGCGAACCCGACCAGCGCGTTGAGGTTCGCGCCGTCGACGTACACCTGCCCGCCCGCGTCGTGGACCTTCGCGCACAGCTGGGCGATGCCGGTCTCGTACACGCCGTGCGTCGACGGGTACGTCACCATGATCGCGGCGAGCGCGTCCCGGTGCTTGTCGATCTTCGCGTCGAGGTCGACCAGGTCGACGTTGCCGTCGGCGTCGCAGCCGACCACCACGACCCGCATGCCGGCCATCACCGCCGACGCGGCGTTGGTGCCGTGCGCCGACGACGGGATCAGGCACACGTCGCGGTGCCCCTCGCCGCGCTCCCGGTGGTAGCCGCGGATCGCCAGCAGCCCGGCCAGCTCACCCTGCGACCCGGCATTGGGCTGCACGCTGACCGCGTCGTAGCCGGTGACCTCGGCCAGCCAGCCCTCCAGCTGCGCGATCAGCTCCCGGTACCCGGCGGTCTGCGTGTCCGGCGCGAACGGGTGCAGGTGCGCGAACTCCGGCCAGGTGATCGGTTCCATCTCGGTGGTCGCGTTGAGCTTCATCGTGCACGACCCCAGCGGGATCATGCCCCGGTCCAGCGCGTAGTCGAAGTCGGCCAGGCGGCGCAGGTAACGCAGCATCGCCGTCTCCGAGTGGTGGCTGCGGAACACCGGGTGGGTGAGGAAGCCCGACGTGCGGGCCAGCCCGTCCGGCAGCGCCGTCACGGTGTCGCCGTCGAACCCGTCGACGCCGAACGCCGCCCACACCGCCTCAAGGTGCGCGGGCGTGGTGGTCTCGTCGCACGACACGCCGACCCGGTCGGCGTCGACCAGCCGCAGGTTCACGTTGCGCTCGGCCGCGGCGGCCACCACGTCGGCGGCCCGGCCCGGCACGATCGCGGTGACGGTGTCGAAGAACGGCACGTCGGCCACGTCGACGCCGCCGGCCCGCAGCCCGGCCGCGAGCCGCGCCGCCGCCTCGTGGGTACGCCGGGCGATCGCGCGCAGCCCGTCCGGGCCGTGGTAGACGGCGTACATGCCGGCCATCACCGCGAGGAGCACCTGCGCGGTGCAGATGTTGCTGGTCGCCTTCTCCCGGCGGATGTGCTGCTCGCGGGTCTGCAACGCCAGCCGGTACGCCGGGTTGCCGTCGGCGTCGCGGGACACCCCCACCAGGCGGCCCGGCAGCATCCGCTCCAGGCCCGAACGCACCGCCAGGTAGCCGGCGTGCGGCCCGCCGAAGCCCATCGGCACACCGAACCGCTGGGTGGTGCCGGCGGCGATGTCGGCGCCGATCTCGCCCGGCGGGCGCAGCAGCGTCAACGCCAGCAGGTCCGCCGCGACAGCCACCAGCGCGCCCACGCCGTGCGCCGCCTCGACCAGCGCCCGGTGATCCCGGACCGCGCCGGAGGCGCCCGGGTACTGCAGGTGCAGGCCGAAGAACTCCGCCGGCAACTCGTCGCGCTCCACGTCGATCACGCGCACCTCGATGCCGAGCGGCTCGGCGCGGCTGGCGATCACCGCGACGGTCTGCGGCAGCGCGTCGGCGTCGACCACGTACACCGGGCTCTTGCTCTTGGACGCGCGGCGCGCGAGCGTCATCGCCTCGGCCGCGGCGGTGCCCTCGTCGAGCATGGAGGCGTTCGCCGTGGCCAGACCGGTCAGGTCGGTGACCATGGTCTGGAAGTTCAGCAGCGCCTCCAGCCGGCCCTGGCTGATCTCCGGCTGGTACGGCGTGTACGCGGTGTACCAGGCCGGGTTCTCCAGCACGTTGCGGCGGATCACCGCCGGGGTGTGCGTGCCGTGGTACCCCAGGCCGATCATGGACACGGCGACGGTGTTGCGGGCGGCCAGGGCGCGCAACTCGGCGATCGCCTCCCGCTCGCTCGCCGGAGCCGGCAGGTCCAGGGTGCCGTGCCAGCGGATCACCTCGGGGATCGCCGCGTCCATCAGCTCGTCGACGGAGCCGTAACCGACGGTCTCCAGCATCCGGCGTTCGTCGTCGCGGCCGGGACCGATGTGCCGGTCGGCGAACTGCTCTGCGGTCATGCGCTGCGCTCCTTGGTGGGGCGAGGTCGACGGGTCGGCCTCCCCCTGAGTCGCGCTGACGCGCTCCACAGCGCCTGCCCACGTGGTCCTTTTGCCTGAGAGGTTCCGGGGAGAATCTGCCCCTTCGGCGCCGTCGGATCGACGGTCTCTCCCACGTGGGTGGTACCGGCACCTTCCACGCTACCAGCGGGCGTGTTTCCGGCTCATGTCCCGGGGGATGATCACACCGCCGCCGGGGCCGCCACCAGCCGGTCGGCCAGCGCGCACAGCGTGGCACCCAGCGGCGCGTCCAGGCGCAGCGCCGCGTACCCGTCGCCACGGGTGACACCCTGGTTGACGATCGCCACCGGGATGCCGTGGCGGGCCGCCCGCAGCACGAACCGCCGCCCCGACATCACCGTCAACGACGACCCGAGCACCAGCAGCGCCCGGGCCCGCTCGACCAGGGCGAAACAGTCGGCGACCCGGGGCGCGGGCACCGTCTCACCGAAGAACACCACGTCCGGTTTCAGCATGCCCGTGCCGCAGAGCGCGCAGCCGACAGTGCGGAACCCGGTCACCGCCTCGTCGGGCAGATCCACGTCACCGTCGGGGTTGACACGCGCCACCCGGGCGTCGAAACCCGGGTTCGCCTCCGACAGCCGCCGGTGCAGCTCGTCGCGGCCGGTGGCGTTGCCGCAGTCCAGGCACGTCACCTCGTCGAGGCGGCCGTGCAACTCGATCACCCCGGCCGCGCCGGCCGCCGTGTGCAGCCCGTCGACGTTCTGGGTGATGATCCCCCCGAGCAGCCCGGCCGCCTGCAACCGGGCCACCGCCCGGTGCCCGTCGTTCGGCGCCGCCCGCGCGATCATCTGCCAGCCCAGGTGGCTACGCGCCCAGTACCGCCGCCGCGCCAGCGGATCCCGGGTGAACTCCTGGTACGTCATCGGGGTGTGCCGCCGGGCCGCGCCGCTGGGCCCCCGGTAGTCCGGGATGCCCGACTCGGTGGACAGGCCCGCGCCGCTGAGCACCACCACACCACCGGCGGCCACCAGCCGCGTCAACTCCTCGAACGCCTCACTCACCCGTCCATGCTCCCTCGCCGGCACGGTGATCGGCGAGGCCGGTCACCCGGCGGGGTACGCCCGGGCGGGCTAGGTTGACCATATGCGCGTCGTCATCGCCGGAGGCCACGGAAAGATCGCCAAACTGCTGGAGCGGGAACTGGCCGGACGCGGCGACACCGCGGTCGGACTCATCCGCAACCCCGACCACGCCGCCGCGCTGCGCGCCGCCGGTGCCGAACCCGTCGTCTGCGACCTGGAACACACCCACGTCGGCACCCTCGCCGCGCACCTGCACGGCGCCGACGCGGTCGTGTTCGCCGCCGGCGCCGGACCCGGCAGCGGCGCCGACCGCAAGGACACCGTCGACCGCGGGGCCGCCGTGCTGCTCGCCGACGCCGCCGTCCAGGCCGGGGTACGCCGCTACCTGCTGGTCTCCTCCATGGGCGTGGACGCCGCCCCCGCCGACGGCACCGACGACGTGTGGGCGGCGTACCTGCGGGCCAAGAAGGCCGCCGAGGACGACGTCACCACGCGGGACCTCGACGTGACGGTGCTGCGGCCCGGCCGCCTCACCGACGACGAACCCGAAGGCCGCATCACCCTGGCCCGACACGTCGAACCCGGCGCGATCAGCCGCGCCGACGTGGCCCGGGTGCTGCTCGCCCTGCTGTACGCCCCGGCCACCGCCGGGCACACCCTGGAACTGGTCGGCGGGGACAGCCCCATCGCCGAGGCGATCGCCGCCGTCTGACCCGCCGGCACGTCCCGGCCCGCCGGGACAGGCGGGCCGGGACAGGCGCTCAACGCTGGTGACGCGACAACGCCGGCTGCGGCACGCCCCCACCGCCCTGCGGCAACTCCCGGGCGATCCGCTCCATCGTGCGCGCCAGCTGCTCACTGCCGTCGTCGAGGTGCCGCGCCGCCGCCTGCATGTGCGAGATCATCATCTCGCCGAAGATCCGCAGCGCCTCCCGCGCCGCCACCGAGTCGTCGAAGCCGCTCCCGGCCGCGCTGCGGTACTCCGCCACCGCCCGCTCGGCCTCCCGCTTCGCCTCCTCCGCCGCCGCCCGCATGTAACTCTCGTACTGGGTACGGGCGTACTCGGCGACCCGGCGCGCGTAGTCGTGGGCCTGCGCGATGATCTGCTCGGCCTCCCGCTGCGCCGCCGACAACAGGTTGACCTCCTTCGCCGCCGGCGCCACCGCCGCCTCGGCGCTCGGGATCACCCCGTGCCGGTGCAGCTCCAGATGGTCGTTGAGCCGCTCGTTCTCCGCCCGCAGGTTCGCCACCTGCGCCGCCAGCAGATCCAGCTCGTCGGCCACCTGCAACCGGAACCGGTCCACATCGGTCTGGTCGTAACCGCGCCGGGTGAACGCCGCCGACCCGAACTCCCACCGCCGGACCCGGTCGGCGGTCAACCGCACCTGCACCGGACCGGACACCTGCTGCGCGTCGTAACCACTGATCGGGCCCGCGCTCACCGGCTCACCTCCGTTGTTCCCGGCCCGTCGGCGCCGGTCATCGTCCGCCACGCCGGGCCGTACCAGTGCTTGCCGTAACCCTCGTGATGCACCTGGCCCGGCTCGTAACCGGCAGCGGCGAACGCCGCCACCGAATGACCCACCATCTCGTCGGACCCGCACACGTACACATGCCGCGACCGCCAGTCCCCGTCGGCCAGCGCCCGGTCGGCGATCCGCACCGGCTCCCCCGGCCGCCCCGGCTCCGCCCCCGCCACGTACGACACCCGCAGCCACGGATGCGTCGCCGCCAACTTGTCGATCGCCTCGCTGTCGTAGAACTCCGTCCGCGAACGGGCACCCACATACAGGTCCACCCGCCGCCCCGAACCCTCCGCCGCGACCTGCTCCACCAGCGCCTTCACCGGCGCCCAGCCGGTGCCACCGGCCAGCAGCAGCAGATCCGACGACCCGGCCTGCCACAACGTCAACCGGTCCCCCACCGGCGACGCCAAATGGATCTGGTCACCGGCCGCGCACCCGTACACCAGCCGCGACGACACCACACCACCCGGCGCGGCCCGCACATGCAGCTCCACAGTGCCGTCCGGACGCGGCGCGTTCGCCGGCGAGTAGTACCGCCACGACCGCACCGCAGGATGCGACACCCCGATCGACTGGCCCGGCCGGAACGGCAACAGATACTGCGGACGCACCGTCAGCACCGCCACGTCGAACGTGCGCTGCTCGTGGGTCAGCACCTCCGCCACCCACCACGGCGGCGACTGCGACTCCGCGGCCTGCGCGCCCTCCGTCATCACCTGCGCGACCAGCCCGTACGCCGCGGTCCAGTCGGCGGCCAGTTCCTCGGTCCACGCCTCACCGCAGAAGTGCCGCAACGTCGCCAGCAGCGCCTCACCGACGGCCGGGTAGTGCTCGGCGCGCACCGCGAACTTCCGGTGATCCGCGCCGAGGTCCCGCAGGAACCCGACCAGCCGGTCCACCTGATCCACGTGGGACACCACATGCCCCAACGCCGCCACCAGACGGTCCCGCTGCCCGGCCATGTTCGTCGGGAACATCTGCCGCGTCTCCGGATGCGACAGGAACAGCGTCGAATAGAAGTAGAGCGGCACCTGGTCGCCGTGCGCGGCGACCAGGGACCAGCTCTGCTTGAGCCGTGCGACGTCCACGCTCAGGCGTCTCCCGCCGACACGACCTGCTCCCGCACCTGCCCGAGCACGACCTGCACGTCGGCGATCACGTCCGCCGGCACGCCCAGCTCCACCAGCGTCGCGGTCAGGTGCTCACCGACCTTCGCGTAGTGCTCGCCCGTGATGTTCAACGGCTGGTGCGCCTCGTCCAGCCCGCGGCCCGCGTACTCGTTCGGGCCACCCAGCACCACCGCCAGCATCAACGCCAGGTGCCGCCGCTGCTCCACCATGTCCACGTCGGCGAAGTAGCCGGCCAGATCAGGATCGGCCAGCACCTTGTCGTAGAACAGCTCCACAGCGGCCTTCACCGCCGCCGCGCCACCGATGCGCTCGTAGTGGGAGATCGGGGTGGTCTCGCTCGTCACCGTCATGCTCGGTCCTTCCAGCAGGGGTCCGCGGTCAGCGCCGCGGCAGGGGTTCGCCGTCCGGCGCGGCATCACACAGCGTTCCGCCGTGATCTCGACACGCCGACGACCGGAACGGACCATAGCGTGCCCGACACGCCAGTTCACGCCCACCCTGTCCGGATCCCGAGAACTGTCAACTACGGACAGTCAACAACCGGGGCGAGGTCGATGAACAAAGAGCTACCAGGCGGCGACAGCAGGTGAACACGAACGACGTACCGTCCTTTTCGGACATCACGTGCGCAGCGGCAGTGACCTGCGGACATTCACGCACTACTCGAACCGCGCCGCACACACCCCGAAGGCCACCGGGAAGGAGCACACCCCGTCACCAAAACACGAATCGCGCCACACCCTTTTCGGGCGCGGCGCGATCCCGTCAACGAGACGCGACGCAGGTCACCCGGCCCGACGCCGGGCCCGCCGCGCCGCCAACTCGTCACCCACCGGCTCGGCCTCCGGCTCCGCCGCGGCCGCCGGCTCCTGCCCACCCACCGGCTCCGCCGGCAGATGCGACAACGAACCCTGGATCTCCTTGAACGCCCCACCGATAGCGATGCCGAACACCCCCTGGCCGCCCTGCAACAGGTCGACCACCTCCTCCGGAGACCGGCACTCGTACACGGTCGTCCCATCGGAGATCAACGTGATGCCCGCCAGATCGTCCACCCCACGCGACCGCAACGCCTCGATCGCCTTCCGGATGTTCTGCAACGACACCCCGGCGTCCAGCAGCCGCTTCACGACCTTCAACACCACCAGGTCGCGGAACGAGTACAACCGCGACGTCCCCGAACCCGAAGCGTCACGCACACTCGGCACCACAAGCGCCGTACGCGCCCAGTAGTCGAGCTGCCGGTAACTGATGCCCACCGCCGAACACGCGGTCACACCCCGATAACCGACCTCGCCGTCACCGGCCGGATCGGCCCCCACACCCGCCTGCTGCTGCTCCACACTCGGACCAGGATCCCGCGGCTCGTGCATCCGGACCAACCTCCCCGCGCCCGTGGCGGTGCCGCGCCGACTCCCCGTACGCGCACCACTCGACACGGCAACCCTAACGCCGCCCCCCGCACTTCACCCGCAGGAGACACCACGACACGCCGCGCCACCACCCGGCGACACCACGCACCGGCACGCCTCAACCCGCGAAGTCCTCCGGACGCACCTGATCCAGGAACTCCCGGAACTTCTCCACCTCGTCCTCCTGCTCGTCCGGGATCACGATCCCCGCCTCGCTGAGGACCTGCTCCGCACAACGAATCGGAGCACCCACCCGCAACGCCAACGCGATGGAGTCACTCGGCCGCGCCGACACCCGCACCCCGTCACCCAGAAGCAGATCCGCGTAGAACACGTTCTCCTTCAACTCGGTGATCTCCACCGCCCGCAACGGCGCCTGCAACGCCGCCAGCACATCCCGCAGCAGATCGTGCGTCAACGGCCGGGCCGGCTTGACCCCCTGCTGCTCATAGGCGATCGCCGTCGCCTCGACCGCGCCGATCCAGATCGGCAGATAGCGGTCCCCCTCGACCTCCCGCAGCAGGACGATCGGCTGGTTACTGGGCAGCTCCACCCGAACTCCGACCACGCTCAGCTCGCGCACCGCCGCCTCCGTGTCGTCGTCACCTTGCACCGCGCCCTTCCCTGCACGGTACACGGACCAGGACACGGGAGTCCCACGCGCTACGTGCACCACGCCTCGCCGGACGGGCATACCCCGGCAAGCCTACGACACGCGCCACCAAGCAGATCTTTCCGCGCCCACACGCGACGAAGGGCCGGACGCCGTAACGGCACCCGACCCTCCGCACCGACCTCACCGGCCCAACGTCGACCGCAACCCCACCCGCAGCAACGCCGCGTGCAACCGCTGCGACAACGCCACCAGCTCCCGCGCCGTCTCCGCCGCCCGAGCCCGCGCCGCCGGATCACTCTGCCGCGCCAACGGCGCCACCAACTGCGCGAACAAGCCGACCTCACGATCCGCCGCCGACCGGTACGCCCGCAGATGCCGCGGCTCCAACCCGTACGCCGCCAGACCCGCCACCGCACTCGCGATGATCAACGCATCCGCGTCGTACCACCCCGGCGGATCCGACACCAGCACACCCAGCCGCTCCAACTCCGCGAGCGTCGACTCGTCAACACCACTACGAGCGATCAGACCGGCCCGGTCCAGCCGCACCTCCGACGACTCGGCCGACTCCCCCGGCTCCCGGCCCGGAACCTCACCACCCGGACCCACAGCCACCAGGTTCGGCCGCCCCCGCCCCGGCGACGGGCCAGACCCGTCCCACCGGGCCAACTGCTCCCGGATCACCCGCAACGGCAGATACTGATCCCGCTGCGCGGTCAACACGAACCGCAACCGCGCCACATCGTCCCAGCCGTACTTCCGATAACCCGCCGGCGTCCGCTGCGGCTCCACCAGGCCCTCGGCCTCCAGGAACCGCAACTTCGAGATCGTGACGTCCGGAAACTCCGGCCGCAACTGCGCCAGCACCTCGCCGATACTCATCAGCGCAGGCGCCCGCGCCGCCCCGGACGGCGTCGAAGCCGCAGGCTCGTTCACCCCCGGCCGGCCTCCTCCGGACGCGGACCGGCGATGAACACCACCCGGAACTTACCGATCTGCACCTCGTCACCGTTACTCAACGTGGCCGCCTCGACCCGCTCACGATTCACGTACGTGCCGTTCAGGCTGCCCACATCCCGCACCGTGAACGTCCCACCGTCACGGTGGAACTCCGCGTGCCGCCGCGACACCGTCACGTCGTCCAGGAAGATGTCACTGTCCGGGTGCCGCCCACTCGTCGTCACATCGTGGTCCAACAGGAACCGGGCACCCGCATTCGGACCCCGGCGAACCACCAGCAACGCCATACCCGGCGGCAACGAACCGGACATCCGGCTCGGCACCACATCGGTGTCCGGCCCCTCCAGCACTTCGTCGAGCGAGCCGAGATTGAGCGTCGAAGTGACGTCGAGCGGGGGGAACTCGTCGTCTGGGCGCGTCATGGGACCACCTCACGGATCTGTTCGGTCGGCGTCAGGGAATGGCGGGTCTGGCCGCCGGGCAACACCACACCCGGCGGCTGGCTCCCCTTGCCCGGGAAGGCGCATTCCGCAACGCTCAAACTATTGGTTCTCGGTCGACTGGGCGAGCCTAGCCAGCGCCGAAATGCAGGGCAACCGGACGCGCGGAACCACGCCGCCGCCCGGAACAGCACGAACTCAGCTCTCGGTGAGCTCGCGGTACGCATCGGCGGTCAGCAAACCCTCGACCGCCGCCGGATCGTCCGGAGTGATCTCGACCAACCACCCCGCACCGTACGGATCCGTGTTGATCACCTCAGGGGTGTCGGTCAACGCCTCGTTGCGCGCCGACACCGTACCGCTCAGCGGCGCGTAGATCTCCGACACACTCTTCGTCGACTCGATCTCGCCCAGCGACTCACCCGCCGCCACCACCGCACCGGGCTCCGGCAGCTGCACGAACACGATGTCACCCAGGGCGTCCTGCGCGAAGTGCGTGATACCGACGCGGACGACACCACCGTCACCACCGACCACCCACTCGTGCTCGGCGGTGTACCGCAGATCCTCAGGAATCACCAGCTGCGTCCTTCGTCATCGGTGCACCGGAGAAACCGGCGCGGCCGCGACCGGTCACGAAACCGGCCGGGCGTGGTCCAGCTTGATCGGCGCGTGCAGCTGCGAAACCTCCACAACCTCACGATCCTCGGAGGTCACGTTACCGCCGCCGTCCCGCACCGATGCGACCACCCCGCCGGGAATGTTCAACGCCGTACGCATCGTCGCCGGATCACCGATCACCATGATCGTGAACGGACCCGTCAACCGACGCCCGTCCACCACCAGCGCACCATCGGGCCCGTCCACGAAATACGTCGACGCGATGACCCGCGCCGCCGTACCGTCCGCCCCCTGGATCTGCATCGCCTCCGCGCCCGCACCCCGCAACTCCTGCACCGCGTCCAGGATCCGCGTCGACGACACCGCCTTCGACGGCCCCGAGAACCGCACCTCAAGACCCGGACCCACCGCCGGCAACGTACCCGCCAGGATGCCCAGCTCGTCCGCCCGCCGCGTCGCCTCCTCCAACGCCGCCTGCCGGCCCTGCTCACCCGAGCGCAACTGCCGCTGGCTCTCCTCCAGCAACTCGATCTCCTGGCGCAGCCGCCGCTCCCGCGAATCCAGATCCGACGAGATCCGCACCAGGTCCTCCTCCCGCGTCGCCGCGAGCGTCGGATCCGTCGACGTCGTCTTGAACTGCACCACCAGCGTGAAACCCAGCAACGCCAGCAGCACCGCGATCATCGCGCCCGCCGACGAGAACCGCCGGGCCACCGACGGCGCACCGGCCGCCGCACCCGGCTCCGGCTCGGACTCCGGCACCGCTTCCCGCTCCGCGGGCTCCGCCGCCTCGTCCGGCACCGGCTCCACCGGCGCCAACGGGCTCAACTCGTCCGGATCGGGCGCGTCCGGGCGCGGATCCGGCTCACCAGCCGGACCCGACGGCCGCGCCGGCTCCCCCGGCCGCGGCCACCCCGTCCCCGTCTCCCTGTGTTCCTCGCTCATCGCCACAAACCTACGCCCGGAACAGGTGCCGGCGGATCGCCGCCACGTTTCCGAAGATGCGCACGCCGAGCACGACCACCACACCCGTCGACAACTGACCGCCCACACCCAACTGGTCACCCAGATACACGATCAGACCCGCCACCAGCACATTCGAGATGAACGACACCACGAACTGCTTGTCGTCGAAGATCCGGTCCAGCTTCGCCCGCACCCCACCGAACACCGCGTCCAACGCGGCCACCACAGCGATCGGCAGATACGGCTGCAACGCCGCCGGCACGGTGGGGTCCAGATACACCCCGAGCACCACACCGGCGAGCAACGCCAGCACCGCGATCATCGGCCACCTCCCGAGGGGCTGGAAGAAACATCCGGGCCGGACGACCCAGGACTCGACGAACCGGCGGCACCCGAACCCGACGGACGCGCACTCGCGCTCGGACCGGGAGTCGCCGGAGGCTCGGCGTAGCGTAGCCGCGGCTGCGGCGCCGCCGGCAACGTGAGGTCACCGACCCGCTTCACCCCGAACGACAGACCCGTCGTCCGCGCCACCTCACGCATCAACGCCGCCGCCCGGCTCTCGTCGAACCGGTCCCGCATCGACCTCGGCCCGATCGCCTGCACCTCGTACGGACCCGTCACCGGCCGGTAGTCCACCAGGATCGCCTCACCCGCCGACCGGATCGTCGACGTCGCCGTCAACCGCTGGCCGTTCACCGCCACCGCCTCGGCGCCCGCCGCCCACAACGCGTTAGCGACCTTCTGCAGATCCGAATACAGCACCCGGGACGGACCCGCGTCCCCGTTGGTCACGCCGTCCTCGTCCGCCGCCGCGTCGGCCAGCCGCACCACCACGCCGTCCCCGCGCACCCGGGCCAGGCCGGTACCCGCCTCCAGCGTGCGCAACCGGGACGCCTGCGAACCACTCAGCGTCGCGTCCCGCTGCCGGCCGACCTCCTCGCGCAACTGCTCGGCGCGCTCGGTCAACCGGTCGGTCTCCGCCTCCCGGCCCTTGATCTCGGCGACCAGGCCGGCCCGCGCCGTCGCGCGGCTCGGCTCCTCCGCCACCGTCTCCCGGTACGCCACCGCGAACAGGAACCCGATCACCGCCAGCACCAGCAGGCTCACCGGGCGGCCCAGCACCTGCCGCACCCGCGACATCGAGCCCGTCGCCCGGCGCGCCGACGCGTCCCCGTATCCCGGATCCAGCGGATTACGGAACAGCTCGGTCAGGAAGTCCGGCGCGTACACCCGGCTCGACGGGTCGCGCTCCTTCTCCCCGTCCCGGGACGGCGGCGCGGTCATGCCGCCGCCTCCGCGCGCCGCTCCCGCATGACCCGCACGAGGCGGCTGGCCTGCACCACGTACATCGCGCCGGCCACCCAGTAGAGGACCAGGCCCCACCAGGCCAGCCCCCAGCCGATCGCGCCGGCGGCGGTGCCGGCGCCCGGCACCGCGTCCGCCAGCAGGAGGACCGGGAACGCCGCCAGCAGCAGGAACGTCGCGGTCTTGCCCATGTAGTGCACCGGCGGCGGGCCGTAGCCGTACCGGCGCAGCACGCCGAGGGACACCAGCAGCAGCAGCTCGCGGGCCAGCAGCGCCCCGGTGAACTGCCAGGGCACCACCTCGCGGGCGGTGAACGCGAGCAGCGTGGCGAGGATGTAGAGGCGGTCGGCCAGCGGGTCGAGCAGCTCGCCGAGCCGGCTCACCTGGCCCAGACGGCGGGCGATCCAGCCGTCCACCCAGTCGCTGGTGCCGCCCACGGCGAGCACCGCGATGGCGGCGACGTCGGCACGGACCACGAGGAACAGGTACAGGAAGACCGGCACGCCGACGAGCCGGACGAAGCTGATCAGGTTGGGCAGCGTGAGGACGCGGTCTCCCACGACCGTGGTGGCCCTGGAATCCGGTTGCTCAGCTGGAGCCGGCCGACGCGACACCGAACCCTCCCTTCGCAGCACGGTCCGGCAGCCGGACGAGCGGCCGCTGGAGGGACGTGCGCGTTGCCGGCCGGTCAGACGCCGGCGCCCTCTGTGATCCCGGGCTGGGACCTCCCCGACGCGGCCCGTGATCACGGGCCGCCCAGTAGCGCTGCCACTATATCGGGCTCGCCCTTCCCGTTCCGTTCGCCCGCTGCGTGGTTGCTCAGCGGTGTCACGGTGGCGACCATCACAACCGCTAAGGCATCCTAGGACACTAGTCGAGCGGTGGGAGGCGGGGCGGACGCCGGCGTGCCGGGTCAGGCTGTACGCGCGGCCGAGTCGGAGCCGGCCTGCGGGGCGGACGTGGTGGCCGCCTGACTGAACGCCACAAGCGCCAGCAGCAGCTCGTGCTGCACCCGGTTGGGCATCCGGTCGAGCACGGCCTGCACCGCCCGGTGCCGCCTCTCCTGGAGGTCGCGCAGCAGCGTGTCCGCCGCCGCGGTCGGGATCAGCCGCACCTCCCGCCGGTCGCGCGGGTCGGCCACCCGGCGCAACAGGCCGACCGCCTCGAGGCGGTCGCAGAGCCGGCTCGCCGACGACGGGACCACGTCCAGCAGCTCGGCCAGCCGGTTCACGTTGGTGTCCGGATGCGACACGATCAGCGACAGCACCCGCAACTGGGTGGGTGAGACGCTGACGGTGTGCCGGGAGGTCGCGGAGTCGAGCACACCGATGAGCGCCT
This sequence comes from Micromonospora sp. NPDC049151, assembly GCF_040648395.1. NCBI lineage: Bacteria > Bacillati > Actinomycetota > Actinomycetes > Micromonosporales > Micromonosporaceae > Micromonospora > Micromonospora sp. NPDC049151. The sequence goes on from NZ_JBEZDP010000031.1 coordinate 23,047, forward strand.
CCGCAGCCGACTCGATGGCCGCGGCAAGATTCGGAGGTCGCTCCACTCGCTGTCCCCTGCGATCGTCCCGCTCGTGTTCGCTCCGCCGCCCCGGTCACTGCCCCGTCGCGTCGTCGGACCGGCTGGAGCCCAGCCAGTCCAGGCAGACGACCACCGCGTCGTCGCGGAGATCCGCGTCGGCATGGTACGCGTGCAGTTCGCGCATCACCGTACCAACTGCCTCGGTCGCCGGCTGCAGCCGAGTCGACCGCATCGCGCGCGCCATCGCCCGGACGCCGTACGGCTCCTGGTCGTCGGGCTCCGCCGCGTACACCCCGTCGCTGACCACGAAGAGACGGTCGCCCGGATCCAGAGTGAACTCCTGCACGTCGTAGCGCGTCTCGGCGAACATGCCCAGCGGCAGTTGCTGCTCCAGCGCGATCGGCGTGACGCGGCCCCCGCGCAGCCGCAGCAGTTGCGGAGAGCCGGCGTCCACCACCCGCATCACGCCCCGCCGGCTGTCCAGCTCCAGCAGCAGGGTGGCCACGTGCCGGCTGCCCCGGTGCTGGTAGTAGATGGTGTCCGAGGCCAGCTCCGCCTGCTCCACCAGGCTGCCGCCGGACCGCCGGGCGTTGCGCATGGCGTTGACGGTCATCGCCGTCAGCATCGACGCGGCCAGGCCGATGCCGGTGCCGTTGAGCACGGTGAGGGTGAGCCGGTCACCGTCCACCGACCAGTCGAAGTGGTCACCGCCCACCGTGTACGCCGGTTCGAGCTGTCCGGCGAGCAGCGCGTCGCCCAGCCGTACGCTGCGCCCCGGCAACAGGTCCCACTGCATCTCGGCGGCCATGCTCAGCCGTTCCCGCCGCCGGGCCCGCCGGTAGCGGTCGGTCTCCCGGTCGGCCGCCCGGATCGCCACGGCGAGTTCCCCGGCGGCGTCGCGGGCGGCCTCCACGGTGGCCGCGTCCGGGTCGCCGGGCAGCTCCACCATCAGCACGCCGAGCCGCTCGCCCCACACCGACAGCGGCAGGTACGCCCGGCAGCGGCCGTCCTCGACGATGTCCAGAACCGGCTCCTGGCTGCTGAAACAGCGCTGGGCCACGCTGCGGGCCAGCAGCGGGCCGCCGTCGGGCACATCCGGGTCGAGCACCGGCCAGAGTCCGCTGGCGCGGTAGTCGGCGACGAACACCTCCGCCCGCGCGGCCCCGAGCGTCTGGCGCAGCACCGCGTCCGCGGTCTCCACCAGCTTGTCGGGCGGCGCCGTGCGCAGGGCACGCGACACCGTTCCGGACGCCTCCGGCATGCTCATCCTCCGATGACGACTATTGCTACAGAGCAAACATCATACGAAGGCCACGGGACGGCGTACGCTCCGCCTCGGCCGCGCGTGCCGGGACCGGCTCAGCCGGCCGGGCGCGACGCCAGCGCGCCGTGGAACGCGTCCGGCACCGGCTCCGGCTCCCCCACCGGCCGCCACCGCGCCACCGGCACGATGCCGTCGCCGGTCGGCTGCCAGCGGCCCAGCAGCGGCGCGAACCGCCCGGGCGCCCGCATCCGGAACGCCGGACCCATCATGGCCAGCGCCTCCGGGTGCCCGGCCAGTTCCTCGGAGTCGAAGTCGATCGCCAGCCGGCTGCCCGGCGCCACCGCCTGGTACAGCTCGTCGAGCGTACGGGCGAGGGTGTCGTCGTCCAGGAACGCCGCCAGCCCGAGGAAGACCACCCCCACCGGCCGTCTCCCCCAGCCCGGCACGAAGCGGTGCAACTGCGCCCGGTCGACGGTCCCGATGTCGGTGGCGTCGCCGTAGCCGTAGCCGGCCCGGTCGCTGCCGGCGAGCAGGCGCCGGCCCAGCCGGACCGTCTCCGGGTCCACGTCGGTGTAGAGGACCGTCGCCTCCGGCGCGACCTCGTGCACGTTGCCGCAGGTGGGCACGCCCGCGCCGAACACCAGGAAGCCGTCGATCCCGTCGTCGGCCATGGCCCGCACGGTACGGCCGAGGAAGCCGCGCAGCGAGCGGAAGATCGCCGCGCAGGGCCCGTACGCCGCCTCGAACGCCGTCGCGGCGGCCACGTCCACCGGGCGGTGGTGCCGGCCGCCGAGCCAGTAGTCGATCATGCGGGCGGTGCTCGGTCCGTCCGGCTGATCCATCGACGGGGCTCCCTCCCCTGGGCGCTGCACGCCAGCGTACCCAGCGGACGAGCCCGCCGGTATCGCCCCGGGCCGAACGTCCCGGCCGCGATACTGGCCACGGGGGTGCCCGCCACGAGGAGGTACTGGTGAACTCGGCGAACGGGGCCGCGGTGGTGGCCGGAGTGGACGGCTCCGAGCCCGCGACGCGGGCGGTACGCCTGGCGGCCCGGGAGGCGCGGGCGCGCAACCGGCCGTTGCGTCTGGTGCACGGCTTCATCTGGCCGCTGATGCGCGTGCCGGTCTCCGCGCCGGCCGGGTCACCACCCGGTGCGGGGCTGCGCCACCAGGCCGAGCAGCTGGTCGCCGACGCGGTCGCGGTGGCCGAGGCGGAATCGCCGGGGCTGCGCATCACCGGCGAGATCATCGACGGCGAGGCGGCGGCGGTACTGCTCGCCGAGTCCCCCACCGCCGCCGTGATCGTGCTCGGCGACCGGGGCCTGGGCGGCTTCGCCGCGCTCGTGATCGGCTCGGTCGCCCTGCAGGTCGCCTCGTACGCCGACTGCCCGGTGCTGATCGACCGCGGCGCCGCCCGCCCGGACGGCCCGGTCGTGGTCGGCGTGGACGGCTCCACACTGTCGCGCGGTGCCGTCGAGTTCGCCGCCGAGACCGCGGCGGTGCGCGACGCGCCGCTGCGGGTGCTGCACGCGGCCTCGCGCAACCGGGACGACGCCGAGCAGGAGCGGGTGCTCGCCGAGGCGCTCGCCGGGATCGGCGAGCGGTGGCCGGCGCTGGCGGTGCACACCGAGGCGATACGCGCCAAGCCGGTCGCGGCGCTGGCCGCGGCGTCCCGCGACGCGCAACTCGTGGTGGTGGGGCGGCAGGGCCGGGGCGAGCTGAGCGGGCTGCTGCTCGGCTCGGTGAGCCAGGGGATCCTGCACCGGTCCGCCTGCCCGGTCGCGGTGGTCCGCGCCCCGGACTGAGCGCCGGCCCGTGCGGCCGGTCCGGCACGGTTGGTCCCGGCCCGGGCGGGTAGACGCCTACGGTCAGCGCACAGCGATCCGCAGGAGGCAGAGATGCCAGGACCACGGCCGGGCAGCAACGCGTACGACAAGCAGCGGGCACGCCTTCGCGACCTCGTCGAGCAGTCCGGACGGGCCGCCGACAAGGAGGCGAACCAGGTCGCCAACCGGATCCTCCAGGACGACAGGGGCCAACGCGGTGTGGTCCGGGGCGAACGGACCTACGGCCCCAAGGGCAACCGGGAACCGGGTGACCCGAAGTGAGGACGGCAGCGGTTGTCGACGGCGCCATCGCGGGCGCCGTCGGCAGCGCCGTCCTCAACGCGGTGTCCTACCTCGACATGGCGTTACGGGCCCGGCCGGCCAGCAGCACCCCCGAATCGGTGGCCGGACGGCTGGCCGACGTCACGCACGTCGACCTGGGCCCCGGCGACGAGGCGGCGAACCGCCGCTCCGGCCTGGGGCCACTTCTCGGGTACGCCACAGGCATCGCCGCCGGAGCCGCGTTCGGCCTGCTCGCCGCGCGTCGCCTGGTGCCGTTGCCGCTGGCCACGGTGCTGCTCGGCGGCGGGGTGATGGCCACCTCCGACGGCTCGATGACGGTGCTCGGCGTGACCGACCCGCGCACGTGGCGGCGCGGCGACTGGGTCTCCGACCTGATTCCGCACCTGGCGTACGGGCTGTCGGCCGCAGCCACCTGGCGGCGGCTGCGGCCGACGTCGGCGCGCGGTTAGCTCTCGTCGTCGGCGACCGGCTCACCGGCCGGGCCGTACGGCGACACCTGTCCCCTCGGGACGGGCCGTCCGGCGTCGGCGTTCGACGTGCCACGGCCTCGCGAACGGCCGCCCGCCTGGGTGGCCGTCTTACGGCTGTCCTGGCTGGTGGCGCCGAGGTCGTTCCGGCGCAGTTCCTCCTGCTGCGGCTTGACCACGGGTCTCTCCTTCCCGGTGGGAGCACACGGCGTCGGCCGCGCACCCGCCCCGCGTACCCGCCGCCGCCCGGCGCATTCCGGCTCGGCCCGGGGGTCTGGCCGGGGCCGGGGCGGGTAATGCGGGTGGATGCCAGACGATCGCAACGTCGCGCGAGCCCTGCTGGACCGGCAGTCCCGCACGTACGCGGAGGAGGCCGGCATCGCCCTGGCCGACCGGCCCGGCCCGCTGTACCAGTTGCTGGTGCTCACCACGCTGCTGAGCACCCGGATCCGGGCCTCGGTGGCGGTGGCCGCCGCCCGGGAACTGTTCGCCGCCGGTTACCGCACCCCGCAGGCGATGGAGGCGGCGACCTGGCAGGACCGGGTCGACGCGCTGGGCCGGGGTCACTACCGGCGCTACGACGAGCGGACCGCCACCATGCTCGGCACCGGCGCCCGGCTCTGCCTTGATCGCTGGCACGGCGACCTGCGGCGGCTGCACAGGGAGGCCGGCGCCGACCGGGCCGTGCTGCGCCGGCTGCTCACCGAGTTCCCCGGCATCGGCCCCACCGGCGCGGACATCTTCCTGCGCGAGGCGCAGTCGGTCTGGCCGGACGTGTGCCCGTACGCCGACCGGCGCACGCTCGCCGGGGCGCGCCGGCTGGGCCTGCCGGCGAGCCCGGGTGACCTGGTCGGGCTGGTCGGCGAGGCCGACTTCGGCCGGCTGGCGTCGGCGCTGGTGCGGGTGGCCCTGGGCGAGGAGTCGGCCGGCGAGGTGAGCCGCAGCGCCGCGACCGCCCACTGAGCCGGGCGGCTACTTGGCCGGGCCGGGCTTGGTGAGGTTCCAGGCCAGCAGCGAGGCGAGCAGCGCGAGCAGCACCACGCCGCCGGAGACGCCCTCCTCGCCGCTGCCGCGGCTCCCGGAGAACCCGAAGTAGATCACGGCAAGTCCGGCCAGCACGGTGATGAACGTACGCAGTCCTCGGTCCTTCACGCCCGCACCGTACGGCCGGCGGCCGGACACGGGACGGGGATCGGGCGGTTGTCCCCCGTCCGGGTGTCAGTCCGGGGAGCGGCCGACAGCTGGGCCGCGCAGCCGGACCCGGCGGATCGCGCGCCCGGCCACCTCGACCACCTCGACGGTGAGGCCGGGCAGCCGCACCCGCTCCCCCGGACCCTCGGGCAGCCGGCCCAGACCGGCCAGCACCAGCCCGGCCACCGTGGTGTACTCCCGCGACAGCGGGAACGTCACGCGCACGCCCACGTCGGGCAGGTCGTGCAGCGGGAAGTCGCCGGGCAGCAGCAACGCGCCGTCCGGCTCCCGCACGGCGCGGCGTACGTCCTTGTCGGTCTCGTCGTACAGCTCGCCGACCACCTCCTCGAGCAGGTCCTCCATGGTTACGAGGCCGTCCACGCCGCCGTACTCGTCGACCACCAGGGCGAGCTGTTCGTGGCGCTGGCGCAGTTGCCGCATCGCGTCGGCCACCGGCAGCGTGCCGGGTAGCAGCAGCGGCGGGCGGGCCCGGTCGCCGACGAGCGCGCCGTCGGCGTCCACCAGGTCGCGGATGTGCACGGTGCCGCGGACGTCGTCGAGGCCGCCCGGTCCGATCACCGGCGCCCGGGACCGCCCGGTCGCGGCCAGGTGCCGCATCGCGTCGGCCGCCGGCAGGTCGGCGGGGAGCGTGGTCACGTCGCGGCGCGCGACGAGGATCTCCCGCAGGGTACGGCCGGCGATGTCGAACGCTCCGGCGAGGATCTCCCGCTGCTGGGCGGACAGGCCGCGCTGGCTGACCAGCATCTCCCGCAGCTCCTCCTCGGTCACCTCCTCGCGGCTGGCGCGCGGGTCGCCGCCGGCGAGCCGGACCAGCAGGTCGGTGGAGCGGCCGAGCAGCCACACCGCCGGCCGCGACAGCCGGGCCAGCAGGTCCAGCGGGGCGGCGCTGATCAGCGCCCACCGTTCCGCCGTCTGCATGGCCAGCCGCTTGGGCGCCAGCTCCCCCACCACGAGGGTGAGGAACGTCAGCAGCAGCGTCACCACGAACACCGCCACCGGACGGGCGGCCGCGCCGAGGAAGCCCAGCGGGCCGACCAGCGGCTCGGCGAGTGTCACCGCGGCGGCGGCCGAGGCGAGGAACCCGGCGAGCGTGATGCCGAGCTGGATGGTGGCCAGGTAGCGGTTCGGCTCGCGGGTGAGGCGGCTCAGGCGCGCCCCGGCCCGACCGGACCGCGCCAGCCGCCGCAACTGCCCCTCCCGCAGGCTCACCAGCGCCATCTCGCTGCCGGACAGGGCGGCGTTGACCAGGATCAGGACCAGCACCAGCGCGACCTGGACACCCATCAGTCGGTCTCCAGGTCGTCCAGCGAGATCGCGTGGGTCATCAGCCAGCGGGCCAGCGCGGCCATCCCGAACAGCCACAGCGGCGCCGACTCGGTGGGGCCGTTCGTGGCGAAGATGGCGAAGCGCAGGTCCGGTGCCCGGTACGCCTCGATCCGCCACTTGTGGTTCTTGTCCCGCCAGACCGCGGAAGGGTCCATGGCGTCACGGTAGGTGACCGGCGTGGGGCGGTGGCGCCGGTTGGCTCAGCCCGGCGGGCGGACCACCTCGCGGGCGTCGTCGGGCAACCGCCGGGTGGCCCCGCGCCGGTCCAGCAGCTCCAGCAGCGGCACCGCCACCCGGCGGGTGGTGCCGAGCGCCTGCCGGGCGGCGCTGAGCGTGAACGGCTGCGGCAGCCCGGCGAGCACGCGTACCGCGTCGTCCGGTGCGCCGGGCAGCAGCACCACGTTCTCGGCCAGCTTCAGCAGCGCGCCGGCCCGCACCGCGGCGCCGATCTCCCGAGGGCCGAGCCCGAGGTCGGCCAGGTGGTGCGCCTCGGGAGCCTGGAACGGGCGGTCGCCGTACTCGGCCCGGACCCGGTCCACCGCCCGGGCCACCGGGTCCGGCAGGGTCTGCTGCGGGGCCGCGGTGACCAGGCCGTCACGCAGCCGCAGCGGTGGGCGCAGCAGCGCCGTGACCAGGGCGCGGTCGGGCAGGTCGAGCCGGTGCCGCAGCACGTCGACGGGTACGCCCGCGGCGAGCGGATGCTCGGCGGCGTACCGGGTGACCTCCTCGGTGAGGCGGCGGCCCAGGTCCCGCCAGTGCTCCGGGTCGGCCAGCCACTGCCCGGCCACCGGCGTCGCGGTCGGTGGCACGCCCATCCGGGTCAGGTCCCCGGCCCGGACCAGCCGCCGTCGCCGCAGTTCCCCGGCCGGGTCCGGCCGCCCGTCCAGGCCGGCCAGCACCGCCGCGCGGGCGGCGGCCGCGCCCCGGCGGCGCAGCGGCGGCGGGTCCACGTCCAGCACCGTCACGCCGCCCGCGACGTGGTGCCGGCCGGGATCGCGCAACAGCGCCCGGTCGCCGATCAGCAGCGGCAACGGACGGGCCAGGCGCAGCCGTACCGTGTCCGGGCCCAGCGGCCGGACCCGGGCGGGCACCGCCGCCGAGCCCACGTGCAGGGTGAGCGTGGCCGGCAGGTCGGCGGCCGGATCGCCGGACAGCCGCACGTCGAGCAGGTCGGTACGCCCGAACCGGCCGGGGCTGAGCAGCGCGTCGCCGCGCCCGACCCGGTCCCGGGGCAGGCCGCGCGGGTTCACCGCGACCCGGGCCACCGCCTCGACGGCGGGGTGTGCGACGCCGAGCGAGTGCAGTCCGCGTACCCGTACCGTCTCGCCGGTGGCGGCCAGTTCCAGCTCGTCGCCGACGCGCAGCCGGCCGCCGCCGAGCGTGCCGGTGACCACAGTGCCGCTGCCCCGGACGGTGAACGCGCGGTCCACCCAGAGCCGCACCGGCGCGTCGGCGGCCGGGTCGGGCAGCCGGGCGGTCAGGCGGTCCAGGGCGGCGCGCAGCTCGGGCAGCCCGGCGCCGGTGACCGCGGAGACCGGCACCGCCTCCACCTCGCCCAGCGACGTGGCGGCGACCTCCGCGCGGGCCCGCGCGGAGGCCGGGCCGGGATCGGCCAGGTCCGCGCGGGTCACCGCGAGCAACCCGTACGACACACCCAGCGCGTCCAGCGCGGTCAGGTGCTCGGCCGACTGCGGCATCCAGCCCTCGTCGGCGGCCACCACGATCAGCGCGGCCGGGACCGGGCCGACACCGGCGAGCATGTTCGGCACGAACCGCTCGTGCCCGGGCACGTCGACGAAGGCGAGGGTGCCGCCCGAGGGCAGTGTCGTCCAGGCGAAGCCGAGGTCGATTGTCATGCCCCGGCGGCGTTCCTCCGCCCACCGGTCCGGTTCCATCCCGGTCAGCGCCCGCACCAGCGTGGACTTGCCGTGGTCGACGTGCCCGGCGGTCGCCACCACCCACATGCCGGTCAGTCCTCCACGCTCAGCACTGCCGCGCGGACCCGCGCGTCGGCGCCCTCCGGCACGGCGCGCAGGTCGAGCAGGAGCCGGCCCTGCAGCACCCGGCCGAGGATCGCCGGGTCGCCGGTACGCAGCGGCCCGGCGTACCGCTCGGGCAGGCTCAGCGCCCACGAGTCCAGCTCCACCCCGGGTGCCCCGCCGCCGCCGACCACAGCGGCGCTGGGCACCACCTCGGCCTTGCAGCCGTCCTCGCCGAGCCGGTCGCGCAGCCGTTCCAGCCGTTTCCGCAGCCGGGCCGGGTCGGCGTGCAGCGCGTCCCGGGTGGGCGTGCTCGGCGCGTACAGGGTGGCGGCGAGCGCGGCGAGGGTGAGCTTGTCCACCCGCAGCGCCCGCGCGAGCGGGTGCCGGCGCAGCCGCTGCACCAGGCCGGCGTCGCCGAGCAGCAGACCGGCCTGCGGGCCGCCGAGCAGCTTGTCGCCGCTGGCGGTGACCAGGTGCGCGCCCGCGCGCAGGGTGGTGGCCGCGTCCGGCTCGTCGGGCAGCATCGGATCCGGCGCGAGCAGCCCCGAGCCGATGTCCGCCACCACCGGCACGCCGAGCGTGGCCAGCTCGGCCACCGGCACCGCCGAGGTGAAGCCGGTGACCACGAAGTTCGACGGGTGCACCTTCAGCACGAACCCGGTGTGCTCGCCGATCGCTGCCGCGTAGTCGGCGCGCGTGGTGCGGTTGGTGGTGCCCACCTCGCGCAGCCGCGCGCCGGTGCTGGCCAGCAGGTCGGGCAGGCGGAACCCGTCGCCGATCTCGACCAGCTCGCCGCGGCTGACCACGATCTCCCGGCCGGCGGCCAGCGCGGTCGCGGCGAGCACCAGCGCGGCCGCGCCGTTGTTCACCACGTGCACCGCCCCCGCGTCGGGCACGGCGGCGGCGAGCGCGTCGAGCGCCTCCCGGCCGCGCCGGGCCCGCCGCCCGGTCCGCAGGTCCAGTTCCACGTCGGTGTGCCCGGCGGCGGCGACGAGCGCGTCCACGGCCGACGGGGCGAGCGGGGCGCGGCCCAGGTTGGTGTGCAGCACCACGCCGGTGGCGTTGAGGACCGGCCGGGGCGTGCGGCCGGGCAGGTCCGCCAGTGCCGCGTCGCGTACCTGATCGGGGGTCAGCTCACCGCGGCGGGCGCGGTCCTGCGCGCGGACGATCGCGGCCTTGACCCGGTCGCGGCCGAGCGTTGCGGCGGCGGCGGCCAGCGTGGGATCGGCGAGCAGCGCGTCGGTGCGCGGAACCCGCCGTCGCGGGTCGACCTCACGCATCGGCGCACTCCCGGGAACGGTTTGGCGGAGACGGACGGGAATCGAACCCGCCTGGCCCGGGTCCCGGACCACACCGGTTTTGAAGACCGGGAGGGGCACCAGCCGCCTGAACGCCTCCACGCAGCAGTCAATCACAGCGCGGCGCGGGCCGCCCGGGGAGGTGTCAGACCTGGTCGGCGGCCCGCCGGTCGGCGCGTTCGCGCTGCGGCACCACCGTGTACCGCGGATCCCGCGCCGAGGCGACCCCGCCGTGGAAGATGCCGAACCGGGTGCACACCGACGCGGCGATCAGCGCGCCGCCGGACAGCGCGGACAGCACCCGGCTGCGCCGACCGACAAGCGCGCCCACGACACCGGCGGCGGTCAGCGCCCGGCCCGCGCGCAGCAGCTTGCCGGGCGTGCCCTGGGTGTAGGGCTCGCTGAGCAGCCCGAGCCGGTTCTCCACCCGGTGCGAACCCCACAGCTCCATCGCCGCGCCCGCCACCGCGAGGCGCCGCGCCGGGCCGGCCTGCCCGGGCGGCGCGGCCACCAGCCCGACGCCCGCGCCGCTGGCCAGGGCGCTGCCGGCGAAGATGGCGGGCAGTTCCGGGTACGCCTCGTGCCACGACGGCACCGCCGTGTCCGCCAGCAGCACCCCGGTGTACGTGGCCAGCGCCGGCGCGGTGACGGCGGCGACCAGACCGGCGGCGTGCCCGGCCGGGGGCAGCAGCCGGCGGCCGAGCCCCAGCAGACCCCGCTCGGGCAGCAGCGGGGCCGCCTCGGCGATCGCCGCGGCCCCGGCGGCCGGGCCGAACACGCTGAGGATCCAGGTGCCCACCGACATCGGCGAGGTCACCTTCGCCACCCGCAGCATGTGGTGGAAGCGCGACGGCCGGCCCAGGTCGTTCACCAGGAAGTACGTGCTCGCGCCGACCGCCGCGAGCGAGGTGATCCGGCCGGCGCGGCGCAGCGCGGGGCGGCCGGTGAGCTGCCCGCCCGCGGCCAGCAGCGACGAACCGGCGGCGAGACCGCCGGTGAACAGGTACGCGGCGATGTCCCACCGCCACACCGGCGGCTTGAGGACGGGCCGGCCGTAGTAGGAGGTGAACTCGGCCGGTGGGACGTTGAGCTGTTCCCCGCCGCCCTTGCCGCCCTTACGCCGGGCGCGACGCGGCACCGCGTCGCGGGGCGGGTGCGGGGCCAGCCCGGCGTCGCGGGAGCCCGCGTCGGTGCGGCCCACGCCGGGACCGGCGGCGGTGGCCCGGCTGCCGCCCTCCCCCTCGGCGGCGCCGCCGCTCTCCCGTTGCGTGGACAGGCGCTCGCGGAATCGGCGGAACCGGTCACCGACCGGGCGGTCCGGGCTCACGACGATCCTCCGACGAACGCGGCGACGGCAGCCGCCGCCATGGTCAGCGCGGCCAGTCCGGCCCGCTTCCACATCTTCGGCAGGTCCCGGGTGGTGACCACCGGGTCCGGCGGCAGCCCGTACACCTCGGGCTCATCCAGCAGCAGGAAGAACGCGCCGTCGCCGCCCACCCCGTCGGTCGGGTCGTGGCCGTACAGCCGTGCCTCCGGCACGCCGCGCTCGTGCAGCGCGGTGACCCGCTTCGCGGCCCGTTCCCGCAGCTCGTCGAGAGGGCCGTACTGGATCGACTCGGTCGGGCACGCCTGCGCGCAGGCGGGCGTCATGCCCGCGCCGATCCGGTCGTAGCACAGCGTGCACTTCCACGCCCGGCCGTCGCCCTTACGCTGGTCGATCACGCCGTACGGGCAGGCGGAGATGCAGTAGCCGCAGCCGTTGCAGATGTCCTCCTGCACCACCACCGTGCCGAACTCGGTGCGGAACAGCGAACCGGTCGGGCACACGTCCAGGCAGGCCGCGTGCGTGCAGTGCTTGCACACGTCCGACATCATCAGCCAGCGGAAGTCGGTACGGCTCTCCGCGCCGCTGTCCCGCCCGGGCGGCCGGGCACCGGGCATGCCGAGGAACTCCGGACCGGCGGCCATCCGCGCCGCCGCCTCCGGCTGCCCCGGCGGCAGGCCCGGATTCGTACCGGTGTCCGGTGCCGTGAGCGCGCCGGCGGCCGCCGACGCCGGGCTGGTCGCCGGGCCCGTCGGGTCACCCGCGAACGGCGGCGTGCGGTGGCCGGCCGGGCGGGGCTGCTCGATGAACGCGACGTGCCGCCACGAGTTCGCGGTCAGCGCGCCGGTGTTGTCGTACGACATGCCGAGCAGGTCGAACCCCGAGTCGGGGACGTCGTTCCACTCCTTGCAGGCCACCTCGCACGCCTTGCAGCCGATGCACACGCTGGTGTCGGTGAAGAAGCCCATCCGGGGCGGGGCGGAGACCCAGCCCGCGTCCGGGGCCGGGTCCAGCGGGCCGTACAGGCTGTTGGCGTCAGGCATGCGGTTCCCCGTCCTGGTGCGCGGCGGCCGACTGCTCGTCCGTGCTGCCGGCGGCGTCGTCCCCGCCGGCCGCGTCGGTGGTCACCATGGGCACCTTGCGGTCCGGCGTCATCCCGGCCCGCCGCTGGTAGTCGCCGACCAGGTCCAGCAGCGGCGGGCCGGTGGGCCGCCGGCCGGGCCGGATGTCGCAGGTGCCGACCTTGCTCTCCTGGATGAGGACGTTCGGGTCGAGTGTGATGCCGAACAGGTCGTTCGCCGAGTCGCCGGTCACCAGGCCCTCGGTGCCGAAGTGGTACGGCAGCCAGACCTGGTGGATGATCCGGCCGTCCACCCGCAGCGGGGTGAGCCGGTCGGTGACCAGCACCCGCGCCTCGATCACCGCGCGTCCGGTGATCAGGTGCGCCCAGCCCAGGTGGGCCAGCCCGATCTCACCGGCGAGTTCCGGTGACACCTCGACGAACATCTCCGGTTGCAGCTCGGCCAGGCGCGGCACGGTACGGCTCATCCCGCCGGCGGTGTGGTGCTCGGTGAGGCGGCTGACCGTGAACACGTACGGGAAGACCTGGCTGTGCGGCTCCGGCGGGCTCGGGTTCATCCGGTTGATCGGATGCTCGTAGACCTTGCGGGTCGGGTTGGCCTGCTGGCCGTAGAGCGGGTTGCGCATCGGCGACTCGGCCGGCTCGTAGTGCGTCGGCAGCGGGCCGTCGAGGACGCCGCTCGGCGCGTACAGCCACGCCTTGCCGTCACCCTGCATGACGAACGGGTCGTCACCGGCGAGCCCGTCCGGGCCGGAGGCACCCTCGGGCGGCCGGTACGACGGCGGCTTCGTCTTCTCGAAGTCGGGCACGTCGTACCCGGTCCACTCGCCGGCGTCCGGATCCCACCAGACGTACTTCTTGCGCTCGCTCCACGGCCGGCCGTCCGGGTCGGCGGACGCGCGGTTGTAGAGCGTGCGGCGGTTCGCCGGCCACGCCCAGCCCCACTCGGCGGCCACCCAGTCCTGCTCGTGGCGGGAGCGGCGGCGGGCCGCCTGGTTCACCCCGTCGGCGTACACGCCGGAGTAGATCCAGCAGCCGATCGCCGTGGAGCCGTCGTCGCGGGCCTCGGCGAAGCCGCTGAGCAGACGGCCGGTGCCGACCTCGTACCCGTTGATCTCCTGGAGCACCGCCTCGGCGCTCGGCTCCGCGTGCGGACCGTGCGTGGGATAGTCCCAGGCCAGGTCCAGCAGCGCGCGGTCGCGGCGCTCGGTGGAGCCGGCCAGCTTCTCCCGAAGCACGCGGCCGAGGTGGTAGAAGAACCACAGCTCGGAGCGGGCGTCGCCCGGCGGGTCGACGGCCTTCTCCCGCCACTGCAGCAGCCGCTGCGTCTGGGTGAACGTGCCCTCCTTCTCCACGTGCGAGGCCGCCGGCAGGAAGAACACCTCGGTGCGGCACTCCTCCGGGACGATCTCGCCGGTGGCGACCTCCGGGCCGTTCTTCCAGAACGTGGCGCTCTCGATCATGAACAGGTCGCGGACGACGAGCCAGTCCAGGTTGGCCATGCCCAGGCGCTGCGCCCGGCCGTGCGCCGAGCCGACCGCCGGGTTCTGGCCGAGCAGGAAGTAGCCCTTCACCCTGCCGTCGATCATGTTCAGGACCTGCTGGTACGTGCCGTGGTCGCCGGTCATCCGGGGCATGTAGCCGTAGCAGAAGTCGTTCTCCGGCGTCGCCGCGTCACCCCAGTACGCCTTGAGCAGGCTCGCCGCGAAGGAACGCGAGTTGCCCCAGAAGCCCTTCTGGCCCGGGTGCCGGATGCTGTTCACCCACTCGTCGAACGTGGGGTGGTCGGCGTGGTGCGGCATCGGCAGGTAGCCGGGCAGCAGGTTGAACAGCGTCGGGATGTCGGTGGAGCCCTGGATGCTGGCGTGCCCGCGCAGCGCCAGGATGCCACCGCCCGGACGGCCCATGTTGCCCAGCAGCGTCTGGATGATCGACCCGGTGCGGATGTACTGCACGCCGACGCTGTGCTGCGTCCAGCCGACCGAGTAGACGAGCGCGCCGGTACGCTCCCGGCCGGAGTTTTCCGTCCACGCGCGGGCCAGTTCGAGGAACTTCTCCTCCGGGATGCCGCACACCCGCGCCACCATCTCCGGCGTATAGCGGGAGAAGTGCCGCTTCAGGATCTGGTAGACGCAGCGCGGGTGCCGCAGCGTCTCGTCCCGCTCGGTCTGCGGCGGCATCGGCTCGCCGTGCGACTCGTGCTCCAGCCCGGAGGCCGAGTCGCGTTCCTTGCCGGTGCCCCGGATCTTGGCTTCGCCCTCGTGACCCGCGTACTGCCAGGTCGCGTGGTCGTACGAGCCGGTGTCCGGGTTGTATCCGGAGAACAGGCCGTCCAGGTCCTCGGTGTCGGCGAACTGCTCGCTGACGATGTTTGCCGCGTTCGTGTACGCCAGCACGTACTCCCGGAAGTCCAGCTCGTTCTCCAGGATGTGGTGCACCACGCCGCCGAGCAGCGCGATGTCGGTGCCCGCCCGGATCGGCAGGTACGTGTCGGCGAGCGCGCTGGTACGCGTGAACCGCGGGTCGACGTGGAAGACCTTCGCGCCGCGCTTCTTCGCCTCCATCACCCACTGGAAGCCCACCGGGTGGGCCTCGGCCATGTTCGAGCCCTGGATGACGATGACGTCAGCGTTGGCGAGATCCTGCTGGAAGTCCGTGGCGCCGCCGCGACCGAAGCTGGTCCCCAGACCGGGGACGGTGGCGGAGTGTCAAATACGCGCCTGGTTCTCGATCTGGAGTGCCCCCATCGCCGTGAACAGCTTCTTGATGAGGTAGTTCTCCTCGTTGTCCAGCGTCGCGCCGCCGAGGCTGGAGATGCCGAGCGTCCGGTTCAGCGGTCGGCCCTCGTCGTCGACGTCCTCCCAGGTCTCCGCGCGGGCGGCGAGGATCCGGTCGGCGATCATGTCGAGCGCGACGTCGAGGTCCAGGTCTTCCCACTCGGTCGCGTACGGCCGGCGGTAGCGCACCGTGGTCTGGCGCAGCGGGCTGGTCACCAGGCTCTTGCTGGCCGAGCCCTTCGGGCAGAGGCGGCCGCGCGAGATCGGGCTGTCCGGGTCGCCCTCGATCTGGGTGACCTTGCCGTCGGAGTGGAAGACGCGCTGCCCGCAGCCCACCGCGCAGTACGGGCAGACCGAGCGGGCCATGCCGTCGGCGGTCTCGGTGCGAGGGCTCAGCTCGGCGGAGCGCGCCGACTGGGCGGCGGCGCCGCGACCGAGCGGGTCGGTGCCGGTGAGTTGCCGGTAGACGGGCCACCCCTGGATGAACGTCTTCAGACCCACCTGGGCACCCCCTCCCCGTCGAGAACGGCTCACCTCTTCCGGTAACCCTAGGGCAGCCGTCCAGGACGTGCGAGTCGAGCCGCCGATCGGCCCCGTTCGGGGGGCCGG
Source organism: Micromonospora sp. NPDC049151 (assembly GCF_040648395.1). NCBI lineage: Bacteria > Bacillati > Actinomycetota > Actinomycetes > Micromonosporales > Micromonosporaceae > Micromonospora > Micromonospora sp. NPDC049151. The sequence goes on from NZ_JBEZDP010000031.1 coordinate 38,536, forward strand.
ACGGGGTGCCGCGACCGGCGTCCGGGCGAACGTGAAGCGGGGTCCGGTTCAGTCGGGCACCCGACAGCGCCCGTCCCGGTGGTGCTTGATCATCGATGAAGCTGGTGCGGCGGGAGGTCGGAGTGGCAACGGAACTGATGCGGGTACGGACCGAGGACGGCGAGGAGGTCTTCTTCGAGATCCGTCGCCAGGACACCGGGTTCGGCGAGGCCGGGCTCGACGAGCACATCGTGGAGGCGCGCAGGCGTTTCGAGACCGGCCTGCGTGAGATCAACATCGCGGCGCAGAAGGCGCTGGCCACCTTCCGCGCCGCCGCGCACCGCCCGGACGACATCGAGATCGAGTTCGGCGTGAACTTCACCGCCGAGGCGGGCGCCGTCTTCGCCAAGACCGGGATGGACGCCCACCTGACGGTCAAGCTGACCTGGTCCGCCGGGCCACCCCCGGGCGAGGCACCCGCGCGGTGAGTCACAAACCGGCGTGGCACGCCAGGATCACCGGGGCGACCCGCGGCAGCGGCTTCCTGATCGACGAACGCCACGTGCTGACCTGCGCGCACGTCGTCGGTGACCGATCCGAGGTGACCGTGTCGTTCCTGGCTCTCGGCCGAGACCACGCCGCGCCGGGGACTGTCGTCTTCTGCGGCCCCTGGCAGCGCGGAAGCAGCGAGGGAGACCTCGCGGTGGTCCGCCTGGACGAGCCGGTGACAGTGGTCCCGGCTCGGCTGGCGCCGCTGCACGCCGTGGACGTCTACGCCGGGCAGGAACTGGCCGCCTTCGGTTTCCCCAGCGGCTACCTCGAGACCGGGCAGATCGCCTACTTCACCGCGGAGCCGGACCCGCGTCTCGCCGGCCACGCCTGCCAGACCGACGCGACCGACGGCACCGGCTTCGTGCTGACCGAGGGATACAGCGGCTCCGCCGCCTACGTCAAGGGCTCGTACGACGTGGTCGGCATGGTGATCTCTGCCGACCGGGCCGGTCCCGGCGGGAGCCGCAGCGGCGTCATCCTGCCGATGGACGAAATCCACAGGCAGTGGCCGGAGATCGCCGAGCGGATCGCGCTGGGTCCGTTCGGTCCGGGGCCCTACCGGGAGCTGCGGGACATCCTGCGGGGCGTCCACCTGCCGGACGCGCACGTCATGGGCCGGGCGCTGTGGGCGGGCCCCGACCCGCTGCCTGCCCGCCCGCTGCCCTCCCTGCTCGCGGTGGCCGAGGCACTGGCGGTCCTGCCCACCTCCGGCGAGGACGGGATCCGCGACCTGGTGGTGAGGCTGCTGTGGGAGGTCGGCAAGCGGGTGCCCGGCCGCCGTGCCGCCCTGCACGAATGGAGCGGCCGGCACGGCTGGGGCGCCGGCCCGTCGCCCGCTGACGGGCCGGCCGCCGAGGTCGCGGTCCGGCAGGCGTGGATCGTGGTCCGGGTGGCCACGACCGGCGCGCCTCGCCGCCGGGCGCACCGGCTGACCATCTGGACCGCGAGCGGCCCCGAGGGCGACCTCGACGAGCCGGTCCTCGACGACGTGGAGGTCTCCCGAGCCAAGGTCCGTACCGCCGTGCAGCAGGCGCTGCCCCGCGCCTACGCCCGCATCCCCCACGGCTGCGAGACGATCGGGGTCGAGTTCGTCCTGCCCCGCGGGCTGCTCGGCTGGGACGTGGAGAGCTGGGTCGCCGAGGGCGACACCGCGCCGCTGGGCTGGAAGGGGCCGGTGGTGGTACGCGACCTGGACTGGTTCAACTCCACCACCCCGCACGAGATCGTGCGGCGTGCCAACCGCCTGCGCGAGGACCCACGCACCCTGGACGCGATCGTCCGCTGGCTGGAGTGCTCCGCCGCAGTTCCCCAACCGGACAAGTTCCGGGCCTGGCTGTGGCAGGACGACACGCCGGTAGCGGTCGGCCTGACCGGCGTGTGGGCCGCTGAGAGGCACGTACACGAGGCGGTGGCCACCGGCGTGCCGGCGCTGCTGTGGCGACGAGGCTCCTGCGAACGGCACACCGTGCCGGCCGAGGGATGCCCGGCCACCAGGTTCTGCCGGGACATGGCCGAACGCCTGCATGGTCTGCGCAGCGACCAGCTTCCCCGGACGATTCGCGCGTTGCGCGCGGAATCCGGCCTGAACGACGATCCCGGACACTGCGGCCGGGACGTGACACTGCTGTGGGACGAACCGAAGCGGCGCCCCGCGCCGCTCGGCTTCGCGGAGTGAGGAGCGGACGTGTCCGAGCGACCGGGCTGGTGGATCTACCACGGGACGGGTGTCCCGCACGACGACATCGCCCGGCTGCCGGCACCGCCGCCGTGGCGGTTGTTCGACGACGAGGCCGTCCCCATCTCCCCGTGGGTGGAGGAGTCGGCGGCCGACGCTCGGCGGGGCGAGAACTACCGCCCGGACCGCGACACAGTTGAACTGGTCAACGCCGCCATCCACCTGCGCCGGCCGCTGCTGGTGACCGGCCGTCCCGGCACCGGAAAGTCCACACTGGCCTCTGCCGTCGCCCATGAGCTGGGGCTCGGGCGTCCACTGCGGTGGAACATCACCAGCCGCGTCACGGTGAAGGACGGCCTCTACCAGTACGACCCGCTGGCCCGGCTCTATCAGGCCAGGCGGGACAGCGGGTCCAGGCCCGGCGACGAGCCAGAGGACGTCGGGCGGTTCATCCGCCTCGGCCCGCTCGGCACGGCGCTGCTGCCGGCCGAGCGCCCACGGGTGCTGCTCATCGACGAGATCGACAAGGGTGACCTGGACCTGCCCAACGACCTGCTCGCCATCTTCGAGGAGGGGTCGTACGAGATACCGGAGCTGGTCCGGCAGGCGGATCAGGCCGCCGACGCCGCGGTGATGACAGCGGACAGCACCGAGCGGGTGCCGGTGCGTCACGGCCAGGTCCGCTGCCGGGCCTTCCCGATCATCGTGATGACCAGCAATGGTGAGCGGGACTTCCCGCCCGCGTTCCTGCGCCGGTGCATCCAGGCGACCCTGCCCCAGCCCGAGGCGGAGAAGCTGTCGCGGATCGTCGAGGCGCATCTGGGCACGCTGGCCCCGAGCGGCGCGGAGATCATCCAGCGGTTCCTCAGCCGGCGGGACCACGACGACCTCGCCACGGACCAGCTGCTCAACGCGATCTACCTCACCGACCAGGCGGGACGGACCACGGGTGTGGACCGGGACCAGCTCGCCGACAAGGTGATGGCTCACCTGTCCCGCCGGCCCGATGACGATTGAGCGGCTACGTGCCGCGATCACGGCGGTGGGGGGCGCCCCCACCGCCCGGGACCTCGCCGAGGTCCTATGGCTGAGCCACCACCTCGGCCCGGCGGCGCCGGTGGCCGCTCCCCCGCCGGCCCCGGCCGTCGGGCCGCCGGGCGTGGATGCCGAGCCGGCGGCGCCCGGCCCACCGGCGCCCGCCCGACCGTCCGAACCCCCCGCGCCCGCGCCGGCCCCGCCACCCTCCCGGCCCGCGACCACGCCGCTGCACGCCGCGCCCGCCGCGCCCGGCACGATACGGGCCGGCGAGATCACAGTGCCGCAGTCGGCCTCGCTCGGTGACCGCCTGGGCCTGCAGCGGACCCTGCGACCGCTGACCCGGCGGGTGCCGTCCCCCCGGCAACAGGTCCTCGACGAGGAGGCGACGGTACGCGTCGCGGCCGAGCACCTGCTGGGCGGCCGACCGTGGCCGGCGGTGATGGTCCCGGCGACCGAGCGTTGGCTGGACCTGGCGGTGGTGGTGGACAGCACCGCGTCGATGACGCTATGGCGGGAACTGGCCGGCGAAGTGGTGGACACCCTCGCCGCCGCGGGGGTTTTCCGGCGCGTCGCCCAATGGCGGCTGGACCGGGACGACGCCGGCCGGGCGAGGCTGTCGACCTGGCGTGGCGACCCGCGCACCGGCGCCGAACTGGTAGATCCCAGCGGCCGTCGGGTGATCCTCGTCGTCAGCGACTGCGTGGACCGGATCTGGCACACCGGCGCGGCCGGCGCCCTGCTGCACCGGTGGGCGCGTCGCGGGCCGGTCGCCGTCCTCCAGCCGCTGCCCGAACGGATGTGGTCACGGACCGGCAGCCGGACGACGCCCGGGCTGCTCAGCACGCCCCGTCCCGGGGCGCCCAACTCCGACCTGCGGTTCGAGCCCTTCGACGGGTCCCCGCCACCACGCGGGACCGTGGTGCCCGTGCTGGAGATCGACTCGGCGTGGTTCGGCCGCTGGACCCGGCTCGTCGCTGGTGCCCCGGCGGTCACCGCGGCCGTCACCGCCGTGACCGGTGAGCAGCGCGACGCCGTCCTCGCCGGACACGGAGGGCACCTCCCGCCCTCGCGGCGGGTCCGGCAGTTCCGCTCCTCGTCCTCCCCCGAGGCCGTCGAACTCGCGGCCTACGTCGCCATGAGTGAGCCGGTGCTGCCGGTCATCCGCTACATCCAGCAGGCGATGTTCCGCCGGGCCACCCCGTCCCAACTCGCCGAGGTGCTGCTCAGCGGTCTGCTGCGGGTGGTGGACGCGCGGACCGGCCGCTACGCGTTCGTCGAGGGTGTGCAGCCGCTCCTGCTGGACACCCTGAGCCGGCCCAAGATGGCCCGCGCGGCCGAACTGCTGGAGCACCTCTCCCGAACCGTCCAGTCGCGGATGGGCGTGGCCCGTACGCACTTCACCGCGCTCACCCCGGGGCCCGGGCACCCCGGGTTCGGACCGGACAGCCGGCCCTTCGCCGTCGTCAACCTCACCGCCCGGGCCCGGCTCGACCGGGCCGGGACGCCGCTGGCCGGCGCGTCCACGCCACGCCCCGCCCCCGACGACGATGCCGGTCCGCTCGCCACGCCCGATCCGGCACCCGGATCCGCGCCTGCCGACGGCATGCGGGACCTGCTCTCACCGTGGCGGCGGGCGGTACGGTGCACCGGCCGCGACCGGGAACTCGCCGAACTGCGTCGCTGGGTGGACCTGCCAGGGCCGTCGCTGCGGGTCGTGACGGGAGGTCCGGGCGTCGGAAAGACCCGGCTGCTGGTCGAACTGATCGCCCAGCTCGATGCCGCCTCGGCAGCGGAGGGCCACACGGACGGACGCCTCGTCGTCACCCTCGCCGGGGGCGGCGAACTGGTCGTGATCGACGAGGCCGAGACCCGGCCGGGGACCGTCCGGCGGGAGCTGGCCAGAGCCGACCGCGTCGCGTCGACCCACCTGCTCCTGATCACGCGGGCCGCCGGTGACTGGTGGCAGGAGCTGCGACGCACCGGCCCGTCGCGACTCGTCGGCGACGCGACTGTCGACCGGCTGGACCCGCCCTGGCGGGCCGGCCCGCCGCGGCAGAGCGCGCTGCGTGAAGCCCTGCGCGGCCTGTCCCAGGCTCTGGACGCGGCTGCGGGCACGGATCGCTGGCGCGAGCACGGCGAGCGGATGCGGCTGCCCGACGTCGGCGACGACCGGTACGCCACCCCGCTGTCGCTGCACATCGTCGCCCTGCGCATGCTCGTGCGCACCCTGCGCGCACCGGCGCCGGTGACCCCGGAAGACCTGACGGCCGCACACGCGACGAGGGAACGCCGGTACTGGGAGGACGCAGCTGTCGCCGCGCAGATCTCGTACGCCCGGCCCGGCGAGCTCGACCGGTACGTGGCGGCGGCGACCCTGTACGGGGCGGCGACGGCCCGCGACGCCCAGGACCTCATCAGCCGGCTGCGTCCGGACATGGCCACCGACCGGCCGACCCTGCACCGGCTGGCGAACTGGCTGCACGAGCTCTACCCCGGCGGCCCCGAGGGGTACTGGACGCCCGTCACGCCGGACGACCTGCGGTCGGAGATCGTGGTGCCCGCCGTCCTGGCCCACCCCGATCTGGTCACCGGCATCCTGGCGGATCGCTCGGCGGACCAGGTCCGGCGGGCGATGCAGATCCTCGGCCCCGGCTGTCGCAGGCATCCCCGGCTGGTCGAGCCGGTCTGGAGGGTCGCCCGCGGCCATCCCCCGCTGTTGCTCGCCCTGCTCGAGCAGACCCGGTCCCGGACCTCGGTGCTGCCACCGGTCCTGGTGGACCGGCTACGGCGGCTGGTCGCCGACCCGGACACCCCGGAATCCACACTGCGCGCGGTCGCGGACGGGCTGCCCGACCCGGCGGCCCTCTTCGCCGGTCAGCCGGCATCCGTCTCGGAACGGCTCGTCGCGGGTTTCCGCCGGCTGTCCGACCGGGACCGCTACCTGACCCCGCTGGCGGACGCGCTGGCGCGGCACCGGGAACGGCTGCTGGCCGAGGGCGCGGCCGACGCCGTGACCGACGTCCTCGCCGAGGAGGTCGAGCTGCGGGCCCGGCTGGCGCAGCGGGCCGGGCCGCAGTCCGTCGACCGCGTCGTACGCGCGCTGGCCGCGACGCTCGACGCACAGACCGGCCACCTGGCCCGGACCGGACTGACGACGCAGGCCCTCAGCAGCGCCGACCGCGCAGTCGCCCAGTACCAGCGGTTGATGTCCCGGGGCTCCCGGGACGCCAGGGGGCCGCTGTGCGCCGCGGAGAACCGCCGGGCCCGGGTGCTGGCCGACCTCGAACGCGTCGACGAGGGGTTCGAGGCGGCGCGGCTCGCCATCGCGCACGGACAGGAGGTCGTCGCGGCAGGGGCGCCCGAGGGTGATGATCTGCTGAACGAGGCCCGCGCCACGCTGGCCATGCTGCACCGTCGCAGCGGCGACCCGGCCGCCGCCCTGGCCGTGGAGAACCAGTGCGTCCGCCGCTACCGGGAGCGGTACGCCGCCGAGCCGGACCGGCACGCTGTCGCGCTGGCCCGGGCGCTGCTCCGACAGACCCTGGACCTCGCCGACCTCGGCGCGGCGGACGACGCGTTGGCCACCTGCGAGCAGGCGGTGGCCCTGATCGGCGCCACGGTTCCGGCGCCGGTGGCGGAGATGGCTACCGCACGCCACTGCCAGGCCATGCTCCTGCGGTCCACCGGCCGGGCGGATCAGGCAGCGACGGTGCTGCGGGAGGTGGTCGTCCTGCACCGCCAGCTCGCCACCGGCGACCCGTCCCGCCGTGGCCGGGACCTGACCGAGGTGCTGCGGCAGCAGGCGTGGATGCTCGCCGAGACGGGCCCGGTGGAGGCGGCGATCGAGGCGCTCACCGAGGCCGGGGACGTGCTGGCCCGGCTGTTCCGGGAGGACCCCGCCGACGCCAGCCTGCGCGCCCTTCTGATGGCCAACCACCAGGACCTCGCCGAGACCTGGGACCGGGTGGGCGAGCCTGCGACGGCCGAGCGGCACCGGCAGCGGGCCCGGCTGCTCCGCGAGGCCGGCGGGGCCGCAGGGCAGCCGGGGTCCTAGTCGAGGGCCGTCCACACCGCCCAGAAGGTCTCCAGCAACTGCGCCGCCCAGCGCTGCGCTCCCTGCGGCAGCCCGGCCCTCACCGACCAGGCGGTCCCCGCGCCCGTCGCGGCGGCGGTCAGGGCGAGGATCACCAACCGGTATGCCCGGTAGGAGGGAGGCAGGTCAGCGGAGCGCACGGGCCACCTCCGCACCGACCCCGGGCCGGCCGCGCAGCAGCCAACGCAGCGGCTCCACCGGGGCCGGCTCGTCCCGGCCGCTGAGGAAGTAACCCACCTGGGCGAAGTCCCGGGCGGCCGTGATCACCAACTGGTCCAGTCCCCGCTCGTCGAGCCAGGAGCGGACCCGGTCCGGCGCCGGCATGGTGCCACCGAGCAGGCGCCGCAGGTGGTCGGCTCGGGAGACCACTACCGCGAGGCGGCATCGCCCGGTGTCGACCCCCCGGTTGCGCAGCCATCCCACCACCAGTTCGTAGGCGTCGAGCGGATCGCACGGCTCCGGCACGTCGACGCCACCCACCAGCCCGGCGGCCAGCGGGTCGAGGACGAACACGAAGTGCCGCGTGCCGTAGAGGTAGGCGTACGAACGACAGACGACGGGGTCGAGCAGCCCGCGGGCGGGAGCGTCGAAGAACTGGAGGCGCTGGACCGTCCCGGTGCCGCCCTGGACGGTCACGGTCACCACCAGTGGCCGCGGCGGCTGTCCCCCGCCCTCCACCCGGCTCACCAGGCACTGCCCGCCGGGGAAGTGGGCGACCAGCCCGGCGGTGAGCGCCTCCACCAACGTGCTCTTGCCGGCTGCCGCCGCGCCGAACAGCGCGATCCGCACCTCGCTGCTCGCCCCGCTGCCATCGGCGAGAGACGTCTGACACTTCGGACAGTACGCCGGCAGCCGGGGGCCGGCCGCGGCCGGCCCGACCGGCAGCTTCCGTCCACATCCGCACCGGCGCCACCGGAGACCCTGAAGCCCGGGACGGAGCATCCGATGCCGCTCGGCTCCCGCCGGCACGTCCCGGCCGTGCCGGCCCGAGCACCGGTACTCGGGAAGGTCGATGAGGAAGTAGCAACGCGGACAGCAGAGACGAGTGCCGCGCCGACGGCGGCGTCGGCGCTCGCCCGCCCGTAACAAGGCGGCCACCGCCAGGGTCCAGAACCAGGCCGGCACCGCCACCAGGGCGACGACCGCGCCGACGAGGAGCAGCGCGGCAACGACCCCCACTGTCAGCCCGGTCAGACCGGCGACCGGCAGCGCGAGCAGGGGCCAGAAGAGGACGATCGTCCAGGTCCTCGACCGGACGGCGGGGCGCGGGACGTCCGGGTCGCGTGCCGGCCCCTGGAGTCGCAGGTGGTAGCGGGGCATGGTGGGCAGGTCCTGCCAGCCACGCCGCCACATGCCGCCGACCCGGCCGTGGCAACGCTCCGCCAGGTGCCGAAGGTCGTACCCGGCCTGCCGGTGGGCGTAGTGGACCCAGGCGTAGTCAGGCCGGCGTCCCCGGGGGAGCCGGGCGGTGAACTCGTCGTGCGGGGTCCGTACGCGCGGGACGTCCACCACCCCGCCGAACACGGCAACCGCCTCGGCCAGGCCGAGGGCCAGCCCGGCCAGGACGCCGCCGAGCAGGGCGTAGACGGTCAACGGCGCGATGGTGACAGTGGCCAGCCCGTAGAGCACGACGAGCACCACGAGCGCGGTCAGCAGGAGGACGGCCGGATTGGACACGGTCACCGCCCGTCCGCGCGCCGCCAGCGCATCAGCCTTCGCCGGTCGGCCCGTACGAGGGCGTTCCAGAGTTCCGACCACTTCGGTCCCAGGCTCTCGGCCTGCACCGTCATCTCGCCCAGGCGCTTCTGGGAGCAGCGGGCCACAGCGGTGCGGACCCGCTGGTCGAGGTCGGTCCGGACCCCTGCCTGGATCATCGTGGCGATCTGCGCCGACTGCTGCTCGGCGTTGACCAGGACGAAGGCCAGCACCACGTGGACCGGCCGGGAGTTCATGCCCAGCTCGGCGCGCAGCTTCCGCGAACACGCCTCGGCCAGCCGGGGCGCGTGCAGAAGCACCATGACGGCGGCGGCCACCGCCGGGGAGGCCACAACCTTGTCGCACAGCTCCGGCGTCCGCACCTCCACCAGCTTGGGCGGGAGACGTGCCGCCGCCTGGCCGAGCGCGCCGAGGTCGGGCCGGTCGGAGCGCAGCTGATCACGTACGACATCCAGCGCCCGGTACCCGTCGACGGCCTGCGCCACCTCGGGAGGCAGCGTCCACAGCCCGTGCCGGACCAGGATCTGGGCCGCGTCGACGAACTCCGGGTCGGCCTGGTAGCTCAGCACCGTGATGCCCAGGACGTGGAAGGTTCGGGGGTCCAGCGGCGTGCCCGCCGGCACCGTCCGCCGCAGCAGGTCGGCCTCGACCCGACTGACCGGCCGCGCACTCCACAGCACGGCCGCCGTCCGGTTCATCATCGACATCCACTGTGGTGCGGCCATCGCGGTCCGCAGACACTGACCCACCAGGTCGTACCGCTGCGACCTGGGCAGGTGCCGCAGCGCGGCCGCCACCACGGCGGCATCCAGTGGTTCGTCCAGTCGCATCGGCTCCCGCAACAGCACGTCCCACCACTGGTCGCCCAGCACGCCGGCCACCGCCGGTTCCGCCAGCAGCCGCCGACCCAGTTCCTGTCGCAGCAGACCGACGACCTCGTCCGCGCAGGCCCAGGTCTGCGGCTCGTACGGACGGTCCGGATGGTCCGCCCAGTCCAGGACGAACTGCCAAAGGCCGGGGCGCAGGTCGGCGGCCGAGGGCCGCAACCCGAACCGTCCGCACAGCCGCAGCAGCGCGTCGAACTGTTCGGGCGGCGCCGTGCGCAGCGCCTCGACGCACGGCCGGAGCGCCCGCTCCTCGTCGTCCCGGGTCCACGCCGGCGGAGCGGGCGGCGCCGGCTCGTCCGGCACCCGTCCCGTTGCCGCCACCTCCCGCCGCTCCGCGTCGATGAGGGCCGTCCGGACCCGGACCGCGTGCCGGCCGGGGGTGACGGTCCGGCCGGCCTCGTCGAGGTCGCGCAACACACTCGCGGGCCACCGGTCGACGTGCTCCAGCAGCAGGTCGACGATTCCGCCGCCGTACCGGCGCACCAGCGGCGGAGGCCCGTGCCGCAGCCACGAAACCAGCGGCCCGACATCCTCCCGTTCGGGCAGGCGACGCAGGATCGCGGCCAGCGCCACCTCGGTCCCGGCCTCGCCGGGCAGCCCGGCCGCGGCCGCCACCTCCACCGCGTCGACCACGTCCAGGGGGTCCTCGGTGAGGAAGAGCTCGGTCCACCACCGTGCCTCGGGCGTCTCGGGCGTCGGTGTCCACACCTGCCGGACCAGGTCGACCACCAGGAACCCCTGGTCGTTGTCGAGGTCGGCGGCCGGGCCGGCCCAGTCGGGATGCACGGCCAGGATCCGCTGCGGCGCATACGCGGGGTCCAGCGTGAACACCTTGAAGCCGGTCCGCAGGGCGACCCGCTGCGGCAGGAGCAGTGTCACAGCTGTCACCCAGCGCAGCACCTCAGCCGGCTCCTGCGCGACGAAGAGGATCCGCCGGCCGGCGCCGTCCCGCAGGGTCGACAACAGGGCGGTGAGCAGAGCGGCGCCTTCCGGGGATCCACGCACGAACGCCTGGGCGTCCACCGCGCCCAACGGGCCCGGCTGCCAGCCCGCCTCGATCGGCGGGCAGCCGGGCCCGTCCGCCGGCTCGCTTGTCCAGAACGGCGCCCCGAACAGCTGGGCCGGGCGGACCAGGCCGTAGGAGGCCGGGTCGCTTGTCACGATCGCGTGGGTGAGATGGTTGCCCTCGCGCCCTCCGCCGCTCTCCCTGCCGAGGTACACGCCGGTCGCGGTGGCCAGGAGCCCGTCCCAGACGTGGGCGAAGGAGACGGGATAGGTGTTTGCCGCACGCCGCTCCCGCATCCACCGGGGCGGCGGCTCGTAGAGCAGGCAGTGTTGCACCACCGCCTCCGCGCCCTGGTCCGCGCCGGTGGACCGGGACTGGAACTGCAGTCCCGGTGTGCCGAGCAGCCCCTGACCTTCGCGGCAGTCGGTGTAGATGAGGGTGTCGAACCGCCCGGTCATTCAGTCCTGCCGGGGCACGACGCCGAACCGGTTGAGACTGAGCAGCCACAGCAGCGGCTCGTCCACCCGGTAGGGGCGGACACCGCCGGGCTCGACGAGCGCGTTGTCGTAGTCGGGCGGCGCGCCGAGCGCGGAGACGCAGAAGTAGCGGAACGTCCGGTAGTTCTGTCGCAGGAGCTGCTCGATGTCGTCGCCCTTCCAGCTGCGGAGCAACGCGGCTACGGCCTCGTGGGTGGCCCGGCCCAGCCGCTCGTCGTACGCGGGCCCGGGCCGCGGCTCCTGGCAGAGCGGGTGTTCCCGTCCCAGGACGTCGAAGAAGGCGTCCATCTTGGCGAACGCGACAGCGACCGGCTTGCCGATGCGCTCGCTCCCGCTGACCCCGGTGCTGGCGCGCAGGCTCTGGGTGAGCCGGTCCACCACCTCGATGGTCTCCTCGGTGGAGCGGATCGCGGATCGGGGAAGCCGCAGCCGCTCCCGGGCCTCCGGGAGCATGAACGGGTCGAGCAGCAGGATCAGCCCGTCCGCGGCGCCGACGTACGCCAGGTCGTGTGCGCCACTGAGGCTCCCGACGTCCTCCCCCGCCGTGTCGTGGAAGGACAGGTAACTGGTGCGGTAGGTGGTGCGGCCCCACTTGCGGTGCTCGCTGCGCCACTCGAAGACCAGGGGCTCGCGACGGCGTTCCCGGTTCGGTGCGGTCTGCGCCGGCAGCTTGTGTTCGGTGAACATCCGTTCCACGTTGTCGGCGAGCCAGCGCGACGGCGACTCCGACCCGCCCTGCCGGTCGCCGGTCATCCGGATGCCCGCGCCGAACCGCCGGCGCAGTTCCGCCGAGCGCAGCTGCCGGGCGAGCACGGTCAGGTAGACCGACTTGCCGGTGCCCTTACCGCCGAACATCGCGATCATCGGGCTGGCCGAGTGCCCGAAGTTGGGCGGTAGCGGGGTGTGGCACTCCGGGCATGCGCGGACGCCGGTACGCCCGCCGCAGTGCGGGCACAGCGCCAGGCGTGCCGGACGCAACCGCTGGGTACGGGGCGGCGCGAAGGTGGGCAGTACCGCCGAGCCGAACCCGGTCCTGCGCCGGCGTTGCTCGTCGACCCGCGTCCGGCATCCGTCATGGTCGGCGTCGCCCTGGCCGAGACACTGGAACCACAACGCCGTGCCGTCGATGCGTTCATAGCAGAACGGGCATACCACCTCAGACAACTCAGGTCACCTTCATCGATCCGACAGCGGGCAGGGCGACCACGGTGGGCACCGGGCCGTGGACGAAACAGCGGATCCAGTACGGATGCGCGCGCCGCGGCAGCGACGGCACCGCCACCTCCAGGTCGTGCGGCCGCTCGGGGCGCAGCTCCAGGTGTTCGGCGACGGCCAGCACGGACCCCTCTTCGACGCTTCCCGGCATGGTGGGCTCCGAGCCGAGCACCACGGTCGCCGTCACGCCGACGAGCACGGCGTCCGCCTGGAGCCGGACGGTGATCCGCCGTCGTCCCGCCCGCCAGAGCGGGCTGCGGTGCAACGAGTAGGAGACAGCCACCGGGCGCGCCGGCAGGGTGACCTCCCGTACCGCCGACCGCACCTCGTCGCCGACGACGTCCGTCACGACGACGACCCGGGCCACCGACTGTCGTGTGCCGGCGGGGATCCGGAAGCCGTTCGCGCCGGCGTAGGCCGACCGGGTCACCTCGTGACGCATGGTCCCGCCCGGGGCGGGCCACTCCACGACGGCCCGCCGCGCCCCGTGCGGCCAGATCCAGGTGAGGACGACGTCCTCGCCCCGCCGTTCCGCCTGCAGCCGTCGCACCGGCTCGGCGATGCCGAGCGCCACGAACCGGCCAGCGGTCAGCCGCTCCCCGTCGATCACGAAGGGCACGTAGAGGTGGTAGCCGACGGGGACCTCGGCGACGAAACCGGTCTCACCGTCACTGGTCTCCCTGGCGCCGGTCAGCTCCTCGCCGAAGGTGTCCAGGACCGTCATCGGCAGCGCGGAACCCACCGTCCAGGGCGGCGGCGAGGCGCAGCGGTGCACGCGGACCTCTCGGCCACCGGCGTCCGGCCACGACACGCGTACCCGGCACCGGTCGCCGCGAGCACCAAGCACCGACACGGTCAGCTCTGGGACTCCTGCCGTGGTGGCGGACCCGGTGTCGCCGGCCGTGGTGGACTCGCGGTCCGCCCCTGCTCCCCCTGCGGTGTCGGCAGGTCGCACGGGGGACGTGGTGGCCCCGGCCGGATCCTCCAGGCGAGCCAGGACGAACGAGCGGACCTCGGCCTGCCAGGACGGATCCACCGCGCCGCCGCCTGCCCTCACCGGCGCCGGACCCGTGGTGGGCGGTGGCGCGGCGAAGTGCCGGGCCTCCGCCATCGCGTCGCGTATTCGCCTCCGCATCGATTCCCGCGGCCGCGACGCCCTGGCGCCGTGCTCCTGCCACCAGGCCGGATCAGTCATGGAGTCACCGACGGTGCGGATCAGCTCCTCGTCGGCCCGGATGAGCAGCCGGCAGATCTCCGCCCGGCTGTCCGGTCCGACGGCGCTGTCCTGCCAGAAGCGGCGTACGACGGTCAGGTGACGGATCAGTTCCGCGCGGGTCCAGCCCGGCTCCACCGCGTAGCGGGCGGCAAGGTCACCGGGGGGAAGGCGCCCGTGGTGACCCCGCAGAGGCTTGATGACCTCGCGGTCGTAACGCTCGGCGTCGAACGCCATGGGTCAGCGAGGACTCGGGCGACGGGGAGCGGGGCGGGGTCCAGGCGAGCGGCCGCCGGTCAGGTCCGGCGCCCACGTCCATGCATGCACATCGGTGAGATCATCACAGCCCGGCGGGTGATCACAAGCAACTGTCGTCGGCTGGACAGATCATCGGTGGCGCGACGAACTCCGCCCCCGGCCGGGGCCGGGGGCGGAGTCGGCGTCGGTGTGCATGTCGCCTCTCGGCGAGTGGCGCGACGCGGCTCCAGCCGAACGGTATTCCGCGAAGGCAATTTAGGTGAGGCCCGGGGACACTGAACACACCGACGCTCTGCACAACGGTACCGGGGTCACGGTTCTTCCGCTCGTTCGTCGTGACCCCGGTCACCGCCGGGTCAGCTGTTCCAGTGCTGGGCGACGAGGTCGGCGGCCTGCTGTTCCCACTGGGCGTAGTGGTCGGGGTAGGCCGACACCTGGACGGTCTGGGCGGCCTTGGTCAGTGGCATGTCGCGCCAGCCGTCGACCTGCTTGAGACCCTTCAGGAACGCGGTGGTGGAGTACTCGGGGTCGGTGATCTGCTCCACCGTGCCCCACCCGCTGGAGGGGCGCTGCTGGAACAGGCCCTGCGAATCGTGGTCGTTACGGTCGCCGAGGTGGCCGAGGTTCTCCAGCTTCGACTCCTGCAGGGCGGTGGCGATCGACACGACGGCGGCGCGTTCGTCCATGCCGGCCTTCTTCGTCGC
>NZ_JBEZDP010000032.1:0-47718 GCF_040648395.1 Micromonospora sp. NPDC049151
CAGTTAGCCAGGGTCCCGTCGTTGATCCCCAGGTCACGCGCCACCTGAGCGATCGACTTACCCGTCTCCCGCACGATGCGCACCGCGCCCGCCCGAAACTCCGGATCGAACCGACGTCTCGTCTCAGCCATGAACCTCTATCCCTCAAGCTCCGGCCTCCACGCTACGAGGGGAACCGCAGCCCGAGTGTTAACAAGGGGCCCTTCCTCTGCCTGAGGCGTTAAGAAGGGGCCCTTCCTTCCCCCCGCCGGGGGCGGTGGATCAGCACGGCGGCGAGCACCGCGCCGGCGAGCAGCAGCCCCGCGCACCACGCCAACGCCCCCCGGTACGCGCCAGCGAGCGCCCCCTTCTGCTCGTACCCGGTGCCCGAGAGCCCGACCAGCAGCGGCAGCGCGGCCACCGCGAGCAGCCCACCGGCCCGGGAGGCGGCGTTGTTGAAGCCGCTCGCCACCCCGGCGAACCGGTCCGAGACCGCGCCCAGCACCGACGTGGTCAGCGGCGCCACCACGAGCGTGAGCCCGGCGCCGAACAGCGCCACGCCCGGCAGCACGTCCACCCAGTACGACGCACCCGGCCCGACCCGGCGCAGCAGCAGCAGGCCCACAGCGGCGATCACCGGGCCGACGGTGAGCGGCAGCCGGGGGCCGATGCGGGCCGACAGCGCGCCCGCGCGTGGCGAGCCGACGAGCAGCAGCACCGTCATCGGCACTGTGGCCAGGCCGGTGAGAAGCGCCGACCAGCCGACCACGTTCTGCAGGTAGACGGCGAGGAAGAAGGTGAACCCGCCGAGCGCGGCGTACACCACCACCGTGAAGACGTTCAGTACGGAGAACAGCCGGCTGGAGAACAGCCCGGTGGGCAGCATCGCGGTGTCCCCGCGCCGCCGCTCGACCAGCACGAAGACCACCACGGCGACCACTCCGAGCACCGCCGAGACCAGCACCGCCGGGGAGTCCAGGCCGCGCGCCGGGGCGTCGATCAGCGCGTACGTGACACCGCCGAGCGCCAGCGCGCCGAGCAGCGCGCCCGCCACGTCGAACCGTCGCCCGCCTCCGGTACGCGACACCTGCTCGTCGCGGCTCTCCGGCACCCAGCGCAGCGCGGCGAGCACCACGCCGACGGCCAGCGGCAGGTTGACGAAGAAGATCCATCGCCAGGAGAGGGTGTCGATGAGCCAGCCGCCGAGCAGCGGACCGAGCGCGGTGGACACTCCGGACAGACCGGACCAGGTGCCGATGGCCCGGCCCCTGTCGTCCGGGTGGAAGCTGGCCTGGAGCACCGACAGCGACCCGGGGGTGAGCAGCGCCCCGCTGGCGCCCTGGAGGAACCGGGCGGCGACGAGCCAGCCGGTGTCCTGCGCCAGCCCGCAGAGCACCGACGCCGCCGCGAACCAGACCACGCCGAGCAGGAAGACCCGCCGCCGCCCGAACCGGTCCCCGAGCGCGCCGCCGAGCAGCACGAACGCGGCGAGCATGAGCAGATAGCCGTTCACGGTCCACTGCAGACCGGCGACCGTGGCGTCCAGCTCGGCGCCGAGGCGCGGCAGCGCGACGTTGACGACAGTGCTGTCCAGGAACACCATGCCGGAGGCGAGGATCGCGGCGAGCAGCGTGCCGCGTCCGGCGGTGGTGCCGGTACGCAACGCGGGAGCGGGTGCTGTCACGTCTCACCACTCTGCCCGCCGCCCACCGTCGACGCCACGAATCGCGGAAACCGCCGCCGGGTACTGTGCGGACTCGCCCGGAGCACGCAAGCTGGAGAGGTGTCGTCTGTGCGTACGAGATCAGGAGCCCGAGCCGGACTGGCCGCCGCGCTGAGCGCGGTGCTCGCCCTCGGCGTGGCCGGCTGCGACGTGTCGGTCAGCGAGCCGGAGGCGCCGCCGAGCGCCTCCGGGAACGTGAACAAGCAGCTCGGTGAGCTGACAGTGGCCACCGCCGGGTCGATGAAGGGCTACAGTCGCTCCCGCTTCCCGCACTGGCGGAACACCGGCAAGAACTGCGACGTACGCGACAGCGTGCTGCAACGCGACGGCGAGGGCATCAAGCTGTCCGGCTGCAACGTGGTGGGTGGCCGGTGGGAGAGCGTCTACGACGGTGTGGTCCTGAACGATCCGTCGGGCGTGGACATCGACCACACCGTGCCGCTGGCCGCCGCGTGGCGCTCCGGCGCGGACGAGTGGGACGACTCGAAGCGCGGCGACTTCGCGAACGACCTGACCCGGCCACAGCTCATCGCGGTTTCGGCGCGGTCCAACCGGGCAAAGGGTGACCAGGATCCGTCCCAGTGGAAGCCGCCGAACAGGTCGTCCTGGTGTCAGTACGCGGCGGACTGGGTGACGGTCAAGCACTACTGGAAGCTGACTGTGACAAGCGCCGAGAAGGCCGCTCTCACCGACATGCTGGAGGGCTGCACATGGGCGAGCAAGCCGTGACGGGGCCGGACGCCACACCGACCACGCAGACGGGTACGGAACCCGCCGGCCCGGCCTCGGCCGGGATGACGGCGGACGGCCGGCAGCCCGAACCCGCCGACGTCTCCGGGGCGGGCATGGCCGCCGACGCGGTGCCTGGTGCGCCGGCCGGCGGCGCGCCGGGCGGACCGGCGGAACGCACCACTGACATCACCCCCGGTCCGGGCGGGGTGATGACCGACGAGGTCGGCGTGGTGACCGGCGAGTTGACGCTGCGCACCGAGCACGCCGACGGCCGGGTGACGCTGCGGGTGCAGTACAAGGACGCCGACGAGTGGTACGCGGTCACCGGCGGGTCAGCGCCGCTGGCCGACCCGGCCGCGCTGGACGCGGTGCACACGATCGCGGTGGGTCTGCTCGACCGCCCCGAGGGCTGAGTCCGGCGGACGCGTCGGCCCTCCGATCGAATGGGCCGACGCGTCCACGCGTCACGGGGTGGGGATGAGTTCGCCGGTCTCGCCCGGTGCCGCCCCGTCGTCCGGCCGGACCAGTTCCGGCTCGACCTCGTGCGGCCGGATCCGGCCGTCGGCGATGTCCTCCGCGTAGTGGCAGGCGACCCGGTGCCCGTCGAGCACCTCGCGCAGCGCGGGCCGCTCGTCGGCGCAGCGGGTGGGCTGGGCCCACGGGCAGCGGGTGTGGAACCGGCAGCCGGCCGGCGGGTTCGCCGGTGACGGGAGGTCGCCGGCGAGCAGGATCCGTTCCCGGCGGTCCTCCACCTGCGGGTCGGGCACCGGCACCGCCGACATGAGCGCCCGGGTGTACGGGTGCATCGGCGCCCGGTAGAGGTCGTCGCTGGACGCCTCCTCGACCAGGCCGCCGAGGTACATCACCCCGACCGTGTCCGCGATGTGCCGGACCACCGCCAGGTCGTGCGCGATGATCAGGTACGTGAGACCGCGCTCCTCCTGCAACTCGTCGAGCAGGTTGAGCACCTGGGCCTGAATCGACACGTCCAGCGCGGAGACCGGCTCGTCGGCGACGATCAGGTCCGGTTCGAGCACGAGCGCGCGGGCGATACCGATGCGCTGGCGCTGGCCGCCGGAGAACTCGTGCGGATACTTGCTCAGCGCCGACGCCGGCAGACCGACAGCGGAGAGCGCCTCGCGGAGCCGCTTGCCGACGGCCGCCTTGTCCTTCGCCAGGCCGTGCGCCTTGAGCCCTTCGACCAGCAGCGACTCCACCGACTGTCGGGGGTCGAGGCTGGACAGCGGATCCTGGAAGATCATCTGGATCCGGCGGCGGATCCGGCGCATCGGCTCGTCCTTGAGTGAGCGGAGGTCCGTACCGTCGAAGACGATCTCGCCGTCGGTCGGCTCGACCAGCCGCAGCAGGCCCCGGCCGAGCGTGGACTTTCCGCAACCCGACTCGCCCACCAGCCCGTACGTCTCGCCCCGGTTGATGGTGAGCGAGACTCCGTCGACGGCGTAGACCTGCCCGATGGTGCGGTCGAACAGGACGCCGCTCTTGATCGGGAAGTGGACCTTGACGTCGCGCAGTTCGACCAGAGGTCCGGTCGACTCGGTCGGCTCGGTCACGGAACCGCCACCTCCTCGGAAACGGGGTTGTTGCAGCGCAGGTCGCCGCCGTTCGCGGTGGGCTCCAGCGGCGGGGTCCCGTCCAGGCAGGCGTCCACCACGTTGTCGCACCGGGGAGCGAACGCGCAGCCCTCGACCCACGGAATGTTGTCGGCCACCGAACCACGGATGGCGTGCAGCCGCTCGCCGCGGGGCGAGTCGAGCCTCGGCACGGAGTTGAGCAGTCCGTGGGTGTACGGGTGCCGCGGCCGGGCGAACAACTCGTGCCGCTCCGCCCGCTCGACGATCTTGCCGCCGTAGAGGACGTTCACCGTGTCGCAGAGGCCGGCCACCACGCCCAGGTCGTGCGTGATCATGATCAGCGCGGTGCCGGTCTCGTCGACCAGCTGCTTGAGCAACGTGAGGATCTGCGCCTGGATCGTCACGTCCAGCGCGGTGGTCGGCTCGTCCGCGATCAGCAGCCGTGGCTTGCAGGCCAGCGCGATGGCGATCAGCGCGCGCTGGCGCATGCCGCCGGAGATCTGGTGCGGGTATTCCTTCAGTCGCCGCATCGGGTCCGGGATGCCGACCGCGTCGAGCAGTTCCCGGGCCTCCTTGAGCGCCACCTTGTGGTCCATGCCACGGTGCCGTTCGAGCACCTCGGCCACCTGGATGCCGATCGGGATCACCGGGTTCAGTGAGGAGAGCGGATCCTGGAAGATCATGCCGATGTCCCGGCCACGCCGGTCCCGCAGGTCCTCCGGCCGCAGCTTCAGCAGGTCGGCGCCGTCGAAGTTGACCTCGCCGGTGACCTTGTTGCCGCGCTTCGGCAGCAGGCCCATGATCGCCAGGCTGGTGACGCTCTTGCCGCAGCCGGACTCGCCCACCAGGCCGACCGTCTGCCCCGGCTCCACGCTGAAGCTGACCTCGTCGACGGCGGTGAACGGCCGCTCACCCTTGCGCTGGAACACGACGCTCAGGTCGCGTACGTCGAGCAGGCTCATCGGGTCACTTCCTCACCGTGCCGCACGTATGTCCACATCGCCGTCACCGCCGGCTCTTCGGGTCGATCGCCTCGCGCATGCCCTCGCCCAACAGGGTGAAGCCGAGCGCCACCACGATGATCGCGGCGGCCGGGAAATAGGCCAGCTCGGGCCGGACCTCGAAGTAGCGCTGACCGTCCACACCGAGCATCAGGCCCCACTCCGCCCGGTTGATGTCGGGGTCACCGAGGCCGAGGAAGGACAGCGACGCGGCTTCCAGGATCGCGGTGGAGAGCGTCAGCGTCGCCTGCACGATCACCGCCGTCATCGCGTTCGGCAGCATGTGCCGCAGCACGATCGCCCCACGCTTGACGCCCAGTGCCCGGGCAGCCAGCACGTGGTCGCTCTCCCGCTGGGCGAGCATCGAGCCGCGTAGCAGCCGGGCGAAGATCGGCACGTTGACGATGGCCACCGCGAGGATGACAGTCCATTGGCTGGACCGGCTGGCCAGGGCCACCAGGCTGATCGCCAGCAGCAGGGCGGGCAGGGCCAGCATCACGTCGGTGAAGCGCATGAGGATGTTGTCGACCCAGCCGCCGAACGCGCCGGCGATCGCACCCACCAGCACACCCAGGATCAGCCCGATCAGCGTGGCGAGCACGCCGACGAACAGTGTCTGCCGGCTGCCGTGGATCATCCGGGACAGGAAGTCCCGGCCGAGCGGGTCGGAGCCGAGCGGGAAGTCGCTGCTGGCCCCGGGGATGTTGTCGACGGTCAGGTTCTTGGTCAGCTCGTCGAAGCGCTGCGCCGGGTCGTGTGGTGCGAGCAGCGGCGCGAAGATCGCGACGAGCACGAAGAGCGCCACGATCGCCGCGCCGACCATCGCGGTCGGGTTGCGGCGCAGCCGGCGGAGCGCGTCCCGGACCAGGCTCACCCCGCCCTTCTCGGCGGTGGCCTGAGCCAGCTGCTCCAGCCGGGCGCGCTTGCGCTCGCCGAGCCGGTCCAAGCCGCGGGGCAGGCTACCCTCGGGCTTCTCGGTGACGGCCGACGGGTCCACGCTCTCGCGCGGGGTGCCCACGACGGGCCGGGTGATCGGATCGCTCATCGCACACGCACCCTGGGGTCGATGAAGGCGTAGGAGAGGTCGACCAGGAGGTTGACCAGCACGAATACCAGCGCGGCCAGCAGGATCAGCGCCTGCAGCACCGGGTAGTCGCGGCCGCCGCTGATCGAGTCGTAGATCAGCGTGCCGAGCCCGCCCCAGTTGTAGACCCGCTCGGTGAGCACCGCGCCGGAGAGCAGCGCACCGGTCTGCAGGCCGATGGTGGTGACCACCGGCAGCAGCGCGTTGCGCAGGATGTGCCGGCCCCGGATCGTACGGTGCCGCAGACCCTTCGCCTCGGCGGTGCGGACGAAGTCCTCGTTGAGCACGTCGAGCACGCTGGCCCGGGTGATCCGGACGACGACCGCGAGCGGGATGGTGGCCAGCGTGATCGCCGGCAGGATCAGGTGCCACAGCGCGTCGCCGGCGGCGTCGAACTCCCGGGTGAGCAGGCCGTCCAGCACGAAGAAGCCGGTCACGTCGGTGTTGTCCAACCCGGTGCTGATCCGGCCCGACGGCGGGAACATGTGCATGTTCTGGGTGAAAACGTCCTTGAGCAGATAGCCCAGGAAGAAGATCGGGATCGAGATGCCGAGCAGGGTGCCGCCGATGCTCAGGTTGTCGAGCAGCCGGCCGCGGTGGCGGGCGGCGAGGTAGCCGAGCGGCACACCGAGCCCGATCGCGATGATCATGGCGGCGGCGGCCAGCTCGACGGTCGCCGGGAAGGCACGGCCGATCACCTCGGTGACCGGGTCACCGCTCCGGATCGAGTTGCCGAAGTCGCCGGTGATCAGCCGCTGCATGAACTTCGCGTACTGCACCAGGATCGGCTGGTCGTAGCCCAGCGCCTTGATCAGCAGCGCGCGGCGCTCCGGCGTGGCCCGCTCACCGAGCAGCGCCTCGACCGGGCCACCGGGCAGGTTCCGCAGCCAGACGAAGACCAGCGCGGACAGCCCTATCAGGGTCACCACCAGCTGGAGCAGGCGGCGAACTATGACTCGCAACATCTCTCACACACCAGATTCTCGGGTTGAACAGCGGGTCGGCCCGGGCCGGGAGCGAGCGCCCGGCCCGGGCCGATTCCGCGTGGAACGTCAGCGGTGGATGTCGCGTCAGCCGACGCTGACGGTGTTGAACCGCTCGTCGGTCAGCGGGCTGGCGACGAGGCCCTTGACGTCCTTGGTGACCACGATGGCCGGCGGGGCGTGCCAGACCGGCACGGCCGGCAGCCACTTGGTGGCGATGTCGCGGTTGACCTGCTCCCAGGCCGCCTTCTTGGCGTTCTCGTCGACCGTGGCGTCGGCCTTGGCGATGGCCTCGAACATGTCGGTCATGCCCGCCGCGCCGAACTCGACCTTCGCGCGGCCGAAGAACGTGCCGACGAAGTTGCCCGGGTCGTTGTAGTCGCCGGTCCAGCCGAGCAGGTGGAGGTCGTGCTTGCCGAACTGCTGCACGTCGTCCTTGTAGCCACCGTTCCACGGGCGAGCCACACCGTTGACAGTGATGCCGACGGCCTTCAGGTCGTTGGCGAGGACGGTGAAGATCTCCTGCGGGTTCGGCATGTACGGCCGGGACACGTCGGTCGGGTAGTAGAAGTTGAGCGTCAACTTCTCCGCGCCGGCCTCCTTGAGCAGCTGCTTGGCCTTCTCCGGGTTGTAGTCGTACTTCTGCACGTCCGGCGCGTAGCCGAGCACGCTCTCCGGCATGAACTCGTCGGCGACCTTGGTGCCACCCGGGCCCTTGGTCTGGACGAGCTGCTGACGGTTGAGGGCGTAGGCGATCGCCTGCCGCACCCGCAGGTCCTTCAGCTTCGGGTTCTTCTGGTTGAAGCCGAGGTAGAGGATGTTGAACGCCGGGCGGTCGAGGACCTGGAAGCCCTCACCGGCCAGCGCCTTGCGGTCGGCCGGGGCCGGGAAGTCGATGCCCTGGACGGTGCCCGCCCTCAGTTCCTGCTTGCGGGTGTTCTCGTCCTTGATGACCTTGATGATCAGCTTGTCGACCTTGGCCTTCTCGCCCCAGTAGTCGGCGTTGCGCTCCAGGGTGATCTCACCCTTGCTCTTGTCCCAGCCCACGAACTTGAACGGGCCGGTACCGACCGGGTGCTCGCTGGCGAACGCGCTGTACTCGAAGGAGTCGCCGTTCTGCTTGACCGTGTCGGCGTCGTACTTCTTCAGCGCGTCAGGGCTGGCGATCGAGAGCGCGGTGAGCGCGAAGGCGCCCGGGAAGGCACCCTTGTACTTGTTCATCGTGACGACGGCGGTGCCCTCGTCCTTCGCCTCGCACTTGTTGTAGATCGGGTCGCCGGTACCCTCGGCCTCGTTCTTGGCGAAGCCGCCGAAGACGTCCGAGTAGTAGATCATCTGCGACTGGGCGGCAGCGCCCTTCATGTTGAACCAGCGGTCGAAGTTGAAGCAGACCGCCGCGGCGTTGAAGTCGGTGCCGTCGTGGAACTTCACGCCCTTGCGGAGCTTGAAGGTCCAGACCTTGCCCTCCGGGTCGTGCTCCCAGCTCTCCGCCAGGGCACCCTGCAGATCGGCGGTGCCGGGCTTGTTCTGCACGAGGGTGTCGTACATCTGGCGGATCGGCCGGAAGGTCTCGCCGTCGTCGTTGAAGATCGGGTCGAAGTTCTTCGGGTCCCCGGCACCGGCGAAGACGAAGGTGCCACCGCTCTTGGCCTCCCCACCGCCTTCTTCCCGGTCGCTCTTGGCGCAGCCGGACGCACCGACCGCCAGGGCGGCCGCGGCCGCGAGGGCCACGGCCGTTTTCAGCCTGCTCGCCTGCATCTCTCACCTCTGTGTATGCGCATGTGTACACGCCGAGCTGTGACTCAGTCCGTGTGCGGGAGGTTATGGCATGTCACAGAGAAGAGGAACGGGCGAGGGGCAATCGCTATCAAGCCGACACCTTCGCAAGGTTTCCTCACCGGACGGTGGCGCGTATCGACCGGCGCTCATCGGCGCGGGAGCGGTAGCCCGGTGGCGGGAGGACACGCCGCCCACCACCAGGCCACGGCATCAGACCGCGCGGCGCCCCTCGAAGGCCCGGCCCAGCGTGATCTCGTCGGCGTACTCCAGATCGCCGCCGACCGGCAGTCCACTCGCGAGCCGGGTCACCGCGATTCCCATCGGCTTGACCATCAGCGCCAGGTAGGTGGCGGTCGCCTCGCCCTCGGTGTTCGGGTCGGTGGCGAGGATCAGCTCGCGGACCGTCCCGCTGCCGAGGCGGGTCATCAGCTCACGGATCCGCAGGTTGTCCGGCCCGATGCCCTCCAGCGGATTGATCGCGCCGCCGAGCACGTGGTAGCGCCCGCGGAACTCGCCGGTCCGCTCGATCGCCACCACGTCCTTCGGCTCCTCGACCACGCAGAGCACCTCGTCGGAGCGCCGTGGGTCGCGGCAGATCCGGCACTGCTCCGACTCCGCCACGTTGTAGCAGGTCGTGCAGAACCGGACCAGGTCCTTGACCTTGCGCAGCGCGCCGGCCAGACGGTTGACGTCGGCCGGATCCGCCGACAGCACGTGGAACGCGATCCGCTGGGCACTCTTCGGGCCCACGCCCGGAAGCCGGCCCAGCTCGTCGATCAGATCCTGGATGGCACCCTCGTACATCTGCCGGCTCAGAACCCGGACAGGCCGAGGCCGCCCATGCCGCCCGCGACCGGGCCCATCTTCTTCTCGGTCAGCTCGCGGGCCGCCTCGGCGGCGTTGTGCACCGCGGCGACCACCAGGTCCTCCAGCGTCTCGACGTCCTCCGGGTCGACCGCCTTCGGGTCGATCCTGATCGCCTTCAGCTCACCGGTGCCGGCGACCGTCGCGGTGACCAGGCCGCCGCCGGCGGTGCCGGTCAGCTCCGCCTCGGCCAGCTCGGCCTGGGCCTTGGCGATCTGCTGCTGCATCTTCTGCGCCTGCTTCAGCATCTGCTGCATGTTCGGCTGTCCACCTGGGCGCACGGACCGCTCCTTCTTCCACTCGTCTGCTCGGCCGCGCCCAGCCTAGTCGGGCCACGGCACCGCTGAATCGCGGTCGACGCGCGCTCAGCGCGCGTCCACCTCGTCGATCTTCTCCGCGCCGAACGTCTCGCGCAGCAGCTGCACCGCCTGCTCCTCGCTCGACTGCCGTGCCGTCCGCTCGTCGATCACTTCGTCGAGCGGCTCGTCACCCGGATCGAAACCCTCGTAGGCGGGCGCCGCCACCGCCGCGCCACCGCCCCGCACCGGGCCGTCGAAGTCCGGGTCGTAGGGCGGCTCGCCCGCCCACTCGGCATCGGCCGTCTTCCGCGCCGGCTGCGCCGCGCGCGGTCCCTTGCCGGGACCACCGCCCGCGGCGGCCGCCGCCGCTGCCGCACGCGCCGCCGCGATGGCGCTGTTCTTCGCCCCACCGCCCGCGGATCGCGGCCCACCGGCGGGTGCCGGCACCGTCGCGGGTGCCGCCGGCTCGGGTACGACGACAGGCGCGGTGGCGGTCGCCGTGCCCCCGCCCGGACGGGCCGCCGCCGGCCAGTCCCCCCCGTCGCCGGTGCTCGCCGAGGCGGTGCCGGTGGTCGAGGCCGTGCCGCCGGGGCGGGCCGGCTCCGGCCAGTCGTCCTCGCCGGCATGGTCCACGGCAGGGGTCGCCATCGGCCGGGGCGAGGCATCAGGCGATCCCGCGCCGGCACGACCCGCCGCTCCCCCGGCCTGGCTTCCCGCACCTCGGTTGCCGGTGGCCGGGTCGCCTGTGTCTCGGCTACCGGTGGTGCTGCCCGGGCCGGACACCGGCTGTCCCGGGGCGCCACCGGCCGCATCACGTCCGGCGACGCTGGAGTCCGGGCGACCGGGCGCGGCGTGGACCGAACCCGGGCGGCCCGGGCCGGTGTCGGAGCCGGGACGGTTCGGTCCCGCGTCGGCTACGGCCGAGCGGCCGTCAGCGGTGCCTGCCGCCCCGGAGTCCGGGCGACCGGACGCGGTGTCGGACGCCGGGCGGGTCGGGGCGCTGTCGGACGCGCTGCGGGCCGGTGCGGCGTCGGCCTGCGCGCGACTCGCTCCGGACGGGCGGGACGGGCCACCGAGCGAGGCCGCGCCGCGCTCGCCGGCCACCTCGCAGCGGATCTGCCAGCGCCCGCCCAGCTCCTCGTAGAGCGCGTCGGTCAGCACTGCGGCGTGGTCGGCCATCATCTTCGCCAGCACCGTCGACTTCACGGTCAGCACCAGCGTGTCGCCGTCCAGGTCGCGTACCACCGCGTCACGCATCAGCGCGGCGATCCGCTTGTTGCTCCGGTTGACCTTGCCGACCACCTCGGACCAGACCCGGCGCACGGCGACCGCGTCGAGCGCGCCGGGATTCGCCGCGCCGGGGCGGGGCGGTTCGGGCGTGGCCGGGTCGGGCATCACCGCGGACGGCGGTACCGGGCGTCGGGCAGCGGCCGGACCGGAGGTCGTCGAGCCGGCGGCGGCCGGCGCCGGAAATCCGGCGTCCGTGCCGGGGTGAACTCCGGCGGGCGCTTCGGTCGCCAGGGCGGGACGCGGGCCGGACTCGGCAGCGGCCGCGCCGGAGTCGGCTGTCGCACCGGCCGGGGCGGGACGGGAGCCGGTAGCCCCGGCGGCAGAGGCGGGACGGGAGCCGGGTGCGGTGCTCCGGGCGCCTACCGCAGCCGCGGCGGCGGCCCGTGCGGCGGCGGCCCCGGTCGGGGCACCGGCAGCCGCCGGCGTGCCGGCGGTGTCCGGCTGGATCGCGGCGGCAGCCGCGCCCGGGGCGGGAGCCGCTTGGCGTACCCCAGGGGTCTGGGTGGGGTGCGCGGAGCCGGCGGCGGCCGGCGGCAGCTCGGCGCCCCCGAGCGTCAGCCGGCGCTCCATCCGTTCCAGGCGCTGGAGCAGGCCGCCGGAGGAGTCGTCAGCGCCGGGCAGGAGCATTCGCGCGCAGATCAGCTCCAGCAGCAGCCGGGGCGCCGTGGTGCCGCGCATCTCGACCAGGCCGTTGTGCACGATGTCGGCGCAACGGGACAGCGTCGCCGGGCCGAGGCGCTGCGCCTGGGCGGCCATCCGCTCGATCTGGTCGGCCGGGCCGTCGATGAGGCCCCTGGCGGCGGCGTCCGGCACCTGCTGCAGGACGATCAGGTCGCGGAGGCGTTCCAGCAGGTCGGAGGCGAAGCGACGCGAGTCGTGCCCGGCCTCGGCGACCCGGTCGACGGTGGCGTACGCGGCGGCGCCGTCACCGGCGGCGAGCGCGTCGCACATCTCGTCGATCAGCGCGGCGTCGGTGACCCCGAGCAGCGCGGCGGCCCGGGCGTAGTCGACGCCCTCCGGGCCGGCGCCCGCGATGAGCTGGTCGAGCACGGAGAGGCTGTCGCGCATGCTGCCCCCGCCGGCGCGCACCACCAGCGGGAAGACCGCCGGCTCGACCTTGACGCCCTCCGCCTCGCAGAGCTGCTCCAGATAGGGGCGGACCACCTTCGGCGGGAACAGCCGGAACGGGTAGTGGTGGGTCCGCGACTTGATCGTGCCGAGGACCTTCTCCGGTTCGGTGGTGGCGAAGATGAACTTGACGTATTCCGGGGGCTCCTCGACCAGCTTGAGCAGCGCGTTGAAGCCGGCCGACGAGACCATGTGCGCCTCGTCGATGATGTAGATCTTGAAGCGACTGCGGGCCGGGGCGAAGAACGCCTTCTCGCGTAGCTCACGGGCGTCGTCCACACCACCGTGGCTGGCCGCGTCGATCTCGATCACGTCGATCGAGCCGCCACCGTCGGGAGCCAGCCCGCGGCACGAGTCACACTGCCCGCACGGCTCGGGGGTGGGGCCCTGCTCGCAGTTGAGGGAGCGGGCCAGGATCCGGGCGCTGGAGGTCTTGCCGCAGCCCCGCGGACCGGAGAAGAGGTAGGCGTGGTTGAGCCGCCCGCTGCGCAGCGCCTGCGACAGCGGCTCGGTGACCTGCTCCTGGCCGATCATCTCGGCGAACGTGCGCGGCCGGTACTTGCGGTAAAGGGCCAGTGCCACCCGTCCCGCCTCCTCTCGACCGAGCCATTCTGCGCCGGTCGGCCCCGGGTGACCACCCACCACCCCGTGACCCGACCCGCAGCGACGTTACCCGGCCCGGGAGACAGAAAGGCCTCCCGTGCACCCGGCAGAGCTCGCTTATCCTTGCTGCCTTCCGGCCCTGGGGAGGTTCACGAGGTACCGCCGCACGGGAGGTGACGCCAAGCCTACCCGAAGGGTTGTGGATCTTCCGGGAGGGTGGGGTGGCCCGTCGTCGCGGGACCTGTATCCTGGCTCGCGGAGGATTCGCCTAGAGGCCTAGGGCGCACGCTTGGAAAGCGTGTTGGGTTCACACCCTCACGAGTTCGAATCTCGTATCCTCCGCTCTCTTGAGCAGCACGAACGGAAGGGCCGGCCCCGTCAGGGACCGGCCCTTCCGTTCTGTCTGCGATCGATTTCGTTTCAGCGGATTCCGACGGCGAGCTGCGTGTTGACCTGACGCACCTGACTCGGCAGCGTGAACAGGTCAACCAGCACTCCGACGAACAGGAGGCCACCGGTGAACAGGTAGAGCAGGCCCCGGCCCGTCTTTCCGAGGTAGAACTGGTGAACGCCGAAGACGCCCAGCAGCAGCCAGAACAGGTAGGCGAGGCCCAGCGACTTCTGGCGAACCTGCACGAGTACCGGCTGGGGCGCGGCAGCTCCCTGAGACATATCAGCTCCTAAAGTAGGCATGGTGGCGGGCTCGGGTCGCACCGATGCACACGACGCTAACCGTGAAGATCAACGACAGGGTGGTCCCGCCCTTCCGGAGCTCGTCGGCGCGCCTCAGCTGCCGCCCAACTGGTCCCGTCGCCGCCTCAGGTACGCCGTCTCCGCGCTGTTCCCCGCCGACTCGATCGCCCGGTCGTACGCCACCCGCGCCTCGGTGCCACGGCCGAGCCGGCGCAGCAGCTCGGCGCGCGTGGCGTGGTACGCGTGATAACCGTCCAGCGGAAGCCCGTCCACCTCGGCCAGCGCCACCTGCGGCCCGTCCAGTTCGGCGACCGCCACCGCCCGATTGAGCCGTACGACCGGCGACGGGTCGACGCGTACCAGATGGTCGTAGAGCGCGGCGACCTGCGACCAGTCGGTGTCCCGCGCGTCGCGGGCGTCGGTGTGCACGGCGTTAATGGCGGCGAGGATCTGGTAGCGGCCCGGTGGGCGGCCGGCAGCGATGCACGCGCGGACCAGGGCGTGTCCCTCGGCGATCAGCTCACGGTCCCAGGCGCTGCGGTCCTGCTCGGCCAGGACGACGAGTTCGCCTGTCGCGGAGACCCGGGCGGGCCGGCGGGCCTCGGTGAGCAGCATCAGCGCCAGGAGTCCGGTGGCCTCGTCGTCGTCGGGCAGCAGCGTACGGACCAGCCGGGTGAGCCGGATCGCCTCGGCGGTCAGGTCGGCCCGGACCGCTTCCTTGCCCGGGTCGGAGGCGAGGTAGCCCTCGTTGAAGATCAGGTACAGGACGGCGAGCACGCCGCTGACCCGGGACGGCAGGTCGTCGCGGGACGGCACCCGGTACGGGATCCCGGCCGCCTTGATCTTCGTCTTGGCCCGGGTGATCCGCCTGCTCATGGCGGCCTCCTGGACCAGATAGGCCCGCGCGATCTCCGGCACTGTCAGCCCGCCGACCAGGCGCAGCGTCAACGCCACCCGTGCCTGGACGGCCAGCGCCGGGTGGCAGCAGGTGAAGATCAGGCGAAGGCGGTCGTCGTCGATGACACCGAGCGGTTCCGGGGCGTCGGCCAGCATCAGCGCCTCCCGGTGCTTGTCCTCCCGCCGGCTCTCGCGACGGATCCGGTCGACAGCCCGCCGGTACGCGGTGGTGGTGAGCCACGCGCCGGGATTCGGCGGTACGCCGTCGGCCGACCACCGTTCGACGGCTGCGGCGAACGCCTCGGCGGCCATCTCCTCGGCCACGTCGAGATCGCCGATGCGCCGGGCGAGCGTGGCGACCACCCGGGCCCACTCCTCGCGGTGGACCCGGGTGAGCGCCTCGCCGACGCCTGTCACGCGCCCAGGAACGGCCGCAGCTCGACCCGCCTGTTGCACCGCTGCGACGCCAGCGCGGCGAGCGGCAGCGCCACGTCGAAGTCCGGCGCCTCGATGATCCAGAACCCGCCGACGTACTCCTTCGTCTCCACGTAGGGCCCGTCGGTGAGCAGCGGGCTGCCGTCCCGCGCGTCCACGACAGTCGCCGTCTCCGGCGCCGCGAGCCCACCGGCGAAGACCCAGTGGCCGTCGGCTCGCAACCGCTCGTTGAACTCGCCGATCGCGGCCATCTCCGCCTCGGTGGCCGAGCCGGTCGTGTCGTCGAGTACGGAGATCAGGTACTGCGCCATCGGTTCCCCTTCCACTCTCGTCGGCCGCCGCCCGGGCCGCCGTCACCCCGGCTACGAACACCGCCACCCCGATCCGACAGCCTCCGAGGAGGTCGATCACACAATCCTCGTACGTGGCACGTCAAAGCTCTCGTCCTAGTCATGACCGGTTATGCGTTGCATGTATAACCGAAAGTCACTGAGCGGGTTGAATAAGTGAGTGATCGCGGAATCGAGGCCGAGCAGGTGTGCGCGTTGCGGCGCCAACCTGGCTGCCGACAACGACTCGGGACGGTGCGCTCCCTGTCAGCGAGCGGAGCGGGACCGCATCGTCGCTGCTCCCGAAGTTCCACCCAGCTTCTGGTCCCATGAACCGCTTCGCCATGCGCTTGCGGATCGGCACCTCGGTCGCGTTGTCCGCGCCTACCGTCACCATCCCTATCACGGGCGACAGCCGCTGCCGCAGGCCACGGTCGCCGGCTGGTTCGGGATTACGCAGGCGCAACTGAGCCGCATCGAGAACGGACCGGCGGTGGTGCACCTCGACCGACTGGCGCACTGGGTCCGCGTGCTGCGGATACCCGCGCATACCTTGTGGTTCCGACTACCGGCCGCGCCAGGCGACACCTCCGTGCCAGCCGATGTCGTGGAGGTGGGTCCTCAACTGATCCGCGCACTCCGGTCCGCAGATCGTCAGGTTGGCGGCAAGAACCTCTACAGCACTGTGCTGGCGCACCTCGCCACCTTCTCCAGGCCGACAGGTCGTCCTCCTGCCATGTCCTCGCAGGTGCTCATGGCGACCGCTGCCCTGCACGAGATGGCCGGTTGGATGGCACACGATTCCGGTGACAGCACGACGAGTAGACGGCACTTCCTTGACGCCTTGGCGCTCGCCGTCGACAGCAGAGATGCGCTGCTGGTGGCGCAGGTGCACGGAAGCCTGAGCCACCTCGCCTGCCACGGTGGAAACGCGGGGGCCGCGATCTCACATGCCAGCGACGGGCTCGCGGCCGTCGCCCAAGAGGACGCCGGTGCTCTGATACGCGCCCGTCTTCTTGCCTTGCAGGCGCGCGGTCTCGCCGCAGCGGGTCTCACCGCCGACTGCCACGCTTCCCTTCAGCGGGCCGAGTCCGCCTTCGCGGAGGCGGCACCTGCACCCACCGAATGGCTGAGTCCATTCGACCGCACCTCGTTCGATATCGAGTCGGCACGTTGCCTGCTTCGCCTCGGTGACGTCACGGCCGCTCTTCGCATCCTCAACGGCAGCGTCGCCGAGCGGCCGGGCGGCCGGGTCCGGAGTCAGGCGCTCGCCCGGATGCTCCTGGCCACCGCGCTCGTCGGGCAGGCCCGGATCGAGGAGGCGTGCGACCTGACACATCAGACCGTCGATCTCACCCATGGTCTGGGCTCGGCCGTCGTCCTCGACCAGCTCAGACATCTCGCACTGCTGCTGCGGTCGCATGCCGTCCGGTGCCCGGACGTGCCACAGCTTCTGGACCGGCTTCGCGACACCATCCGGGAGCGGAGATGGGTGGCGCTGCCGCTGCCGACGGGGTGAGGACAGCCGACAATCGTCGGTATGGCCGACGAGCGTCCCCTGTACGAGCGAGATCCGGCAGCCTGGCAGGCCCACCTCGCCGAGGGCAACGCGCGGCAGCCCCGGAAGCGGGTGGGAGCCGACATACTGCTGCGCAACGGTGACGGCGACGTCCTGTTGGTGGATCCGCGCTACAAGCCGGACTGGGACCTGCCGGGCGGCATGGCGGAGGCGAACGAGCCGCCGCACCTGGCCGCCGAGCGGGAGGTACGCGAGGAGTTGGGTCTCGAACTGCGCGTCGGACCGTTGCTGGTGGTGGACTGGGTGGCACCGCACGGCCCGTGGGACGACAGCCTGATGTTCATCTTCGACGGCGGCGCACTGCCGCCCGCCGAGCCGTTGAAACCGGCTGACGGCGAACTGGCCGACGCTCGATTCGTTGCGCTCGCTGATGCGCAGGCGTTGCTTCGCCCGTACGTTTGGCATCGGCTGCGTCACGCGGTGGCCGCGCTGAGCGACGGACGCCCGAGGTACCTGACCAACGGAATCACCTGAAGCCGTCGTACACATGTTCCATCCACAGCCTGTGGACGCCGAGAGGACCGGATGAGTTACCAGCTCAGCGCCGTGGTCGCCGACGTCGAGTTGCTGCGCGAGCAGACCGCCGACCTGGACCACGCGGTGCTCGCCGCGCTCCGCCAGGACTTCGCGCTGCTGCCTGTCACCCCGCAACTGGTGCAGGAACTGACCGGCGGCCTGCCGGACTACGCCACCGACGAGCCGCACGCCGAGCGTCCGTTCCGTCTGGTGCTCTCGCCGCCACTGGCGGAGGTGCTTGCGCGCTGGTCGAGGAGCGGCCCGGTGGCGTACCTGGAGGCGGAGTTCGCGGGCGGGCTCGGCCACCAGTCGGCGGTGGTCTGGCTGGGTGGCGAGGTGAGCTGGGGTCCGCGATACGACGCCGCGCTGGACCGGCCGCGTACCGAGTGGCCGATCAACACCGCGCTGGCCCGGCTGGGCGCGGAGCCGGGCGCGTGGATCGACCCGTTCGCCGAGCTGGGCCTGCATCTGGAGCATGACACGGACGGCTGGCTGGCGCACGGCCGCCGCGGACTGTCCGCCGACTACTGGGACGAGCTGGCCGAGGAGTGGGAACTACGCCAATCCGACCAGCACCAGCAACCTCATCGCCCCGGTCCCGTTGGTGACTGGGGGATTGCATGAAACTACGACAATTCGGCTTTATTGCCGCACTGCTTGTTGCCGCGTCCGCAGCCGGCAGCGGCGTTCATCCACAGTGGGCCACCCGCCCGGTCGGCGCGGCCCAGGTGGTCGGCCTGGACGGACTGCGCAACGCCGGGTTCGGCGACACCGAGGCGGACCTGACCCGGCGCGGTGTGCTGCGCGCCGACGAGGCGGCCTGCGGGCCCGCGCTGGTCGGGCACGGTTCGGTCAGCCCGATCTTCGTCGACGACCGGCTCGTCCTGCTCTGGCTCGACGACCCGATGAGCACACCCGAGGGCATCAGCGCCGGCTCCCCGGTGGGCGAGGCCCGCGCCGCGTACCCCGGCGCCGTCGACCTGCCGGCGCCGCCGGGCAGTCACCGCTTCGCCGGGCTGCTCGCCCGCGACGGCGACCGCGCGTACCTGTTCCTGCACGACGGCGTCACCGTCCGGGAGATCATCGCCGGGTACGCGGACTGGGCCCGCCGCCTCTTCGACGAGGGCTACGGCCCCTGCTGACCCGACCCGCCAAAACTCCGGTGTGACCGATACGGCGACTCGACCGGTCTCTTGGAGAGGACGTCGTCGGACACCGGGAGCGAGCTGTGGACCAGAAACTGCATGTGCTCTTCGAGCGGGCACTCGGGGTGGAACCCGCACCCCTGACCGGGGAACTGGCCCGGGAGGCCATGGCCGGGGGCACCGCGCTGCGGCGCAGGCGCCGGCTGGTCACGGGAGGCGCGGCGACCGGTCTCCTCGCGGTCGCCGCCGTCGTGGTCGGGCTGAACCTGACGCCGGCACCGAGGGAACCGGCACCGCCGGTGGTGGCGGCCGGCGCACTGATGCCCTCCGCCGGCTCCACCTGTGAGCGGCAGTGGGGTGACGAGCCGGTCGACATCCGCGTCTTCCTGCGGCGGGAGATCACCGATCGGCAGCGCCTCGACCTGCGTGACGCGCTCCGATCGGATCCGATCGTGCGGAACGTGACGTTCCAGAGCCGGGACGAGGCGTACGCCAGATT
This sequence comes from Micromonospora sp. NPDC049151, assembly GCF_040648395.1. Classification (NCBI taxonomy): domain Bacteria; kingdom Bacillati; phylum Actinomycetota; class Actinomycetes; order Micromonosporales; family Micromonosporaceae; genus Micromonospora; species Micromonospora sp. NPDC049151. The sequence goes on from NZ_JBEZDP010000032.1 coordinate 19,151, forward strand.
CAAGGAGATGTACCGGAACAGCCCGGACCTGGTCGACGCGGTCACACCGGAACAGATGCCCGAGTCCTTCGAGGTCACAGTGACGAAGGCGAGGGACTACTCCCGCCTGGTGGCGAACTTCCACGACCGGGACGGCGTCGATCAGATCCTGGGCGGTCCGTGCCCGGCGCGCTCCGGGTCCGGGGAGGGTGAGTGACCAGCGGGCAGATCGACGTACGCGCGACACCGTCCGTCGAACGCCCGGCCGGTCCGCTGGCCCGGTGGAGCGCCGCCCGCAGGCGTGAGCGCAGCACCCGGGACGACGACTTCAGCGCGTTCGTCGCGGCGACCGCACCCCGGCTGAGACGCATCGCCTACCTCATGTGCCGGGACTGGCACCTCGCCCAGGATCTGACCCAGATCACGTTCACCCGGATGTACGCCTCGTGGACCCGGATCCGGCACACCGCGAACCTCGACGCGTACAGCCGCCGGGTGCTCATGAACGCCGTCTTCGACCAGCGGAACCGGCGCAGCGGCACCGAGGTGGTCTGCGCCGACCTGCCCGAGCGGCCGGAACCGGCGGCGGCGACGGACCTGCACGTCGCGTTGATGACCGCACTGGCGACGCTGCCGATCCGGGACCAGGCGATAGTGGTGCTGCGGCACTGGGAGGACCAGAGCGTCGCCACCGTCGCCAAGATCCTCGGCATCTCCGCGTCGGCGGTGAAGATGCGGGACGCCCGGGCGTTGGGCCGGATCCGCGCATTGCTCGGCGACGACTTCACCGGGAGTTGACCCGGAACGCGGAAAGCCCGGTGCGATCCTCGCGGATCGACCGGGCTTTCTCGCTGTTCACGAGCGGTGGCGGCGGGATTTGAACCCGCGGAGGGCGTAAACCCTCACACGCTTTCGAGGCGTGCTCCTTAGGCCACTCGGACACGCCACCGCCGACGAGGGTACAGGACCGCCGGGTTGGACGCCGAACCGGTATCCCTCGGCCCGGCCTGGCAGGATCTTTGCCATGAGTACGCACATCGGCGCTGAGCCGGGAGAGATCGCCGAGCGGGTCCTGATGCCGGGCGACCCGCTGCGGGCCAAGTGGATCGCGGAGACCTACCTGGAGGGGGCCCGCTGCTACACGACGGTGCGCGGCATGCTGGGCTTCACCGGCCGGTGGAACGGTGTCGACGTGTCCGTCCAGGGTTCCGGCATGGGTATGCCGTCCGCCTCGATCTACGCGCACGAGCTGGTCAACGAGTACGGCGTGAAGTCGCTGATCCGGGTCGGCTCCTGTGGCGCGCTGACCGAGGACCTGCAGCTGCGGGACGTGGTGGCGGCGATCGGGTCGTCGACCGACTCGAACATGAACCGGATGCGCTTCGACGGGCTGATCGACTACGCCCCGGTGGCCGACTTCGGGTTGCTGCGTACCTCGGTCGAGGTGGCCGAGCGGCGCGGCATCAGCATGCGGGTGGGGCCGATCCTGGCGGCGGACGCCTTCTACACGGACCGGCCGGACCTGTACGACCGGCTCGCCGACTACGGCGTGCTGGCGGTGGAGATGGAGTCGGCGGCGCTCTACACGATCGCGGCGCGCTACAAGGCCCGCGCGCTGACCATCCTGACCGTCAGCGACCACATCAAGACCGGCGAGAAGACCACGTCGCAGGAGCGCGAGCAGACGTTCGGCCAGATGGTCGAGATCGCGCTGGACACCATCATCGCCTGACCTGATCGACCCCGGACCGCCCCGTCGCCGCAAGGTGGCGGGGCGGTCGCGCGTTACCGTCGTCACAAAAATAAATACGACCGGTCGTGCTTGTTTCCTCTAGGCTGATCGCATGACCTCCGACGGCCGCGTCGCCCGTGGCGACCGCACCCGCACCGCGGTGCTGGACACCGCGGTGGCGCTGGCGACCGAGGTCGGCCTGCACGGTCTGTCCCTGGCCCAGCTCGCCGACCGGCTGGAGGTGAGCAAGTCCGGTCTCTTCGCGCACTGGCGCTCCAAGGAGGCGCTGCAACTCGCCACAGTCGACCGGGCCGTGGCGCAGTGGCAGGAGATGATCGTCGCCCCCGCCCTGCGGGCACCCCGGGGCGTACGCCGGCTGCACGCGCTGCACGAGGCCCGGATCGAGTTCTACGCCGCCCGGGTGCTGCCCGGCGGCTGCTTCTTCGCCAACACCGAGTTCGAGTACAACGCCCGCCCCGGCCCGGTCCGGGACCGGCTCGCCGACGCGTTGTCCCGGTGGACCGCACTGCTGGAGCGCCTCGTCCAGGAGGCGGTCGACCTCGGCGAGCTCCCCGCCGGCCTGGACGTGCCGCTGCTCGCGTACGAGATCGACGCACTGGGGATCAGCGCGGTGATGCGGTCTCGGCTGCTCGACCCGGACGCCTCCTACCGGCACGCCCGCCAGGGCCTGCTGAACCGGTTGCGGGCGCTCTGCCCGGATCCGGCCCTGCTACCGGAAGGCCAGTCATGAGCCACACCACCGCCGACCTGCCGGTCGCCGAGTTCGGGCACGTCGAGCACGTGCCGGTGCACTTCGACGATCTGGACGCGATGGGCATCCTGCACAACGCGCGCTACGCCGTGCTGCTGGAACGCGCGCTGACGCCCTACTGGGCGGAGCGGGGCGTCGCCTTCCGGGGCGACGTGCACGCGACACCCGACGTGTTCCACGCCGTCCGGGAGTTCACCATCACCTATCGGGCGCCGGTCATCGGCGTCGGCGCGGTGGCTGTGCACTTCTGGCTGGAGCACTTCGGCGCCAGCAGCGCCCGCTACGCCTTCGAGTTCCGCTCGACCGACGGCGCCACAGTGCACGCCACCGGCACCCGGTCGATCGTCCGGCTCGACCCCGCCACGCTGCGCCCGACCGCCTGGACCGAGGTCGCCCAGGGGGTGGCCGCGACGCTGCTGCGCCCCGCGCCGGCAAGCGCCTGAGCCGAGAACCCTCAGCGGAAGAACGCGCGCAGCAACGCCGCGCTCTCGCGTTCCAGCACGCCGCCGTACACCTCGGGGCGGTGCGTGACGCGGCGGTCGCGCAACACGTCCCAGAGCGACCCGACGGCGCCCGTCTTGGGTTCCCAGGCGCCGAACACCACTGTCGAGACGCGGGCCAGCGCGATCGCCCCGGCGCACATGGTGCACGGTTCGAGCGTCACCACGAGCGTGCAGTCGTCCAGCCGCCAGCGGCCCAGCCGCCGCGCGGCCCGGCGCAACGCCAGCACCTCGGCGTGCGCCGTCGGGTCGCCGGTCAGCTCCCGCTCGTTGCGGCCGACCGCCAGTTCGGCGCCGTCGGGGCCGTAGAGCACCGCGCCGACCGGCACGTCGTCGGCGCCGCGGTCGGCCGCCGGGCCGTCCGGGCCGGTCACCGCGATCTCAAGGGCACGGCGCATCCACAGCTCGTGCCGCTGCCGGCGGCCGATCGCGCCCGGGTCGGCGAGCGTCTCGTCCGCGCCGGGACCGGCACGCCCGGCCCGGCCGGGGGTGGGCTGCCCCGGGCGTACGGTCTCCAGCGCCGGATCGGTCGCGTCGGCCGGTTCGGCGGCGCCGGGCGTCAGGGACTCCCCGGGCTCAGACCTCACGCAGCTCCTCGACCTCGTCCACACAGCCCAGTACCTGGCAGATCTCGGATGTCACATCGGCCGGCATGGAGCCCTCGTGCGCGCAGAGCGCCAGCAGCTTCTGCGCCGGGATGCCCAGGTCGGCGAGGAGGTCCGCGTCGCCCACCGGGTCGGCCTCCGGGTCCACAGCGGGTTGTTCGGTCTCGTCGTCGCCGCCGGAGGCGCGCGGCTCGTCGACCTCCTCCAGCCCGGTCACCGAGGTCTTCAGGTCACCGACGAGCAGCGCGCCCAGCCGGGACTCCTCCGCGTACGCCGAGTCCGAGCCGAAGACCCGCAGGTCCTCTCCCTCGTCCAGACGCAGGAGGACCAGGTACGTGTCGTCGGCCTCGACGAACAGCAGCGACAGGTCGGCGTCCGGCTCGACGTCGCGCAGCCGGTCGGCGACCTCCTCGATGTCGGTGACGCCCCGCAGGCTCACCTCACCGGCGGTCCAGCCGCCGTCGACGCGCGCCACGGCAGCAGCGAAGTACGACACGGTCCCCCCAAATTGGCTCGGCAGCACGCCGACACGTCACGCGATGCACGTTAACCGGTCGGGTCGGCGGGCGAGCGGTCAACGCCCCGGATGAACCGGCCGTTCTGAGAGAGAAAGCTGGTCAGCCGACGACGCGCCGGCGGGTGGCGATGAGTTGGCGCAGCCGCTCGGTGCGGGCCCGCTGCGGCCGCTGGCGCTGCTGTACCGCACGGGCACCGGCCAACTCGGCGAGGAGTTGCAGGCGACGGCGGCTCCGATCGGGGTCGAGCCGCGGCGGTGTGGTCCAGGCCATACCGCGAGGGTGGACCGTCCTCGCGCGTACGTCAAGGTGGCCTTCGCTACGCAGCGAGACCGGCACCGAAGGTCACCAGAGCGGCCAGTCTCCGGTCTGCGCCCACCTGGTCACGACTATCGCCGCGGCGATGCTCCAGCCACCCGCGGTGACGATCGCCACGCCGGTCGCCACCCCCCGGTCGCCGTGACGGACCAGCACCGCGGCGGCCACCCACGCCAGACCGCCGGCCAGCAGCGTCCACCAGGCGTAGCCGGCCACGCCGCCGCCGAACAGCCCGAACAGCAGCAGCCAGGCGAACGAGACGAGCGCGCCGACCGCCACGCCGGTGCCGGTGACCGGGTACGGCTCGCGGTAGCTGGGCCGCATCGACGTGTGCGACGGGAACAGCCCCGAGGGCGTACGCGGTGGCGGGAACGCCCCCGGACCGGTCCCCTCGGGTCCGCCGTGCCATCCGTGCGTCACCGCCGCCCCCTCTCCGGACCATCGGTCCCGCGTTCGGCTTTCGTCCCTACGGTAGTGGTCTGTCAGGATGACCGGATGCGCTCGCCATCGATCGGACGCCGCACGCTGCCGGCGTACCCGGTAGTGCTGCTCGTGGCGGCGCTCACCGCCGGGTGCGGCACCCCGGCCGGGCGTGCCGACAGGTGGCAGGAGCCGAGCCCGGTGGCGACCGCCGCGCAGCCCGCCGACCCGACGGCGCCGCCGGTCGGTTCCTCGTCCGCCGCGCCGTCGCCGTCGCGCGCCGACGTGAAGCGGGTCTTCCCGGTACGGGCCGGCGACGTCGACTACCACCCGACGCACGGCGGCTACCCGGGCACCGACGTGTTCGCCGACTGCGGGGAACCGGTGGTGGCGGTCACCGACGGCGTGGTGCTGGAGGTGAGCCGCGTCGACCGGTTCGACAGGCGCGGGCCGCTGGGCCCGAACAACGGCGGGCTCTCCGTGTCGCTGCTCGGCGACGACGGCGTGCGCTACTACGGCTCGCACCTGAGCGCGATCACCGCCGGCGTGGACGCCGGGGTACGGGTGCGTGCCGGGCAGCAGCTCGGCGAGGTGGGCCGTACGGGTAACGCCAACAACGTCTGCCACCTGCACTTCGGGCTCTCCCCGAAGTGCACCGGCGCCGACGACTGGTGGATCCGCCGGGGCGTGGTCTGGCCGGCGCCGTACCTGAACTCCTGGCGCAAGGGCGGCAACCGCTCGCCGGTCGCCGAGATCACCGCCTGGCAGCGCAAGCACGGCTGCCCGGCCGCGCCCGGCCGGTCCACCAGCGGCGGCTGACGGTGCGGGGCCACCCGCCGGACGGCGTGAGCGCGTAGGTTCCAGGACATGACTGCCCGGGATCCCCTCGCCGACCTGCGCCGGATCGCGTTCCTGCTGGAACGGGCCAACGAGGCCACATACCGGGTCCGGGCGTTCCGGTCGGCGGCCAAGACGCTCGGCGCGCTGCCCGCCACGGAGGTGGCCGAGCGGGCCCGCACCGGCAAGCTGACCGAGCTGTCCGGCGTCGGTGACGTCACCGCCCGCTGCGTGGCCGAGTCGCTGGCCGGCGAGGAACCGGTCTATCTGCGCCGGCTGATGGCGACCGAGGGCACCGACCTGGACGAGGCGGCGGCGAAGCTGCGGGACGCGCTGCGCGGCGACTGCCACACCCACTCGGACTGGTCCGACGGCGGCTCACCGATCGAGGAGATGGCGCTGGCCGCGGTCGAGCTGGGCCACGAGTACATGGTGCTCACCGACCACTCGCCCCGGCTCACAGTGGCCCGGGGCCTGACCGCCGAGCGGCTGCGCGAGCAGCTCGACCACGTCGCCGCCGTCAACGAGGCGCTGCCGAAGGGCTTCCGCATCCTCACCGGCATCGAGGTGGACATCCTCGCCGACGGCTCGCTCGACCAGGACGAGGATCTGCTGGCCCGCCTGGACGTGGTGGTCGGCTCGGTGCACAGCGGCCTGAACGACGACCGGGCGAAGATGACCCGCCGGATGCTGACCGCGATCGCGAACCCGCACCTGGACATCCTCGGTCACTGCACCGGCCGGATGGTCTCCTCCCGGCCCGCCGGGGTGACCGGGCCCGGCGACCGGGGGCACCGGGCGCGTACCCGCAAGGAGAGCGACTTCGACGCGGACGCCGTCTTCGCCGCCTGCGCAGAGCACGACGTGGCCGTCGAGATCAACTCCCGGCCGGAGCGGCAGGACCCGCCGAAGCGGCTGATCCGCCTCGCGCTGGAGGCCGGGTGCCGGTTCGCCATCGACACCGACGCGCACGCCCCGGGTCAGCTCGACTGGCAGCGTTTCGGCTGCGAGCGGGCCGCGCTGTGCGGCGTGCCGGCAAAGCGGGTGGTGAACACCTGGACCGCCGACCGCCTGGTGAAGTGGACCGCCGGCCGGAGCTGAGGGTCAGCCCCGGGTGGCCGGTTCGGCGGCGGGGACGGCGGGCGCCACCGCCTCCGGGCGACGGCGGCGCCGCCCGAACAGGCCCTGCGCGACAGCCACGCCGACGAGCACCACGAACGCGCCCACAGGCTGGTGCCAGTTCATCCGCTCGCCCAGCACCACCGCGCCGACGAGCACCGCGAACACCGGGACCAGGTATGTCACGGTAGACGCCGTGCTCGCCCCGGCCAGCCGGATGTTGCGCATGTTGATGACGAAGGCGAGGCCGGTGCCGAGCGCGCCCAGCGCCAGCACGCTCGCGACCACGCGCGGGGAGAGGCCGGTCGGTGACGGCGGCGTCCCGGCGAACGGCGCGACCAGCGCGAGCTGCGCGGTCGCCACCAGCAGCTGGGCCGCCGACAGCGACAGCCCGGAGTACGCACTACCCGCGACGAACCTCTTCTGGTAAGGAATGGCCAGCCCGTAACAGGCCGCCGCGCCGAAGCACATGAGCTGGCCGACGAAGTGGGCGCCGCCGACGCCCTCCCAGACGCCGAGCACCACGAGCACACCGGCGAAGCCCAGCCCCAGCCCGACCGCCCGCCGGGAGGTGAGCCGCTCGGTGCGGAACACCAGCACCGCCAGCGGCAGCACGATCAGCGGTGTGGTGGCGTTCCAGATGCCGGCGAGCATCGACTCGACCCGCTGCTCGCCGTAGCCGAACAGCGTGAACGGCACGGCGACGCCGAACGCGGCCACCACGAGCATGTGCGCCCAGACCCGGAGGTCGCGGGGCAGCCGGTCGCGCAGCACGGCCAGCACCACGAGCAGCGTCAGCGCGCCGGTGGCCACCCGGTAGAGGGTGAGGTGCACGGGGTGCAGCTCGGTCACGCCGACCTTGATGAACAGGAAACTGGAACCCCAGATGGCGGCGAGCGCGACGAAGCCGGGCAACCAGGCCCGCACCGGTGCCCGGTCAGGAGTGATCTCGACGTTCACCCCTGACACTCTGCCGCAGGGGTACGACGAAGTCGCGCGGTATTCCGGATGCGCGGTCACGTAGGGTCGCCTCGTGGGACGAATCGATGACCTCGCCAACCGGTACGTGGCCGAGTGGGCCCCGCTGAGCCCGACCGGTGCCACCTACGTCGGCATCGCCGGCTACGACGACCAGCTCGACGACCTGTCGCCCGAGGGCTACGCGGCCCGAGCCGAGCTGGCCCGCCGTACGCTCGGCGAACTCGACGTGACCGAGCCGGAGACCGAGGCGGAGCGGACCGCCCAGGAGGCCATGCAGGAGCGCCTCGGCCTGGAGCTGGCCCGCCACGACGCGGGCGAGACCGGCAGCGAGGTCAACGTGATCTCCAGCGGCCTGCACGAGATCCGGATGGTCTTCGACCTCATGCCGACCGACGGCGAGGAGGCCCGGGCGAACGTGGCCGCCCGGCTCAACCGCTTCGCGTCCACACTGGACGGCTACAAGCGCACGCTGCGCGAGGCCGCCGCCGCGGGCCGGGTCAGCTCACAGGTGCAGCTCGTCGAGGTCGCCAAGCAGTGCGACGTGTGGGTCGACCCGGAGGGCGACAACTTCTTCCACGGGCTGGTCGAGCGGCTCGACGCCGACGGCGCGCTCGGCGCGGAGCTGCGCAAGGGCGCCGCCGCCGCGACCGCCGCCACCGCCGAGTTCGGGCAGTTCCTGCGCACCGAGCTGGCGCCGGCCGGGCGGGAGAAGCAGGCCGCCGGGCGGGAACGCTACGAACTGGCCTCCCAGTACTTCCTCGGCGCGACTGTCGATCTGGACGAGACGTACGCCTGGGGCTTCGCGGAGCTGGCCCGGCTGGAGGCCGAGATGCGGGCGGTGGCCGCGCGCATCGCCGGTCGCGGCGCGTCGATCGACGACGCGGTACGCGTGCTCGACGCCGACCCGGCGCGGACGGTACGCGGCAAGGAGGCGTTCCGGGACTGGATGCAGGCGCTCGCCGACCAGGCGGTCAGCGACCTGAACGGCACCCACTTCGACATCCCCGAGCAGGTACGCCGGATCGAGTGCTGCCTCGCGCCGACGAGCGACGGCGCGATCTACTACACCGGGCCGAGCGAGGACTTCTCCCGGCCGGGGCGGATGTGGTGGGCGGTGCCGCAGGGCATCACCGACTTCTCCACCTGGCGCGAGGTGACCACCGTCTACCACGAGGGCGTGCCGGGTCACCACCTCCAGGTCGCCCAGACGGCCGTCCGGGCCGACCTGCTCAACCGCTGGCAGCGGCTGCTGTGCTGGGTCTCCGGGCACGGCGAGGGCTGGGCGCTCTACTCCGAGCGGCTGATGGACGAGCTGGGCTACCTCGCCGACCCCGGTGACCGGCTCGGCATGCTCGACGGGCAGGCGCTGCGCGCGGCCCGGGTCATCGTGGACATCGGCATGCACCTGGAGCTGGAGATCCCGAAGGACAACCCGTTCGGCTTCCACCCGGGCGAGCGGTGGACGCCGGAGCTGGGCTGGGAGTTCATGCGCGCGCACTGCCGGGTGCCGGACGAGAACCTGCGCTTCGAGCTGAACCGCTACCTGGGCTGGCCCGGTCAGGCGCCGTCGTACAAGGTGGGCGAGCGGATCTGGTTGCAGGCCCGGGAGGACGCGAAGGCGCGCAAGGGCGCCGACTTCGATCTCAAGGAGTTCCACCGCCAGGCACTCGACCTGGGCTCGCTGGGACTGGACCCGCTGCGCAAGGCGCTGGCCCGGCTCTGAGCCGGTGGCGGGCGCCGGCGATGACTATCGCCGGCACCCGTCCGGTCAGGCGCCGAGCGTCAGCCGCAACGTGGGCCGGCCGGTGAGCGTGTCGCTGGTGACGTACGCCAGGTCGATGACCGGGTCGGTGAACGTCACCGGGATGGGCAGCGTGACCGGCAGGCCGTCCGGGAACGGCAGGTCCGGGGTGAGCGTCAGCTTGATGCCGGCGAGCTTGCCGACGAACCGGGTGCAGTAGAACGCGACGTCGTCGCGGACCGTGAGCCGGTCGGTCGCGTACCGCTGGGTGCGGCCGCGCGGGCCGTCGGCGACCAGCAGGAAGTCGTCGGTCACGGCTTCCTTCATGCTGAACTTCAGCACCTTGAGCGCGCCCCGCTCGGTCTGCAGGTCGGTGATCCCCTCGAACCGCAGCCCGGTCATCGTCACCTTGGTGCCGGTGAGCTTCGACGGCGTCTGGGCCACCTTCGGCAGGCTCGGGTCGGCGGCGATCCGCGGCAGCGGCTTGCCCGGTTCCACTTTGCCGGGCTTCGCCGGGTCCACCTTGCCGGGCTTGTCCGGCGCCGGGCAGTCAGCCGATCCGGGCCGGGTCGACGGCTTGCTCGTCGGGGCCGCCGATCCGCTCGCGGTCGGTGTGGGCGAGGGCGTCTCGCTCTTCTTGCTGCTGCCCTTGAACAGGTCACCGATCCCGTCGAAGAAGTCGGTGATGATGTTGCCCTCCCGCGTCGGGCTCGCACTCGGCGACGGGGTGGGCGTCGCCGTGGGCGCGCTCGCGCCGGGCGCCGGCGTGGCGGGCTTCGACGGGCAGGCGCTCGCGGCGGGCTTGTTCGGGGCGGCCTGCACCGCCCTCGGCTGTACGGCCAGGCCTGCGGTGGCGAGGCCGAGCACCACGAGGACGATGCCGAAGGCGCGCGGGTCCGCAGAGCGGCCCGCCCACTCCGGCGGACCGCCGTCGGATCCGGCGGGCTTCCCGTTCACCGACTGCCGAGGGACCGGCCGCTCCCCGCCCGGCCACTCGGCAGTCGGCTGCTCGACGGCCGGTCGTACTCCGGCCGGCACCTCGACTGTCGGCCGCTCGTCCGCGGCTGGTTCGTCCACCGGCTGCGCGTCCACGACGGTGTCGGGCTCGGCGTCGGTTCCGGCGGCGCGCTCGTCGTCGGTCTCGGCGGCGGACTCCTCCGCGCCGGCGGCGGACTCCTCCGTGCCGGGAGCGGCCGGACGGGCCGGCACCCAGGCGAAGGCGAGGGCGCTGCCCACGATGCCGAACAGCAGGCCGAGGAAGAAGCCGCCGAGGTTGAGCCCGATCAGCGAGTAGATGGTGGTGATCGCGGCGACGATCGAGTAGAACAGCCGCTGCGCCGGGCTGAGCCAGAGCAGCACGCCGCAGGTCACCAGGATGGCCGGGATCAGCAGGGCGAGCAGGCCGGTGGCTCCGCTGCTGAAGCTCAGTCCGTTGAGGGTCAACCGGGTGGAGGCGAGCATCTCCACCCCGGCCAGGATGATGAACAGGCCACCCCAGAACGGCCGGCTCCGCTGCCAGCGGCGGAAGGTCCGCCACGCCCGGGCCGCGGTGCCGGTCCGGGTGTGGGACGGGTCGACGGTTGTCACGTACTCCTCCTGGCGGAGCGGGAACGGGAACGGTGGGGCGGGCCCGCGGTGGTCGGCCACCGCGGGCCGTGCTCAGCTCAGAAGCACTCCTTGCCCTTGGCGTCGTCACCCACGTTGACCTTGAGCCGGAGCCCGACCAGGTTGAACGTCGAGGAGGTGGTGTAGCGGGAGACCTGCTTCAGGTCGCGGATGGTCACCCGGTCGGAGTTCTGGCCGAAGGAGCCCCGCTGCGCCGTCGGGTTGAGGTCGCTGGCGTCGCGGCCGATCTGGATGTTCGTGAAGGTCGCGTTGCCCTCGAGCGAGTCCATCGCGATCACGAGGTCCTTGGCCCGGGCCGGGTCCTTGCCGTCACCGGCGTTGATGGTGAGCACCACCGGCAGGCCGGGCAGGTCGGCGCGGACGGACTGGCAGAGCTTGTACAGCTCGGCGCTGCTGATCTCGGCCATCGCGACCGGGTGCGTCGCGCCGGCCTTGCCGTTCTCGCCCTTCTCGCGGACGATGCCGCCGTACTGCTTGAAGCCCTCACCCTCCAGGCGGTCGGCGCCGATCTTGAACGTCTGCCCGGACACGGTGATGTCGGAGGCGATGGCGCCGGTCGACATGCCGAACAGGATGGCACCGGCGGCGGCCGTGGTGGGCACGATCATGGCGGCGAAGCGCCGCCACCGGGTACGACCCTGGTTGTCGAGCCGATTCTGCACGGGTTCCTCCTCGAACGAATGTGCGCGGCGGCCGGTGGGGAACCGGTGGCACGCGCTGGACCCGCCCCTCTGTTACCGACGGGTAACGATCGAGCCTGATCGTGCACCCGATGCGGTGTAGCTCACAACCCCCCGATTACCGGGCGGTAATACGGGGCCAGGAGCGCGAGGTGACCCGGCGTCACGAAACGCCAGCCCAGGCGGGACGTCCGGGGCGGCATCTCGTCTCAAAACCGGCATAGATGACGGTGAAAGCGACGGAAAGTTACCGGACATCCGCCAGTTACAATCGAGTAACAAATGTAAAGTAGCTTCGCCCGCATGGGAGATCTCCACGACGGAGGGGTGGGCCGCTGTGCGGCCCACCCCTCCGTCGTGCTTCCGGCGTACCGGTCAGCGGCGCTCCACGTCGCCGGCGCCCGAACGCTGGGCCGGCACCTCGTCGGACCGCCAGTTCGTCGACGCCGGCGGGATCTCGTCGTCGAGCGGGCCACCCACGGGCTGCTGGTCCACCCGCGTCGCCGTCGGGTCGGAGGTCGGCGGGTCCGCCCGGTGCCGGGCGCTGCCGTCGCTCTTGGGCCGCGTCACCAGCCACACGCCCGCGATGAGGGCGATCAGACCGAGCACACCGGCGATGATCGGGCCCCAGAGGCTGATCATGCCGATCTTGAAACGGTTGTCCTTCACCGTCTCGACGCTGCGGCTGATCGTGGCGTCGTTGTAGTTGAAGTCCGCGTCCAGCAGCACGGTCGGGGTGCCGGTGTCCGGGCGCAGCTCCTTGTACTGCTGCTCACGCACCTTGATGTAGGCGCCGGTCACCGGGTCGACCCAGAGCGTCCGGGTGTTGCTGTAGACGACCTGCCCACTGGTCGCGCTGGGCGCGAACTTGCCCAGCAGGGTCTTGACGCTGTCCGCCGGGGTGTTCAGCGGCTCGTTCTCGATCCGCTGCACGAAGCGGTACGTCTCGACGCCCTTGATCTTCTCCGTACCGGTGAACCGCGCCGGGTACGTCTTCTTCAGGTCGCGGTCGAACACCTGGTAGTCACGCTTGCCGGTGCCGAACGGGAACTTGTAGATCTGGCCGGAGTAACGCACGTTGCCGACCGGGGCCTGCTCCGCCCCGGACTCGTTGAGCCACTGCTCGTCCCACGGCGCCGCCGCACCCGAGATCCGGTACAGCGCCAGCTCGGTGCTGTACTGGCTGATCACGTCCTGGTTGTCGCTGCGCTTGACCGTCTGGTAGACGTTCCAGATGACCGCGTCGCCCTTCAGCTCCTTGGGCACGCGGTCCTTGGTGTCCTCCGGCTGCGGGATGACCTCGATGCTGGACACGAGATCGGCCTGCGGCACGTCGATGCTTACCGCGCCGTTCTCCGACTTGATCTGTAGGAACTTCGCGCCCTTCGCCTCGGCGACGGACGTCGTTGGTTCCAGGTCATAGGGCAGCTTGGTCACAGCGGGGGCCACGTAGAACGGCAGCCCAGCCGCGAAGACCAGCAACAAGACACCTAGCCCGAAGAGCGCGGCGCCCACGCGAAGCTTCACTCATCCTCCTGTAACCTGCCGCCCTACGGTCTGTCGTCCGGGGCACCCGATCCTTAGCATTGGCGGGAGGTTACTCCCCAGTCACCTGCAAAAGCGACCCCCTGGATGTCCAGATGTCCACAGCCACCACGCCAACAACGCCGGAGCCTGCGGTGACCGGCCGTCTTCCCGCCCTCGACGCGCTGCGAGCGATCGGCGCGGTGGCGGTCGTCGGCCACCACGTCGGCTTCCAGACCGCCGTCACCATGAACACCACGTGGGGCGGCTGGTTGGCGCGCCTGGACGTGGGCGTCGCGATCTTCTTCGTGCTCTCCGGCTTCCTGCTGTTCCGCCCGTGGGCGCTCACCGTCGCGACCGGGCGCCCCCGGCCCCGCACCAAGCGGTACTTCTGGCGCCGCGCGCTGCGGATCCTGCCCGCGTACTGGCTTGCGGTGGTGGTCTGCTTCGTCGTCCTGCCCGGCAACCACCCGGTGTCGGCCGGTGACTGGCTGCGCCATCTCACGCTCACCCAGATCTACGGCCCGGGCCAGCTCCGGCACGGCCTCAGCCAGACCTGGAGCCTCGCCACCGAGGTCGTGTTCTACCTGCTCCTGCCGCTGCTCGCGGTGCTCGCCGTGGGCCGGACCTGGCGTCCCGTCCGCACCGTCCTCCTCGCCTCCTCCGGCGCGCTGCTGACCGTCGCGTGGGTCGCCATGATGGGCGCCGGCTGGCTCGACGGGGCGCTGCACACGATGTGGTTCCCGTCGTACGGCGCCTGGTTCGGCGGCGGCATGGCGCTGGCCGCGGCGCACGTGGCCCTGCGTACCGGCACCGCGCCGGCCGCCTTCCGCCTGCTCGACGACCTCGCCTCGGCGCCGCTCGCCTGCTGGGGGGCGGCGGTCGCGGTGATGGCGATCGCGACGACGCCGATCGCCGGGCCGCGCGACCTGACCAGCCCGACCGCCGTCGAGTTCGGCACCAAGATGGCGCTCTACCTCCTGATCGCCGTCCTCATCACGATCCCGGTGGCGTTCGGCGGGCGGACCCGGGCCAAGGAGGTCTTCAGCAGCGGGTCGGCACGGTGGATGGGCCTCGTGTCGTACGGGCTGTTCCTGTGGCACCCGCTGGTCATCGAGCTGATCTACCTGCTCGACGACCGGCCGCTGTTCACCGGCGGGTTCCTCAGCACCTTCGCCCTGACCATGCTCTTCGGCCTGGTGTACGCCGCGCTCAGCTACTACGGCGTCGAGCGCCCTCTCCAGACGCTCGGCACGCAGCGCCGCCGCCGACCGGCCGGACGCGGGCCGGCACCGGAGACGCCAGCCGTCGCCGCCACCACTCCGGACGTCGCGGCACCGGCCTGACCGTAACTCCTCGATCACTCCAGGTGACCTGACGACGGCCGTCGGCCCAACGCCGCCGGTCGGGGCATTGCCGGGCGGGGAGCCCAGCCCTTAATGTGACGCGCACCGCTAAATTACTTGAGAGTAGGGTTCGCGTGGAGCGTCGCTTCGGCATGCCCGGACACGTGCTGTTCCTCAACTGGCGAGACACTCGCAACCCCGAGGGCGGCGGTTCCGAGGTGTACGTGGAACGGATCGCCGCCGAGCTGGTGTCGCGCGGATTCCGCGCCACCCTGTTCTGCGCGGCGCACCGCGAGGCTCCCGCCGACGAGGTCAACGAGGCGGGCATCCGATTCATCCGGCGCGGCGGCCGGCACACCGTCTACCTGTGGGCGGCGCTCTGCTACCTGGCCGGAGCAGTCGGCCTGGGCCCGCTCGCCGCACGCCGGGGCGGCCGGCCGGACATCCTGGTCGACGTCTGCAACGGCCTGCCGTTCCTCGCGCCCCTCTGGGCCCGGCGCCCGGTGGTCAAGCTGATCCACCACGTGCACCGCGAGCAGTGGCCGGTGGTCCTGCCGAAGTGGGCCGCCCGGTTCGGCTGGTGGGTCGAGTCGTCGCTCGCGGTACGCGTCTACCGGCGGTGCCGGTACGTCACCGTGTCCGAGGCGACCCGGCGTGAACTCGGCACCCTCGGCGTACCGCCGGAGCAGGTCTCGGTGGTCTACAACGGCACGCCGGAGATGCCCCGCACCGACGCCGAGCGCGCCCCGTTCCCGCTGCTCGTGACGCTCAACCGCCTAGTGCCGCACAAGCGGGTGGAGGTGGCGCTGCGCGCGGTCGCGGCGCTCGCCGACGAGCTGCCCCAGCTGCGGCTGGTGGTCGCCGGGCAGGGCTGGTGGGAGTCGCACCTGCGCGAGGTCGCAGCCGAGCTGGACATCACCGACCGGGTCGACTTCCGGGGCTTCGTCACGGAGGAGGAGAAGGCCGCGCTGCTCGCCTCGGCCTGGGTCGCCCTGACGCCGTCGCTGAAGGAGGGCTGGGGGCTGACGATCGTGGAGGCCGGCGCGGCGGGTACGCCGACAGTGGCGTTCCGGGAGGCGGGCGGCGTCGCGGAGGCGGTGGTCGACGGCCGTACCGGCCTGCTGGCCGACGACATCGACGACTACCTGGCCAAGGTGCGCGCGCTGCTGCACGACGACGAGATGCGTCAGGAGATGGGCACCCAGGCCCGGCGGCACGCGGCGAACTTCACCTGGCCGGTGGCGGGGGAACGCTTCGCGACCCTGCTGGAGACTGCGGACTCGCCCCGCCCGGTCCAGCGGCGGGGCGACCCGTCCTACCTGTTGCCGTAGACCTCGGGGGCGTACGGGTCCTGCTTCCCGGCCCGCTTGGCCGCCTCCGTGGCGTTACGCGCCTCGGTCGCGGCCTCCTCGGCCGTGGCGGTCGCGGCGGCCGAGAGCCCGCCGAGGGCCAGGACCCCGAGCAACGCCGCCACCAGGCCGGACACGACAAGGGTCAAAGCTCTACGCATGCCATTCCTCCAGTGGTGAGACGTGCGAGCGGACGTTACCACGCAGTAGCTCGCCGGCGTAGGGTCGAAAAGGCGGCAGCCATGACCGCCAGAACGGCAGTTCCGCACGCGAGCACGACAAGCCAGCGGCTCGCCCCGGTCCGCTGCGGCGCGCCCGAGGCGGCCGGGTTCCGGTAGAGGCTCAGCGCCTCCCCCTCGTACCGGAGGTCGAGACCGGCCAGCACGGCCGGGTCCACTGTGCTCGGCGTACCGTGCTGCACCACCACCCAGGGCACGCCGGTGGCCGAGACCGGCCGCCCCTCGGCGAGCACCCGGCGCACCTCGCGCAGGCGCGGATTCTCCCCGGCCACCGCGACGTCGTCGACCACCAGCGTGTCGTCGGTGAGCACGGTTCCGGGCAGGTAGCGGGGCGCCGGGTCCAGCACCACCCGGCCCGGGTTCCACGGATAGGCCCGGTAGGCGGTCAGCGGCAGCGAGAGGACCTCACCCGGGTCGTCGGGCAGGCGCTCGGCGACCGCCCGCCAGTCCGCCGGGTAACGCACCGGACTGATCCGGCCGGCCCCGCCGAACGCCAGGTCCGGCATCGCGGCCACCGGCAGGAGCAGCAGCCCGGCCAGCACGATCCCGCCGACCTCCCGGTCGATCCGGGCCACCAGCCGCTCGGCGCCCAGCGCCGCGCACACCACCAGCACGAGGGCGTACGGCGCGAGGAACTTCTGCCCGTCGCGGAGCAGCCCCGCCCCCGGCACGTGCGCCACCGCCCAGCTCAACGCGCCCTGCCCACCGGGCAGCACGGCGAGGGCGGCCAGCAGGTACCCGCCACCGGCCAGCACACCCAGCCGTACCGCCGCGCCCGCCGGCAGCCGGCGTCGCAACAGGCCGGCGCCCACCACGGCCAGGACCACCAGCACCACTGTCGCCAGCGGAGCCAGCGCGGCGGACCGGCTGGACGGGGTGGCCTGCGCGCTCCAGATGCCGCCGGTGCCCGCGAGCGCCACCAGCGGGCCGGCCCAGTTCTCCGCGCGCGCCGCGAACGCCGCCACGCCGGCCGGATCGGAC
This sequence comes from Micromonospora sp. NPDC049151, assembly GCF_040648395.1. Taxonomy (NCBI): domain Bacteria; kingdom Bacillati; phylum Actinomycetota; class Actinomycetes; order Micromonosporales; family Micromonosporaceae; genus Micromonospora; species Micromonospora sp. NPDC049151. The sequence continues at coordinate 36,415 of NZ_JBEZDP010000032.1, forward strand.
GTGCCGCCCGCGCCGGTGACCAGGGCCGCCACGATCCACGGAGCGTTCAGCAGCGCGACACCGCCCACCGCCAGCGCCGACCGCCGGAGCCGGGCCTGGTCCGCCGCCAGCACCAGCACCGTCGCCAGCGCGATCAGGCCGCCGGTCGGGGTGATCGCGGCGGGCGCGGCGAGCAGCACCACCCGGGCGAGCGCGCCGTCGCGGCCCGCCCGCAGGTCCAGCGCCGCCCGCGCCAGCCAGGGCAGTGCGGCGTACGCCAGCAGCAGCCCCCACTGGCCGATCAGCAGCCGCTCGGCCAGGTACGGCGTCCACGCGTACGCCACGGCGGCGACGAGTCGCACCGCACGCCGCTGCGTCGGCACCAGCCGTCCGGCGCCCACCGCGGCGAACAGGACCGCCCCGGCCAGCGCCACCCGCTGCACCACCCAGCCCGGCACGAGCTGGGTCACCAGCGAGACCAGCGCGTCCATCGGCACCGCCCGGGGCAGGCTCTGCGCCGGGGCCACCAGATCCCAGCTCAGCGGCTGCCGGGGCACGAACACCATGTCGTACCGCAGCGCGTAGCCCGGCGCCGCGAGCGGGGCCAGGATCAACGCGGTGGCGGCGACCGCCACGAGGTACAGCGGAAGCGACTCCCGCCACCGCCGGACCGCGGGGCCGCCGCCCTCGGCGGTACGTCCGGTCATTGCGGCTTCGGCACCGCCTTGCCGATGGTGATGAGGTTGGTGCACAACCTGACCCCGGGGGTGTTCACCGTCAGCTCGACGGCGGACCCGGCGCCCTCCAGCATGAAGAACACGTCGTTCAGCCCGCTCTTCAGCGTGATCTCGCGGGTGGCGTCGCCGAGCTTGAACACCGCCGTCGAGTCGCCGGAGCCGACGTAGCCGAAGTGCACCACGTACGGCCACTCCACCAGGTAGCCGTCCATCGGGATCCGGACGGTCCGGCCGCCCTCGGCCAGGTGCCCGCAGCCCTCCACGGGGCCGGGCGCGACCTTGCGCCCCTCGACCACGACCGGCCGGATCCGGCCGTTCTCGTCGAACGTCGACGGCTTCTCGCTCATCGTCACGAACGTCGGCTTGCGCGGCGCCGGTCGGAAGAAGTGGGACTGGAGATTGTCCGGCCAGAAGTACCCGGCCACCACCCGGTCCGGCACGGTGGTGTCGAAGAAGACGGTGCCCGGCGGCGCGGCGGCCAGCTCGGCCTGCGTCGTGGCCAGGTAGTCCCGCCCGTGCTTGGTGCTCCAGTTGTCGCCGAACCGCGCGGTGCTCCACAGCGTGCCCACCCCGATGGTGGCCAGCAGCACCACCATGGAGACCAGACCGACCGCGAAGGCCCCCGGCTCCCGCAGCACAGTCGGCAGCGGCCACGCGGAGACGTCGTCCTCGTCGCTGTCCTTCATCCCGAGCAGCGCCACCCCGACGCAGATCGCTGCCACCAGCACCACGTCCGCGACGTACCGGGGGACGACGCCGACCAGCGGCCCGAGCGGCCCGCCGAGCCGGGTCACCGCGAACAGCGCCGCGACCAGGCCCAGGTAGCAGGCGAGCAGCAGCCAGGCCCGCCCGGCGGACGGCCGCCGCCGCACGGTGACCACGATCAGCGCCGCGAGCACCGCCCAGGACAGCCACTTCGCGATGTCGTACGGGTCGGACAGCGGCGGCCCGTCACCGGCGTACGTCCAGCGCCACGGCCCGCCGAGCAGGCCCGGCACCACCGTGTCGCCGATCAGGTCGCCGAGGAAGGTGAAGACCTGCCCGACCGAGGTGGGCTCGTCCAGCCCCCGGGCCGGACGGGTCAGGTAGTACGCCAGGTACGCACCGGACAGCGCGGTGAGCATCAGCCACGCCGGCCAGAACCGCACGACAGTGTTCACGAGGCTGCGCCACGCGCGTCCCTTGGTGAACAGGAACGCGGTCAGCAGGAACAGCAGCGGCACGATCAGCAGCGCCTTGGTGTCGAAGAGCAGGCCGAACACGACCCAGAGCGCGACCAGGACGAGGTGCCGCTTCCGCCCGGTGCGCACGTACCGGACCTGGGCCGCCACCGCCAGGACCAGCGCCAGCTGCGGCGGCAGCACGAGCAGCCCGACCAGCCACAGCGACGACACCTCGAGCGTCAGCGGGCTGAACAGGAACAGGCTCAGCGGGACCAGCAGCCCCCAGCCGGGCCGCAGCAGGTCACGGAGCAGCCGGTACAGGGCGATCCCGACCGCCGCCTGCCCGGCCGCCAGCAGCAGGATCCACGGCCACTCGGCGAAACCGGCCGCCCGGACCATCAGCCACGCGACCGCCAGCCCGGCCGGCATGAGGTGGTTGTTGAAGGTGCCCAGGAGGTAGTCCGGGTCCAGCCGGGTGTCCAGCACCTGCGCGGCGATGACGAACTCGTCCTGCGAGAACCAGCCACGGGCGGCCAGCCCGGCGCGCGACGCGACGGACACGACGATGAGGGCGATCGCGACCGCGCGGACGCGGTCGGCGGCTATCCAGCGACCGATCGGTCCGGGTCCGTCGTCCTCCGCGCCGACGGCTGCCGGACGCGTCTCGGCCGCTGCTTGTGGCATTGACATGGTCGGCAGCCTGCCACACGCTTACCTGCCGTGGGGACGGCCGTTCCGCCGATAACGCCCAGCACCGGCCCCCGGTCGCCGCTGCGGGCCGGTTCCGGATAACGTCGCGCGACACGCGTCATGTGCGGGTACGCGTACGGCCGGCGGAGACAGGAGCCGAAAATGCGGGCGGACGGGACGACAACGCCGCCGACGGGGACGGATGCCCTCGTCCGGGAGACCGGCCGTGCCCGGCAGACGGCACGGCGGTTCCGGCACCTGACGATCTGTCTCGCGCTCACCGCCCTCGCCTTCCAGCAGGCGCCCGGGCAGGTGGTCCCGGACACCAAGGTCGACCTGAACGTCAATCCGGCCGGGTGGCTGCTGCGCTCGCTGCACCTGTGGGATCCCACCGGCACGTTCGGGCAGCTCCAGAACCAGGCGTACGGATATCTCTGGCCGATGGGCCCGTTCTTCCTGCTCGGGACGGAACTGGGTGTCGCGCCGTGGATCGTCCAGCGGCTCTGGTGGGCGCTGCTGTTCTGCGTCGCGTACCTCGGTGTGGTGCGGCTGGCGGGCCGGCTCGGCATCGGCAGCCCCGCCGGCCGGATGGTCGCCGGTGTCGCGTTCGCGTTGTCCCCGCGCATCCTCACCCAGCTCGGCTGGTCGTCGGTGGAGTCCTGGCCCAGCGCCGTCGCGCCGTGGGTGCTCATCCCGCTCGTGGGCCTCGCCCGGGGCGCCCGGCTGCGCCGCGCGGTCGCCGGATCGGCGGTGGCCGTCGCCTGCGCGGGCGGTGTCAACGCCACCGCCGTCGCCGCCGTGGTGCCGCTCGCCCTGCTCTGGCTCGCCACGCTCAAACCGCTGCGCCGCCGCGTCACCGCCCTCGCGGCCTGGTGCGGGGCGGTCGCCCTGGCCACCGCGTGGTGGCTGATCCCGCTGCTGGTGCTCGGCCGCTACAGCCCGCCCTTCCTGGACTACATCGAGACCGCCCGCAACACCACGAGCGTCACCGACGGGGTGACCACGCTGCGCGGCACGTCCTACTGGGTCGCCTACCTGGCCTCCCCGTTCGGCGCGACCATCCCGGCCGGCGCCCGGCTGGCGAACGACACGCTGCTCGTCGTGGCCACCCTGGCGGTCGCCGCGCTCGGGGTGCTCGGCCTGTCCCGGCGCGGAATGCCGCACCGCCGATTCCTCATCACCGGCCTGCTGCTCGGCGTCGCGCTCGTCGGCCTCGGGCACACCGGCGACCTGCCGAACATCCTCGCCGGGCCGCAGCAGCAGTTCCTCGACGGCATCGGCGCCCCGCTGCGCAACGTGCACAAGTTCGACGTGCTGCTCCGCCTGCCGCTGGCGCTCGGCCTGGCCCACCTGGTCAGCCTCGCGGTACGCGCCGCCCGGACCGCCCCCGAGCAACGCCGTGGCCGGGCCACGGCCCGCGCCTGGCTCACCGCCGGCACAGCCATGGTCGCGGTCGCGGGCGTCGCCTCACCGGCGCTCGCCGGTGGCCTCGCCACGCCGGGCGCGGTGAAGGACGTGCCCGGCTACTGGCACGAGGCCACCGACTGGCTGGACGCGAACACCGGCCGTGGGCGGGTGCTCGTCGTCCCCGGCGCGCGCTTCCCCGCGTACGACTGGGGCAGCACCACCGACGAGATCGCCCAGCCGCTGCTGGACAGCCGGTGGGCGGTGCGCAACGCCATCCCGTTCACCCCGCCCGCCACGATCCGGCTGCTGGACGCGATCGAGTCGACGCTCGCCACCGGCGCCGGCTCGGCCGGCCTGGCCGACCTGCTCGCCCGCTCCGGGATCAGCCACGTCCTGTTCCGCGCCGACCTCGACCACGGCCGCTCGGACACGGCCCGCCCGGCGGTCGTCCGGCAGGCGCTGGAACGCTCGCCCGGCCTGAGCCGCGTCGCGTCCTTCGGCCCGGTACGCGGCGGCTCCGACACCCCCGACGAGTTCCGCGACCAGGGCCTGGACGTGCCCGGACGGGCACTTGAGGTGTACCGGGTGGACCGGCCCGTCCAGCCGGTGGTCGCGTACGACCGCGACGACGTGACCACTGTCGTCGGCGGTCCCGAGTCGCTGCTCGACCTGGCCGCCTCGGGCCAGCTCGGCCCCGCGCCCACGGTCCTGGCCGGCGACGCGAAGGCCGGCGAGTCCACCGGGCGGGTCGTGCTGACCGACGGGCTGCGCCGGCGCGACGTGTCGTTCGGCCGGCTGCGCGACAACTCCTCGCAGACACTCACCGCCGACGACACCTTCGCGGTGTCCGCGCCCGCGCACGACTACCTGCCCGACTGGGGGCCGGAGTGGTCGACTGTCGCCCGCTTCGAGGGCATCAGCGGGATCCGCGCCTCGACCGCCCGCTCCCAGATCGACGCCACCGGCGGCACCCGGCCCGAATACCAGCCGTACGCGGCGATGGACGGGAACACCGCCACGTCCTGGCGGTCGGCGCCGCACTCCCGCAGCGACAGGCAGTGGATCGAGGTGAACCTGGCGAACCCGACCCGGGTCACCCGGGTGGAGGTGTGGTTCGACCTGAAGGCCGACGCCCTGCCCACCACGGTCACCGTGACCGCCGGGTACGAGAGCCGCACCGTCGAGCAGTTCGGCGACCACATGGTCTTCGAGCTGCAGGGCGTGCACGCCACCCGCAAGGTCGAGGTCTCCGTCGACGCCGCGTTCGACCTGCGCCCGTTCGGCGACAAGACGGTCGGCATCACCGAGATCAAGATCCCCGGCATCCAGACCAGCCGGACCCTCCAACTGCCCGCCGCACCCGCCACCGACCAGCCGGCCGGCGTCGTCGTGTCGGCGGCCCCGACCACGCCCGCCTGCTTCACCGTCGACGGCCGCCCGCGCTGCTCCACCGACGCGGTCCGCGGCTCGGAGGACGCCTCCACCATCGACCGCACCTTCACCCTGCCGGTTGCCGGGACGTACGACGCGAAGCTGTGGGCGCGGCCGACACCCGGCCCCGAACTGAACGCCGCCCTGGACAAGCTGGTCGCCGAGGCCCAGCCGCTGCGCCTCGCGCCGCAGGTCACCGCATCGTCGACGGCGGTACCCGACCCGGCCGGCCGGCCCGGCGCGGTCCTCGACGGCAACCCGGCCACGAGCTGGTCACCGGCGCTCAACGACGAGGCGCCGATCCTGCGCCTCACCTGGCTCGAACCGCAGGTCATCAGCCGGATCCGGTTCACCGTCGAGGAGGGGACCGCCGCCACCCGGCTCGGCAGCGTACGGGTGGTCGGCAACGACGGGTTCCGCAGCAACCTGCTCACGAACGACGGTGTGCTCACGCTCGACCCGCCGATGCGAACCGACTCGATCACCATCCAGTTCCTGGACAAGCCGTCCGCCACCAGCACCGACCCGTACGGCCTGCGGCTGCCCGAGCCACTGCCCATCGCCGTCGGCGAGGTGACGGTGCTGCCCCTCGGCACCACAGTCGCACCCCGACCGGAGACGCCACTGAAGCTGGCCTGCGGCTCGGGTCCGACGCTTCAGGTCGGCCCGTCCCGGATCACCACGACGCTCACCGGCACGGTCCGTGACCTGCTGGAACTACGCGAGATGCCGGTGACGGCCTGCGGCCGGACCACGCCCAAGCAGCTGGACCTGGGCAGCGGGGAGCACCGCGTCGTCACCACCGCGAGCACGCTCGCCACCGCCACCCGGGTCGCGCTGACGCCGCGTACCGCCACGCCCGTCGCGGCGGCCACCGCCGGCGACATCGAGGTGGGTTCCTGGTCGGCCACCGAGCGGCGGGTACGCGTGGCCGAGCACTCCGGCGACCGGGTGCTCGCGGTCCGGGAGAACACGAACACCGGCTGGCAGGCCACCATCGGCGGGAAGACGCTCACCCCGCTCGTGGTGGACGGCTGGCAGCAGGGCTGGATCCTGCCCGCGGGTGTCTCCGGGGAGGTGGTGCTGCGCTTCACGCCGGACACCCCGTACCGGATGGGCCTGCTGCTCGGCGGCGTCCTGCTGGTGGTGGTGGTCCTGCTCGCGGTGCTGCCTGATCGCCGCCCCGCCGGGGATCGCGCGGTCGCCGCCGTGCCGGCTACCCGGCGCCGGCTCACCCGCTCGCTGCCGCTGCTCGCCGTCGGCGCCGCCGCGCTCGTGCTCCACAGCGGCCTGCTCGGCGGCCTGCTGGTCGCGGCGGGCTTCATGCTCGCCGTACCCGGACCGCGTCGCCTGCCCTGGGGCGGCGACCCCCGGCGGATCAGGCGGCTCGTCCGGGCCGCCGAGACGTGGCTTCCCGGGGCGCTCGTGGTGCTCGCCGGATGGATCTACCTGGAGTCGGCCGACCGGCACACCGACGCGCTGCCGCAGCTCGTGACGGTCGCCGCCCTCGGCGCGCTCTGGCTCTCCACCACCGCCCGGCGGCGGCCCGTACGCCGGATCCGCCCGGCGGCGACCCCGGCCGTGCCGGCACCCCGCGAGCCGGAACACGACGCCGCGCCGGTTCCGGATCGGGAGGCGGACCGCGACGATCGCGCCGAGCCGGACGGGCGACCGGCGCCGGACGCCGCCCCGGTGTCCCGCGTCTCGGAGATCACGTGAGCGACGGGCGGCCGGACCCCGCGCCCGAGCCGGCGGACGGCCGCCGGAGCGGGCTGGGCGCGGCGGGCGTCGCCGTCACCCTCGCCGGTGTCCTGGTGAACGGCCTGGCCTACCTGGTGCCGGTCCTCGCCGCCCGCAAGCTCGACGCGGACGACCTCGGCGCGCTCGCCACCGCCCTCGGGCTGGTCGCCATCGCCGGTGTGCCCGGGCTCGGCCTGCAACTCGCCGTTGCCGTGCACCACGCCCGGCACGGCCCGTCCGACACCCGGCGGCTCACCGTGCTGACCGCCGCCCTGTGCGCGGGCGCGCTGGTGCTGGCGACGCCGGTGCTGGTCGCCGCGCTGGACCTGCCGGTCGTGGTGCCCGCGCTGCTGGCCGTCACCACGGCCTCGGTGGTGCTCTCGTCGCGCTCGCTCGGCGAGCTCCAGGGCGGCCAGCGCTTCCTGCGGCTCGCCACCGCGATGGCGCTGCTCGCCGCCGCCCGCTACGGCGGGGTGATCGTCGGGCTGCTGCTCGGCGCGGGCCTGACCGGCGCGCTCGGCGCCGGGGCGCTCACCGCCGCGCTGGCGCCCTCGGCGCTGGCCTGGCTCACCGGCACGCCCCGGCGTCCCTCTGCCGCCCCGCGCCTGACCGTCGCGCAGGTGACCGCCGGATGCGGGGCGACGCTGGCGATGCTCGTCGTCTCCTACGCCGACCTGCTGCTGGCCCGCCAGCTGTTGCCGCCCTCGGGCTCCGGCGCGTACTCGGTGGGGACTGTCCTGACCAAGGGCGCGCTCTGGGCGCCGCAGGTCGCCGCCGTCCTGGCCCTGCCGCGCCTGGCCCGAGGGGACCGCCGCAGCCGCACCGTCGCGCTCGCGGTGACCGGCGCCTGCGGTCTGGTCCTGGTGGGCGCGTCGGCGATGGCCGGCGGGCTGGCCTTCCGGCTCGTCGGCGGACCCGACTACACGGCGCTGGGCCGGTACGCGCCGCTGTTCGCCGCCGTCGGCGCGCTCTACGCGGTCACGTTCGTGCTGCTCAACGACCGTCTCGCCGGGGGCGTCAGGTGGGCGGCGGCACCGCTGTGGTTGGGCACCGCCGCGCTGGTGACTGTCGCCGCCGCCGTACGCCCGCGCACCGTCGGCGGCCTGGTCGTCGCGGCCCTCGTCACTGCCGCGGTCACCACGGCGCTGATGGCCGTACCGGCGCGCCGGCGCACGGCCGGACCTCCGCCCGCCGCTGTCCGTGCGACGCTGCCCACCGCGGCGCGACCCCGAAACGGGTGATCGGTGCGACACCGGCGGTCACCCGACACGACCTCCGGGCCGGACACTCCCGGTGGGCCCGAGCGTTGGTTACCGTAGGTGTCTCCCGTGGGGGAAGCGGTCCCCGCGTGTACTTCCGATCGAGGTTGCAGTGACGATGTACGGCGAGAAGATGCCGGCTGCCGACGACCGACCCACCATCAAGGTGGCGGCGGTGAGCTGGCCCGGCGTCGAGATCGAGCCGGTCGCCACACCGCCCGGGGGCGACGCGGCCAAGCCCACACGCTCGCGACGGACCCGGCTGCTGCTGGCCGGGGGGATCGTCGCGGCCGTCCTGGCGGGCGGCGTCGGCCTTGGCGCCTACGCGTACGCCGGTGACGTGCCCCGCGGCACCACGGTGCTCGGCACCGAGCTGGGCGGGCGTAGCCGCGCGGAGGCGGCCCAGACGCTGCGCGCCGAGCTGGAACGCCGGGCCGAGAAGCTCAACGCCCCGCTCGCGGTCACTGTGGGTGAGAACAAGGCCGAACTGAAGCCCTCCGACGTGGGGCTCGCCATCGACGTGGACGCGACAGTGGCAGCGGCGGCCGAGGCCGACGCGCACGCGGTGAGCCGGCTCGTCGGCTCCCGTACGGTCGAGCCGGTGGTCACCGTCGACCAGGCCAAGCTGGGGGCGGCCCTGCGCAAGGTAATGGGCCCGCAGGGGCGTGAGATGACCATGCCGGCGATCATCTGGACCGGCACCACACCGAAGCCGGTCTACCCGAAGCCGGCGCTGACGATCGACACGGACGGGGCCACCGCCGTGGTGAAGGCCGGCTGGCTGGCCGCCGAGCCGGTCACCGTGCCGCTGGTCGAGAAGTGGCCGGCCACCACCCGCGAGGAGGTGGATCGCCTCGTCGCCGAGCTGGCCCGGCCCGCGGTGGCCGCGCCTGTCACGCTCACCACCGACGGCGGCTCGGTCACCATCCCGCCCGCCGCCATCGCCCGGTCGCTGCGCTTCTCCGCCGACGACGCGGGCACGCTCACCCCGAAGGTCGACGTCAAGCGGCTGCGTGCCGCGCTCGGCGACCGGCTCACGAAGCTGGAGGTGGAGCCGAAGGACGCCGGCCTGACCATCAGCGGCGGCAAGCCGAAGGTGGTGCCCAGCAAGGCCGGGCGCCAGGTCGACGCCGCCGCGCTCGGCCCGGCCCTGCTCGCGGTGCTCCCGAAGACCGAGGGCCGTACGGTCACCGCCGAGCTGAAGCCTGCCGCCCCCGAGCTGACCGAGGCGGAACTGGCGAAGCTCGGCATCAAGGAACGGGTGTCGAGCTTCACCACCCAGTTCACCGGCGGTCTCTCCTCGCCGCGCAGCCAGAACATCGTGCGGGCCGCGAAGGACGTGGACGGTGCGCTGGTGAAGCCGGGCGAGACGTTCTCGCTCAACGGGCACACCGGCGAACGCGGCTACGACCAGGGATACAAGGACGCGCCGACGATCGTCGGCGGGAAACTCGTGCCGGGTGTCGGCGGTGGTGTCTCCCAGTTCACCACCACGCTGTTCAACGCCACCTACTACGCCGGGCTGGAGGACGTCGAGCACAAGCCGCACTCGTTCTACTTCAGCCGCTACCCGGCGGTGATCGAGTCGACCATCTACTGGCCGCAGCTCGACTTCAAGTTCCGCAACAACACGCCCTACGGGGTGCTGATCGACACCTCGTACACGTCCAGCTCGATCACCGTCTCGATCTGGAGCACGAAGATCTACGACAGTGTGAAGACCGAGTACGGCCCCCGCCGCGACATCACCCAGCCGAAGACGGTCTACCTGACGCCCGGGCCGACCTGCATCGCCGCCGCCGGCAGCGTCGGGTTCGCCCAGGACGCGTACCGGGTCATCAAGAAGGACGGCAAGGTGGTCAAGCGGGAGAAGTTCAGCTGGCGCTACGACGCCGAGCCCCGCTTCATCTGCGCCCCCAAGCCGGGCGACGACTGATCCGCTCACGCAGAAGGCCCCGCCGGCATGTCGCCGGCGGGGCCTTCTCATGCTTCTCAGGGCCGCGCCGCGGCCAGCCCTTCGCGTACGCCGTCCGCGTCGCGGTCGGTGCCGTAGACGGGCGTGTCCGGCTGCTGCCGCCAGCTCTCGTCGAGAGTGCCCGCGTCGACCGGGTCGAAGCCCAGCTCGTCCACAAGCCCCATGACGATCCGCTTGGCGTCGGCCTCGTCACCGGCCACCGGCAGCGCGATCCGGCCCGCCGTACCCGCCGGCTTGCCCTCGTCCATCAGGTGCGCGGCCTGGATGTTGTTGAACACCTTCACCACCCGCGCGCCCTTGAGGTGGTCGGCGGTCCAGCGGCTGGAGCTGAGGCTGCGGTCCAGCAGCTCGGGGATGTCCCCGTCGCGCTGGGGGTAGTAGTTGTTGGCGTCGACCACCAGCTTGCCGTCGAAAAGCGCCGCCGGGAGCTGCGGCACCGCCTTCAGCGGGATCGCGACGACGACCAGTTCCGCATCCCGCACGGCCTCCTCCACGGAGACGGCCCGGGCGCCGGTCTCGGCGGCGAGGTCGGTCAGGCTCTGTGGGCCGCGGGAGTTGGCCACCGCGACGTCGTGACCGAGTGAACGCAGACGACGGGTGAGGGTGCCCCCGATGTGCCCTGACCCGATGATTCCGATCTCCATGCCCACTCCTGTACCCCGTACGGTCGGACCTCATCACGGCCCCGGCGTACGGCACGTCACGTTTCGCGCCGCCGAGCCGGCGGGCGGGCCGACGTGTGTCGGCGGTCCCGGCTCGACGGTACGAGACGGAGGCGGCCCGACGTGGTGATTCCGGGGGAGTACGCAATTCAGGGCCACCCCGCACGGGGTGGCCCTGAATTGAAAGATTGTCCGGCGGTGTCCTACTCTCCCACACCCTCCCGAGTGCAGTACCATCGGCGCTGGAGGGCTTAGCTTCCG
>NZ_JBEZDP010000033.1:0-41147 GCF_040648395.1 Micromonospora sp. NPDC049151
CGCGCGTGGGTGATCAGGTGCAGCCGCCCGTCCCGGGCGACCGACTCGTCGACGAAGCGGCGGGCCGCCTCGTCGAACTCGCCCGGGCGGTCTCCCGCCCGGGACGCCGGACGGTCAGCGGATGCCCGCCTCCCGCAGCAGCGCCTCGGTCAGCGCCGCCGGGTCGGTCACCGTCGCCGGCATCCCACGGGCGGTGAACCAGGCGGCCACCACCCGCACGTCGCGGGCCAGGAACTCGGCCCCCTGCGGGTTCGCCACCACGTCGACCACCTGCGGCAGGTCGATCAGCACCAGCCGGCCCGCGTGCACCAGCAGGTTGTACGGGGACAGGTCGCCGTGCGCGTACCCGGCCCGGGCGAGCACCGTCAGCGCCTCGACGAGCTGGTCCCACAGGTCGCGCAGCTCGTCGTCGTCGGGCCGGACCTGGGCCAGCCGCGGCGCGGCCTCCCCCGCCCCGGCGTCGCCGACGAACTCCAGCATCAGCTCGGTGCCGAGCAGCTGCACCGGGTAGGGCACCGCGATCCGCCCGGAGGCGGCCCCGATCTCCCAGAGCCGGGACAACGCGGCGAACTCGGCCGCCGCCCACTGCCCGGCGATCATCTGCCGGCCGAACGCGGTGCGGCCGGTCATCGCCCGCATCTCGCGGGACCGGCGTACCCGGCGGCCCTCCAGGTAACCGGCGTCGCGGTGGAACAGCCGGTGCTGGGCGTCGCGGTAGCGCTTCACCGCCAGCAGGCAGCCGCGGTCGGTACCCGGCACCGCGCGGCGGACCAGGTGGACGTCCGCCTCCTTGCCGGTCTTGAGCACCCCGAGCTCGGTGTCCCGGGCGGCCAGTTCGGTGACCAGCCACTCCGGGCGCGGCTCGGGGCCGTGGACGGCCTGGTCCCAGGAGGACCAGGCGTCCTCCACGTCGGGCTCGGCGTCCGGGTCGGCGAGGGCCGGCGTGCGCCGCCCCCGCTTCAGGAAGTCGGGTTCGTCGTCGTCGAAGCGGCTCTTGCCGCGGCCACGGCGCTGCGGCGCCGGGAAGTCGTGATCGCGCACGGGTGGATCTGTCCTTCGATCGAGGCTGGTGGAGGCAGGTGGAACGACCCTGCGAAGACGGCCATGACCGACCTCCTCTCCTCGACCGGGCGACCCCCGGCTGCGCACTCGCGCGGCACCATGCTCGTGCCCCGCCCGGCTCGGGTCAACGGATTTACCGCGCCGCCGCCGGCCCGCCGCGCCGGTGCCGCCGTCAGCCGGCCAGCACGGCCGCCACGGCCGCGATCAGCCCGTCCTCGATCCGGGTCGGCGCGTACCTCGGGTCGGACCAGCGGCGTCCCCGGTGCAGCCAGACGCTGGGCAGGCCCACCGCCGTCGCCCCGCCGATGTCCGCCTCCGGGCTGTCGCCGATCACCCACGCGCCGCGCAGCGGCATCCGGGCCCGCTGGGCGGCGAGCGCGAAGATCCTCGGGTTCGGCTTGCTGACGCCCGCCTCCTCGGAGATCACCCAGTCGGCGACGTACCGGTCCAGGCCGGTCGTACGGATCTTGGCGTCCTGCTGGCGGGCCGCGCCGTTCGTGACCACCACCGGCACCCAGCCCGCGTCCGCCGCGATCCGCAACGCGCACGCGACAAGCGGATCCAGCCGCATGTGCGCCACCACGCCGTCGTGCAGCTCGTCGACCAGGTCGATCGAGGGGATGCGCAGCGCGTACCGCTCGCGGATCGCGTCCGCCACGTCCCAGCGGTTGGTCAGCCCGTCCGCGTCCACGGACACCAACCAGTCGAGGTCGGCCGGCGGCGCGCCGATGCCCGCCAGGAAGCGTTCTCCCCAGACACGGAACGGCCCGTCGCGGTCCAGCAGGGTGTTGTCCAGATCGAGCAGGAGCAACGGCACCTGGGCACCCTACGGGACACACCGGAGCACCGACAGGGCCAAGGGCCCCGGCGCGGCGCTCAGGCGACGAGCACGGCGCGGGCCGCCCCGGCGTCGAGCGGGCGGTCCCGCAGCATCGTGTGTGCCGCGCGGGTGGCGGCCAGCGCGTCCGGGTCCAGCGTGGCCACCAGCACGTCCTCGCCGGTGTCGGCGCCCCGGGCCAGCGGCCGGCCCTCCGGGTCGTACACCGCCGCGCCGCCGTTGAACCGCCATGGATCGGCGCCGTCGACCGAGTTGGCGAACACCACGTACATCGTGTTGTCCAGCGCGCGGGCGGCGTAGTAGAGGTCGCGGCGGTGCGCCGAGCCGGCCAGGTAGCCGCTCGGGCAGAGGTAGCCGTGCGCGCCGTCGCCGGCGGCGGCCCGCGCGTGCTCCGGGAAACAGCCGTCGTAGCAGACGCCCAGACCCAGCCGCCACGTGTCGACCTCGATCGTGGCGCCCCGGACGCCGGCGTCGAACAGCTCCCGCTCGCCGCTCCAGAGCTGCTGCTTGTCGTACGCGGCGGTGACCACGCCGGCCGGGTCCACCACGAGCGAGGAGATCGTGCGCCGCCGGTCGGGGTGGCGCACGGCGGCGCCGATCACCACCGCGGCGCCCGCTTCGACGGCGGCGGCGCGCAGCGGGTCCAGCCGGGCGTCGGTCACCCGGCCGTCGGCGTCGGCGGCCACGTCCGTGGCGTCCGGATCCGCGCCGAGCGTCGGCGGGTGGTACGCCGGCAGGAACAGCTCGGGCAGCACGACGACGCGGGCGCCCTCGGCCCGGCCCACGAGACGGGCGGCGGTGCGGGCGTTGCCGGCCACGTCGCCCGGGACGGGCTGGGCCTGGACGGCGGCGACGGTGAGCGGGCGCGCGGGGAGGGCGGTCACCCGCCGATGGTAACCACCCCGGCGACGGCAGATGATCATCCGTCACCGGATCTCAAGCCGTACGTACGGTTTGCATCGGACGGTTCCACCTGCGACGATCCGTTCGTGCCCAGAGTAAGTCAGGACCAGCTCGACGCGCGCCGGCAGGAGATCCTCGCGGCGGCGCGGGCTTGTTTCGCCCGGCACGGCTACGAGGGCGCCACCGTGCGGCGGCTGGAGGAGGCCACCGGCCTGTCCCGGGGCGCGATCTTCCACCACTTCCGGGACAAGGACTCCCTCTTCCTCGCCGTGGCCGAGGACGACGCCGCCGCCATGGTGGAGACCGTCGCCCGCAACGGCCTGGTGCAGGTGATGCGCGACCTGCTGGCCCGGGCCGTCTCGCCGGACACCACCGGCTGGCTCGGCAGCCAGCTGGAGGTCTCCCGCCGGCTGCGCACCGACCCCGCCTTCGCCAAGCGCTGGGCGGAACGTTCCGAGGCCATCGCCGCGGCCACCCGGGAACGCCTGCTGCGCCAGCGCGAGGCCGGCGTGCTCCGCGACGACGTGCCGATCGACGTGCTCGCCCAGTTCCTGGAGCTGGCCTACGACGGGCTGGTACTGCACCTGGCGATGGGCCGGCCGGCCGGCGACCTGGCCCGCGTGCTCGACCTGGTCGAGGAGGCCGTCCGCCGGCACTGAACCGTGCCGGTCTCGGTCCGGTAACTACCCCGCCCGAGGAGATCGACTCTGGCACGCCTGCTCCACAATGAGCCGCGACCCCTCCTCGCGACAGGAGCAGACGATGACCCCCTCCGACACCTGGGGCATCCCCGGCCCCGTATTCCTGCGCTGGTACCTCCTGCTCGCCGTCGTCCTGGTCGTCGGTGCGATCGTGTACCGACGGCGCATGCTCGCGGGCACGCCGGTGAGCGTTCACGGCAACCTGGGGCCGCAGCAGGTCGCCTACCTCAACGGTGGTGACCAGCTCGCCGTCTGGGCCGCGCTGGGCGGGCTGCGCCACGCGGGTGCGGTCGGCGTACGGCCGGACCGGCGGCTCACCACCGGCGGTCCGCTGCCGGCCGGGGCCACCCCGCTGGACCAGGCGGTCCACCACGCGGCGAGCCGAGGTCTGCGGACCCGGGAGCTGGCCGCCGACGAGTGGGTGCGGCGTGCGCTCGACGAGCTGCGCGACGGCCTGGTACGCCGGGGCCTGGCCCTGGACCAGGAGCGGCGCCGGACGCTGCGGCGCGGCGCGCTGCTGATCGGGTTCCTGCTGGTGATCGGCATCGTGCGCGCGGTCTCCGGGCTGCTCAACGACCGGCCCACGGGCTGGCTGCTGCTCAGCCTGTTCCCGCTCGGCCTCGCGTTCGTGCTGCTCAACCGCGTGCCGTGGCGCACCCGGGCGGCCACCGCGGCGCTCGACGACATGCGCCGCCGGCACGCCTGGCTGCGCCCGGCCGCCGGACCCGCGTACACCACGTACGGCCCGGCCGAGGTGGCGCTGGGCGTGGCGCTGTTCGGCACCGCGACGCTCTGGACCATGGACCCCGGCTTCGCCGAGCAGGCCGAGATCCAGCGGCAGGCGATGGGCAGCACCGGCGCCGCCAGCTCCGGCACCTCCTGCGGCGGAGGGGCGACTGCCGGCGGCAGTTCGTGCGGCGGCGGCAGCTCCTGCGGCGGAGGCGGTGGCTGCGGCGGAGGCGGGTGCGGCGGATGACCGGCCCGTCCGGCGTCGGCATCGGCTGGCGCCCCGAGATCGCCGGCTTCGTCGCCGGGCTGCCGGGGCTGCGCTTCGTCGAGGTGGTCGCGGAGGCGGTCGCACCGGCCGGGCCGCTCCCGGACGGGCTCGCCGAGCTGCGCGGACGCGGCGTCGACGTCGTACCCCACGGGGTGCGGCTGTCCCTCGGCGGCGCGGAACCGGTGGACCCGGCCCGGGTGGCGCACCTGGCCGCTGTGGCCGCGGCCCTGGACGCGCCGCTGGTGAGCGAGCACATCGCGTTCGTGCGGGCCGGCGGCCTGGAGGCCGGTCACCTGCTGCCGCTGCCGCGCACCCGCGAGGCGGTCGCGGCGGTGGTGGCGAACGTCCGGCGGACGCAGGCGGAGCTGCCGGTGCCGCTGGCCCTGGAGCCGATCGCCGCGCTCTTCGACTGGCCCGACGACGAGCTGGACGAGGCGGACTTCCTCACCGAGATCCTCGACGCCACCGGCGCGCTGCTGCTGCTCGACATCGCGAACGTGCACGCCAACGCCCGCAACCGGGGCGGCGACCCGGCCGCGCTGCTGGACCGGCTGCCGCTGGAGCGCATCGCCTACGCGCACGTGGCGGGCGGCGCCGAACACGGCGGCTTCTACCACGACACGCACACCGACCCGCTGCCCGCCGCCGTGCTGGACCTGGTCCGCGAGCTGTGCGCCCGGCGCCGGCCGCCCGCGCTGCTGCTGGAACGCGACGGGCACTATCCGCCCGCCGCCGAGCTGCGCGGCGAGCTGGACGCGCTGGCCGCCGCGTCCGGCCACCCGGTGGTCACGTGAGCGGCGACCTCGCGGCCCGGCAGACCGAGCTGGTCGCCGCGCTCGTCGCCGGTGGGCCGCTGCCGCCCGGCTTCGCCCCGGCCCCGGTCGAGGCGGCCCGCCGGGCGCTGCTGCGCAAGCGGGCCGGCGACGTGGCCCGGCACTGGCCGCTGCTCGCCGCCGGGCTCGGGCCCGGCTGGCCGGCCACGTTCACCGCGTGGGCCGACGGCCGTCCCACGAACGGTTCGCTGCGCGACGGCTGGGACCTGGCCCGCGACCTGCGCGAGCGGGACGCGTTGCCGCCGCTGGGCGCGGACGAGCTGGCCGAGCGGGAGGCCGCGAGCCGCTACGACGGCCACCACCCGCCCCGGCCTCGCCGGTGGCCGGCCCTCGCCCGGGCCGGCGGCGCCGTCGCGGTTCAGGTCGCCAGCCGGGTACGCCTGGTGCGGCCCGCCCCGCGCTGACAGGCACCCGCCGGTACGGCAGGATCGGGGTATGGATCTCGGACTCGCCGATCGGGTGTACGTGCTCACCGGCGCCTCCGCCGGCCTCGGCCTCGCCACCGCCGAGCAACTCGTCGCCGACGGCGCCCGGGTGGTCATCTCGGCGCGTACCCCGGAACGGGTGGCCGCCGCGATCGAGGCGCTCGGCGATCCACGGCAGGCGATCGGGCTGACCGCCGACCTCACCGACCCCGCCACGCCGCAGCGGCTCGTCGCGGCCGCCCGCGAACACTTCGGCCGTCTCGACGGCGCGCTGATCTCGGTCGGCGGCCCGCCTCCCGGCACCGCCGCCTCCGTCACCGACGAGCAGTGGCGCGAGTCGTTCGAGACGGTCTTCCTGGGCAGCGTCCGGCTCGCCCGGACGGTGGCCGGCGCGCTCACCGACGGCGGCGCGATCGGGCTGGTGCTGTCCACCTCGGTACGCGGACCGCTGGCCGGCCTCGGCATCTCCAACGGTTTGCGGCCGGGCCTCGCCGGCGTGGCGAAGGACATGGCCGACGAGTTCGGCCCGCGCGGCGTACGCGTGATCAGCCTGCTGCCGGGACGGATCATGACCGACCGCAACCGGGAGCTGCTGGCCGGCTCCGGCGATCCGGAGCGGGCCCGCGCGCAGGCCGAGGCGGCGATCCCGCTCGGGCGCATCGGCGACCCGGCGGAGTTCGGCAGGGTGGCCGCGTTCCTGCTCTCCCCCGCCGCCGGGTACGTCACCGGGGTGACCGTGCCGGTCGACGGCGGCGCGCTGCGCGGGCTGTGACGGTGGGCGCGGTGGCTGGGCTTCCCGTGGCGGCTGCTCTGGTGAGCCGGGTGCGGGTGGTCGCGGCGGGCCGGGCACCCGGGGCGGAGGGACGGTGAGCGATCGACGGCGTCCGGCCGGTGGGCGGCCCGAGGCCGCGCCCGGCCCGGGCACACCCGCCCGAAGCCACCCCCGGCCCAGCCGGGAACAGCTCGCCGCGGCGGCCGACCGGCTGCTGCCCGACGTGATCGCGCCCGGCCTGGACGTGCTGTTCGTCGGCATCAACCCGGGCCTGTGGTCGGCGGCCACCGGCTGGCACTTCGCCCGCCCCGGCAACCGCTTCTGGCCCGCCCTGCACCGGGGCGGCTTCACGCCGCGCCTGCTGCACCCCAGC
This sequence comes from Micromonospora sp. NPDC049151, assembly GCF_040648395.1. Classification (NCBI taxonomy): domain Bacteria; kingdom Bacillati; phylum Actinomycetota; class Actinomycetes; order Micromonosporales; family Micromonosporaceae; genus Micromonospora; species Micromonospora sp. NPDC049151. The sequence goes on from NZ_JBEZDP010000033.1 coordinate 6,905, forward strand.
GAGCAGGACACGCTCCCGGCGCTGGGCCTCGGCATCACCAACATGGTGGCCCGGGCCAGCGCCCGCGCCGACGAACTCACCCCCGCGGAACTCGTCGACGGCGCCGCCACGCTCACCGCCAAGGTCGAGGGCTACCGGCCGCGCTGGGTGGCGGTGGTCGGGGTGACCGCGTACCGGATCGGGTTCGCCCGGCCGAAGGCCGGATTCGGGCCGCAGCCGGAAACGCTGGCGGCGGCCCGGCTCTGGGTGCTGCCCAACCCGAGCGGCCTGAACGCCCACTTCACCCCGGAGACGCTTGGTGCCGCCTTCGCCGAGCTGCGTGCCGCTGTCGTCGCGGGCTAGTTGGCCGCGGCCGGGGGCATGGCCTCGTGGGCGACGTAGGTGCCCATCGGCACCGTGGTCACCACGGGCTCGGGCTGCTCGGCCTCGGCGTGCGGCGCGGGCGAGTCGGTGATCGCGAACTGGGTGCGGTACAGCTCGGCGTACAGGCCGCCGACGGCCACCAGCTCGTCGTGCCGGCCGCGCTCCACGATCCGGCCCTCGTCGAGCACGAGAATCTGGTCGGCGTCGCGCACCGTGGAGAGCCGGTGCGCGATGACCAGCGCGGTACGCCCGGTCAGCGCCACCGACAGCGCCCGCTGCACTGCTGCCTCGCTCTCCGAGTCCAGATGCGCGGTGGCCTCGTCGAGGATCACGATCGACGGGGCCTTGAGCAGCAGGCGGGCGATGGCGATGCGCTGCTTCTCGCCGCCGGAGAAGCGGTAGCCCCGCTCACCGACAGTCGTGTCGAGCCCGTCCGGCAGAGCCCGGACCAGGTCGGCGACCTGTGCGCCGGCCAGCGCCGCCCAGATCTCGTCGTCGGTGGCGTCCGGCTTGGCGTAGCGCAGGTTCTCCCGGATCGTCTCGTGGAACAGGTGCGAGTCCTGGGTGACCACGCCGATCTCGTCGCGCAGCGAGGCGAGCGTGGCGTCCCGTACGTCGACGCCACCGACAAGCACCTGGCCGTCGCTGACGTCGTAAATCCGGGAGATCAGCATGGACAGCGTCGACTTGCCCGCGCCGGAGGGGCCGACCAGGGCCACCATCTGCCCCGGCTCGACGGCGAACGACACGCCCTTGAGCACCGGCTCGTTGACCGTCCGGTCGAGCGTCGACACCTCCTCCAGGGAGGCCAGCGACACCTCCGCGGCGCTCGGGTAGCGGAAGCGTACGTCGCGGAACTCGACCCGGCCGCTGCCCCGCGGCACCGGCACCGCCTCGGGCTTCTCGGCGATGGTCGGGCGCAGGTCGAGCACCTCGAAGACCCGGTCGAACGAGACGAGCGCGCTCATCACGTCGACCCGGACGTTCGACAGCGCGGTCAGCGGGCCGTAGAGGCGGGTCAGCAGCAGCGCCAGCTTGACCACTGTGCCGGCGCTGACCGCGCCGGTGACCGCCAGCCAGCCGCCGACGCCGTACGTCAGGGCCTGGGCCAGGGACGCGACGAGCAGCATCGCGACGAAGAACGTCCGCGAGTACATCGCGGACTGGATGCCGATGTCGCGCACCCGCTCGGCCCGGCGGGCGAACCGGTCGGCCTCCACCTCCGGTGCGCCGAACAGCTTGACCAGGAGCGCGCCCGCCACACCGAAGCGCTCGGTCATCGTCGCGTTCATCTTGGCGTCGAGGTTGTACGACTCGCGGGTGATCTCGGCCAGCCGCCGGCCGACCCGGCGGGCCGGGATGATGAAGATCGGCAGCAGCACCAGCGCCAGCACGGTGATCTGCCAGGACAGCACGAGCATCGCCCCGGCGGTCAGCACGAGCTGGATGACGTTGCTGACCACGCCGGACAGCGTCGAGGTGAACGCGCGCTGGGCGCCGAGCACGTCGTTGTTGAGCCGGCTGACCAGCGCGCCGGTCTGGGTGCGGGTGAAGAACTGCAACGGCATCCGCTGGACGTGGTCGTACACCCGGGTGCGCAGGTCGAGGATGATGCCCTCGCCGATGCGGGCCGAATACCACCGCTGGACCAGGGAGAACAGGGCGTCGGCCACGGCCAGCGCGGCGATGATCAGGGCGAGCCGGACGACTGTCGAGCGGGCGTCCGGGCCGGCGCCGGCGATCGCGTCGATGACGTCACCGGCGAGCAGCGGCGTGGCCACACCGATCACCGCGGCGACGATCACGGTGATCAGGAAGACGATGATGTCGCGCCGGTAGGGCTGGGCGAACGCGACGATCCGCCGGGCGGTGCCGCGCTTGAGCTCGTGGGCGGAGACCTCGTCACGGTTGCGCAGCGACCGGAGCATGCTCCAGCCGCCCATGCCGCCGCCGGCCATCGGGTGGGACACTCGTCACCTCCGGGTCGTCAGGGCAGCAGGAACCGTCGGAGTCCATTCTCCCGACGCCTGTGACAACCTCGCGAGTAACCCAGATCTTCCCGAACGGTCCTTACGAAATCGCCGTACCGGCTATTCGCCCCGCCCGGCCAGGTCCCGGATCCGCCGGGTCTGCGCCTCCCGCTCGGCGCGCTGCTGCTCGGCATGCGAGCGCCCGGCCGCGCCCGCGAGCAGCGCCTTGATCTCGATGATCGCGTCCCGGTTGTTCGCCAGCAGCCCGGCGGACAGGTCACGCACGGCGCCGTCCAGCTCGTCGTTCGGCACCACGAGCGTGGCCAGGCCGATACGGTCCGCCTCGGTGGCGTCCATCCGCCGGCCGGTGGCGCAGATCTCCAGCGCCCGGGAGTAGCCGACCAGCTCGACCAGGCGGCGCGTACCAGCCAGGTCGGGGACCAGCCCGAGCGTCACCTCGGCCATGGAGAGCCTGGCGTCGGCGGCGAGGACCCGCATGTCGCAGGCGAGAGCCAGCTGGAAGCCGGCGCCGATGGCGTGGCCCTGCACCGCGGCGATCGACACCACGTCCGGCCGGTGCAGCCAGGTGAAACCGCCCTGGTACTCGGCGATCCGGTCGGCGCACTCGGCCGCCGGCATCGCGGCCAGCTCGGCGAAGGAGCCCGGCCCGGTCGCGCCGGCGACCGCCAGGTCCAGGCCTGCGGAGAAGGCACGCCCCTCCCCGCGTACGACGACGACGCGCACGTCGCCCGGCAGGTCGCGGGAGAAGTCGCTCATCGCGCGCCACATCGCGGGAGTCTGGGCGTTCAGCACGTCGGGCCGGCACAACGTCACCGTCGCGACCGGCCCGTCGCAGTCGAAGCGCACTCCGGTCGTCTCGGCGGTCACCGGACGCCCCGGAACGCGCGGGTGGACGACGCTGGGGGGCGGATCACGCCTTCTTCCGGCGCCGGGCGCCGCCGCGCTGCCGCAGCTGCACCCCGGATTCGGTGAGCACCCGGTGGATGAACCCGTAGGAACGGCCGGTCGAGGCCGCCAGAGCACGAATGCTCTCTCCGCCGGTGTACCGCTTTACCAGGTCTTTGGCGAGCGTCTGACGCTCGGCCCCGACGATCCGGCGACCCTTCTCAGTGCTGGTGGCTGTGCCAGTGGCTGCCATGCTGATTCCTCACGTCCCAGACTGTGCGGTTCGGATACGGTCCCACCTATTAGACCGCCTCGGACGATCATGCGCCAGATATCAACTATTCGCCAACCGACACGCTACGCAATGTCAGCTTCCCGATAGAGTGATCCTTCCGGCCGGCTGATCCGTACCGGCCCGCCGGACGAGCCCGTCGCCCCAGGTTCGGCAAGGTGGCGGCATCTCAGTGGATGGACGGGCCAACGCCCTCTCCGTGGTCGGCCCGTCCATGCCGGCGAGAGCACGAGAGGCGCCGCCAATCGGTCCGTCGATCGACTGACGACGATTCGTTCCGCGCCGGTTCGACGAACTGGCGGCATCCTCCCGCCTGATCGGCACCACTTTCGACGGGACCGCCTCGCCGCGCTCCGGACGCCTGCGCGTCGGCGCGCCGGCATGGATCATGCCGGCGGTGGGTGCGCGGGTGCGACGGGCCGTATCGTGCCCGGGGTGATTGACATGATCACGGCCGCGGCGGGTGCCGCAGGCGTCTTCGCCGCCACCAACCTCGACGACATCGTCGTGCTCACGGTGCTGTTCGTGGCCGCCCGGCACACCGGGCGTCCCCGGCCGTGGCAGATCGTCGCCGGGCAGTACGCGGGCATCGGCGCGCTCGTCGCGATCGCGGCGGTGGCCGCCGCCGGGCTGCTCGTGGTGCCCGACCCGTGGCCGGGTCTGCTCGGCCTGCTGCCGATCGGGCTGGGCGCCCGGGCGCTGTCGGCCCGGCGCGACGACGACGAGCCGCCGGCGGTGGTCGGCAGCCTGGCCGGCGTCGCCGGGGTCACAGTGGCCAACGGCGCCGACAACATCGCCGTCTACGTGCCGGTCTTCCGCGCCCTCGACCCGCTCACCGGGCTGATCTGGCTGCTGGTGTTCGCCGTGCTGGTGGCCGTGTGGTGCGCGGTCGCCGCCGCGCTCGGCGGGCACCCCCGGGTGGTGGCGCTGGTCGGCCGCGCCGGCCACTGGCTGGTCCCGGCGATCTTCATCGCCATCGGCGCGACCATCCTGCTCACCTCCGGCGTCCTCCCCCACCTGGCCGCCCTCCTGGCCTGACCGCCCCCGCCCGTCTTCTCCGTCGATCATGAAGTTGACGGCGATCTGGATCAAAGAGTGCCGTCAACTTCATGATCAACCGGCAAGGGGCGCGGGCAGGCGGCGCGGGAAGGGGTCAGGCGAGCTCGACCAGCTCCAGCAGGTCGTCGGACCAGGCGTCCTCGTCGCCGTCGGGCAGCAGGATGGCGCGATCCGGCTTGAGCGCGGTGACCGCGCCCGGGTCGTGCGTGACCAGCACGATCGCGCCCGGGTAGCGGGCGATCGCGTCGAGCACCTGCTCGCGGCTCACCGGGTCGAGGTTGTTCGTCGGCTCGTCCAGCAGCAGCACGTTGGCGCCCGAGCAGACCAGCGTGGCCAGCGCCAGCCGGGTCTTCTCGCCGCCGGAGAGCACACCGGCCGGCTTGTCCACGTCCTCGCCGGAGAACAGGAACGCGCCGAGGATCTTGCGCAGGTCGGTGTCGGTCTGGTCGGACGCGGCGCTGCGCATGTGCTCCAGGATCGTGCGGTCCACGTCGAGCGTCTCGTGCTCCTGGGCGTAGTAGCCCAGCCGCAGCCCGTGGCCGGGACGCACCTCGCCGGTGTCCGGCTCCAGCAGCCCGCCGAGCATCCGCAGCAGCGTGGTCTTGCCGGCGCCGTTGAGGCCGAGGATGGCCACCCGGGAGCCCCGGTCCACAGCCACGTTGACGTCGGTGAAGATCTCCAGCGACCCGTACGACTTGGACAGGCCGGTCGCGGTCAGCGGCGTCTTGCCGCACGGCGCGGGGCTCGGGAACCGTACCTTGGCGACCTTGTCCGCGACGCGGACCTCGTCCAGGCCGGAGAGCAGCCGCTCGGCGCGGCGGGCCATGTTCTGCGCGGCGACGGTCTTGGTGGCCTTGGCCCGCATCTTGTCCGCCTGCGCCATCAGCGCGCCGGCCTTCTTCTCGGCGTTTGCGCGCTCCCGGCGGCGGCGCCGCTCGTCGGTCTCCCGCGCCTCCAGGTACGCCTTCCAGCCCAGGTTGTAGGTGTCGACCACGGACCGGGTGGCGTCCAGGAACCAGACCTTGTTGACCACCGCCTCCAGCAGCGAGGCGTCGTGGGAGATCACGATCAGGCCGCCCTTGTGGTTGCCGAGGAAGCCGCGCAGCCAGGTGATCGAGTCGGCGTCGAGGTGGTTGGTGGGCTCGTCGAGCAGCAGGATGCCGCCGCCGTTCTCCCCGGCGTCGCGGAACAGGATCCGGGCCAGCTCGATGCGGCGGCGCTGGCCGCCGGAGAGCGTGCCGATGGTCTGCGCCAGGGCCCGGTCGGGCAGGCCGAGGTTGGCGCAGATCCGGGCCGCCTCGGCCTCGGCCGCGTAGCCGCCGAGCGAGGCGAACTGGTCCTCCAGCGCGCCGTAGCGGCGGACCAGCCGCTCGTCGTCGGCGCCCTCGGCGAGCTTGTTCTCCAGCTCCTTCATCTGCGCCATGAGCACGTCCAGCCCGCGGGCGGAGAGCACCCGGTCCCGGCCGGTGACGTCCAGGTCACCGGTACGCGGGTCCTGCGGCAGGTAGCCGATGGCGCTGCGCCGGTCGATCTGGCCGGCGTACGGCTGGCCCTCACCGGCGAGCACCTTGAGTGTGGTGGTCTTGCCGGCGCCGTTGCGGCCGACCAGGCCGATCCGGTCCCCCGGCTGCACCCGCAGGGTGGTGTCGGACAGCAGGATCCGGGAACCGGCACGCAGTTCCAGGCCGGTGGCAGTGATCATTTCGGAGTACTCGCTCTCGGGTCCGGAAGGGCTGACTCAGGGCACGCGAAAGCGCCGGCGGGTGGTGATTTCCCGTCGGCGCGGGGCCGTTCAGCCTTCGCAGCGCAGCACGGGGGCAAGTGTACCGGGCCCCACGGACCCGCTCCCCCGGATTACCGTGCAAGATCATCGGGTACGGAAACCGCCGTCCGGACCCGGTCCGGTACCGCAACCACCACATACGGACACATCGGTGATCGGGGTCAACATGGAGCTGAACGAGAACGCGCGGGTCGACACCAGCCAGGTGGACGACCGGCGAGGGTCCGGCGGAGGCGGCGGGATGGGCATTCCGATCCCGATCGGCGGCGGCCGGGGCGGGATCGTGGGCATCATCATCGCCGTACTCGTCGCCCTGGTGGGCGGCGGCTTCGGCCTCAACGCCGCCACCAACGGCGGCGGTTCCGAGCAGGGCGACAACACCTCGCTGGAGCAGAAGTGCTCGGCGCAGGACGCGCTGAAGCAGCTCGACTGCCGCAACGCGCTCTACGTCAACTCGATCCAGGCGTACTGGCGCACCGCCATGCCGGAGGCGTTCGGCGAGCAGTACAAGCCGTCGAAGACGGTGTTCTTCAGCCAGAACGTCAGCACGGCCTGCGGCGCGGCCGACTCCGGCGTCGGCCCGTTCTACTGCCCGGCCGACGACCTGGTCTACATCGACCTCAGCTTCTACAAGCTGCTGGCCGACCAGCTCGGCGCCGAGGGCGAGTTCGCCCAGCCGTACGTACTTGCCCACGAGTACGGCCACCACGTGCAGGACCTGCTCGGCACCGAGGCGCAGATGCGCCGCCAGCAGCAGCGCGACCCGCAGAGCGCGAACGCGCTCTCGGTGAAGCTGGAGCTGCAGGCCGACTGCTACGCCGGGGCCTGGGCGAAGAACGCCACCGGCACCGCCGACGAGCAGGGCCAGAAGATCTTCAAGAGCATCACCGAGCAGGACATCTCGCAGGCCATCGACACGGCCGAGAAGATCGGCGACGACGCCATCCAGCAGCGCTCCGGCCGGCCGGTGAACCCGGACGAGTTCACCCACGGCAGCTCCGAGCAGCGCAAGCAGTGGTTCACCAAGGGCTTCACCACCGGCGACCCGAAGTCCTGTGACACCTTCGGTTCGGGGGCCTGAGCCGATCCGCGCATCGGCCCGCACCACCGCAGACGGTGGTGCGGGCCGATGTCGTTTCCGGGGCCGGTCAGGCCGGCAGTGTCACCTGAGCCGGAGTGGACCGGTTGACAGTCGTCCCGTCACCGAGCTGACCACCGCTGTTGTCGCCCCAGCACCACAGGCCGCCGTCGGTACGGATGCCGCAGCCGTGGTCGGTCACCGCTACCTCGCCGGTCCAGGTGGTGGCCGTGCCGGCCTGGGCGGGCGCGGACCGGTGGGTGGTGCTGCCGTCGCCCACCTGCCCGGCCGAGTTCTTGCCCCAGCACCACAGGGTGCCGTCGGTACGCGACGCGCACGTCGTGTCGCTGCTCGCGGCGATCCGGTTCCAGGTGGTGGCGGTGCCGATCTGCACCGGCGCGGTCCGGTAGGTGCCGCTCACGCCGAGCTGGCCGTATCCGTTCTCACCCCAGCACCACAGCGCGCCGGAGCGGATCCCGCAGGTGTGGGCGTATCCGGCCGCCACGCCGGTCCACCCGGTGGCGGTGCCGACCTGCGCGGGCGCGGTCTGGGGTGCCAGGTTGCCGAGCCCGAGCTGGCCGTCCGAGCTGGACCCCCAGCACCAGAGCGTGCCGCCGGTGCGGACACCGCAGGTGTGCCCGTAGCCGGTCGAGACGCTCACCCAGTCGGTGGCCGTGCCGACCTGCAGCGGGGTGTTCGCGACGTACGGCGAGGCGCCGACGCCCAGCTGGGTGGTCCGGTTGAAGCCCCAGCACCAGAGCGTGCCGTCGGTGCGGATCGCGCAGGTGTGCTGGGGGCCGGCGTCGACCCGGGCCCAGGTGGTAGCGGTGCCGACCTGCACCGGGGCGCTGCGGCTGGTGGTGGTGCCGTCGCCGAGCTGGCCCCGGAAGTTCGAGCCCCAGCACCAGAGCGTCCCGTCCGTGCGTACCGCGCAGGTGTGCCCGGAGCCGCCGTCGACACCGGTCCAGGTGGCGGTGCCGACCCGCGCCGGGGCGCTGCGGTTGGTGGTGGTGCCGTCGCCGAGCTGGCCGGCGTAGTTGGAGCCCCAGCACCACAGTCCCCCGTCGGTGCTGATCGCGCAGGTGTGCGCGCCGCCCGCGGTGACGCTGGTGACAGTGGGCGCGGCGAGCGCGGCGCCCCGCGCCGGAGCCGCGTTGGCCGTGCCGGCTGTCAGCGTGGCGGTGAGCACGAGGCTTCCGGCGCTCATCGCCGCCGCCGCGACGAGGAGCCTCGTCGCACGGCGCCACCGGGCCCGCAGCCGGCCGTCCTGATATCCGCTCATGAAGTTGTTCTCTCCCAACGATGTCGGCGCGTGATGGCGGAGGCGAAGCTGCCCTGCGGGTCGCCCGGAGACCCGGCTTCGTGACACCGACGATAGGCATCGAGTCGATTCGATGCACCATCGGGGAACGGGATTGCGCCGTCTTGAGGTGATCTTTCCTGTTCAGCGGACCAGGATGTGGACCGCCCGGGCGGCGGCGACCGCGGCCACCAGCACCGCGTGCCGGGGCTCCGGCACGTCCAGCAGGCGCGGCGCGCGCAGCGCCGTCAGCGGGGCCAGCCGCCGGTCGGCAAGCACCGTGTCCACCGCGCGCCGGTCACCTCCGCACACCAGCGCCGCGAGCGTGCCCACCTCCGGCAACAGCAGACGCACTGCCAGCTCCGCCGCGTCGCCCAGGGCGGCCTTGGCCTGGTTGTCCCGCCGCCGGGCGAACCGCTGCTGGGACCAGCCACCCGCCGCGGTACGGCCCTGCACGTACCGGGTGTCCACCTTGGAGACCACCAGGTCGGCGCCGTCGGCGACGCCGAGGGCGACCGCGCCCTTGCGGGCCAGCAGCAGACCGAGCCGGCGGGCCGCCGTGGCGGAGGCGACGAATCCGGGTACGTCCGCCGACGCGCTCGCGCCGGGCGGGGTGTGCAGCTCGGCGGTGGCGCCGTCCGGGGCGGTGAGCAGCAGCCCGTACTCCTGGACTGTCGTGGTCGGCGGGCCGTGCCGGTCGGTGAAGCCCTCGACCCAGCGGGCGACGCGGCCGGGGTCGACCTCGACCCACCGGCCGCCCCCGGCGGCGGGTCGGCTGCTCATGGCCCGACGGTACGCCATCGACGGGCCGGGAGACGCGACGCGGGAGGACACCGTGCCGGCGCCCTCCCGCGTCTACCGCGTGGATCAGTGGACGGTGAGGTTGCCGCCCTTCAGCTTGACCTCGGCGGTCGCGCCGCCCGTCCAGTCCGACGACAGGAGCAGGGCGCCACCCTTCCACAGGGTGAGCCCGACGCTGTCGTTCCTACCGGGGGCGCCCCGGTCGGTCACCGTCACGGCCAGGGTCAGGCCGGAGGACACCAGCTTGCCCTTGCTGTCGTACAGGGCGGCCTGGTAGCGCACCTGGGCGACCTTGCCCGCCGAGGTGACGCCGAGCGCGTCGACAGTGTCGGCCTTGACCGTGTACGACTTCCCACCGGAGCGGAACTCGACCTCGGCCTTGCCCGACGGGGCCTTGTTCGCCTTGCCCGGCTTCGCGTTCAGCTCCACCTCGACAGTGGAGGTCACGTCGGCCGGGTAGCTTCCCGCCGAGCGGGTGGCGGTGAACTCCCCGCCGCCGGTGAGGAATCCACCGTCGGAGACGGCCACTGTCACCTGGGCGGTGGTGCTGCCCGTGTAGTTGCCGCCCACTGTCGCGGTGACGGTGTGCGTGCCCTTCGACAGGGTGGCCTCACACGCCGCGGACGCGCTGGTGGTGGCCGTGCCGAGCAGGGCCGGCGCGGCGGTGCAGAGCGTCACGCCGTCCTTGGTGAAGGTGACGGTGGCGGTACGGATGTCGCCCGCCGTGGTGTCCGTGGCACCGGGCAGCACCGAGCCGTCCCGGACCACGGCCCGCAGCAGCGCCGTGCCGGACGCGCCGCCGGTCGCGGTGTTCACCAGCGTGTCACCGGCCCAGCTGACCGCCGCGTCCTCGGCGGCGACGGTGACGGTGAACGAGGTGCTGCCGGTCAGCCCGGAGCCGTCGGACACGGTCACGGTGACCGGGTAGTCACCCGGTGCCGCCGTGGTGGTGCCGGCGACCGCCCAGGTACGCGTACCCGGGCGGGCGTCGGTCGCGGAGGTGTTCGTGACGGCCAGGGACAGGCCGGCGGGCAGCCCGGTGGCCGCAGCGCTCAGGTCCGCGCCGGCGGTGTCGCCGTCGTTGGCGGTGACGGTGACGGCCGGCGAGAGCGCGTCGCTGTACTGCACGCTCACACCACCGTCGGGGGCGGTGCTGGTGACGACCGGGGCGGACCGGATCGTGAAGTCGGCGTCGTTGACGTCGAAGAAGACGTTACCGACCGCCTCGATCTTGATCCGGGCCTTCTCGGTGGCCGCGTTCGGCAGCGACACGGTCGCGGTGCCGGTGTTGGCGGTCTGCTCGGCCAGCACGTACGGGAAGGTCTGCCCGCCGTCGGCGGACAGCGAGATCTTCACCTGCGCGGCGTTCACCGGCGCCACGTCGGTGCCGGCGACGTCCCACGTCACGGTCTGGGTCGAGCCGCCGTCCAGGACGGCGGCGGTGTCCTGCGAGGTCACCAGGAACGGGCCCGCGTCCGGCGCCAGCACCACGGCGACGTCGGCGCTGCCGATGCCGCCGCCACCCAGCCGCCCGTCCCGGGCGGTGAGCTTGAAGTGCAGGGTCCGGTCGCCGGCCATGCCGACCCAGTCGCGGGTGGGCAGGAACTCGGAGTAGCAGTCCACCAGCTCGGCCGGCACGTTCGACGCGCCACCGGTGGCCGGGGGCGCCGGAGCGGCCGGGCAGGCGCCGGTCGCGGCGTTGGTGTTGCCGGCCAGGATCTGCCGCATGTCCGGGAAGACCCGGGTCGAGTCGGTGGTGACCGAGTTCAGGCCCGGCGAGTGGTACTTCAGCGTGTCGGTCGGCGACACGATCGCCGCCTCGCCGAACACCCGGAACAGCGGACCGTTCACCTTCGTGTTGTTCACCAGCGCGGTGCCGGCCGAGGCGCCCCTGTCGTTCTGCTCCCACAGGTACGTCACGGTGTCGCCGTCGGCGTCGGTGGCGCTGCCGGTCAGCGCGAACGGCGTACGCACCGGGATGGTGACGGTGTCCGGCACGGTGACCACCGGGGCGTGGTTGCCGGTCTCCTCGACCAGCCAGCCGCCGTTGTCGATGGCGCCGCCCTTGGCCGTCTCGCCGACGAAGCCGGAGGCGCCGGAGACGTTCGTCAGCTCCAGCGACGCCACGTTCGTGGTCGCCAGCGTGCCGCCGAAGGTCACCTGGAAGCCGTTGTCGTTGAGCGCGCCGCTGCCACCGAACGCGGCCACCGTGACGGTCGCGCCGGCCGGCCAGCCGGCGATGCCCTCGACGGCCGCCTTGATGCCGGCGGTGGTGTAGTTGACGCCCCGCACGATCGGCGCCGAGTCGTTGCCCGCGTAGTGGACGGTGAAGGACTCACCGTCGGCGTCGAACCCGTACAGCGAGACGGTCTGCACCTCGTTGATCGCCGGGCGGTTCGAGGTCACGTAGTTGGTGATCTCGGTGTAGCTGCGGTGCGACCAGTACGGGTCGCTGTGCGGCTGGAGGTTGTCCTGCTGGCAGATACCCGCGTACGCCATGATCGACGAGCCGCTGCCCGGCTCGTACGAGTTGGCCGCGCTGCGGTTGCCGCCCGAGCAGTTGTACTGGGTGCCGTTGAAGGTGTGGTTGCCGGCGAACTGGTGACCCATCTCGTGCGAGACGTAGTCGACCGCGTAGAAGTCGCCGACCGGCGTCGGCAGGCCGGTGCAGCCCTGCGCCTTGCCGTTGCCGCCGATCACGCCGAGGCTGGCCACGCCGCCGCCGTTGACGCCAAGGCCGATGTGGCCCACGTCGTAGTTGCTCGCGCCGACCAGCTGGCCGAGCACGATCCGGTTACGGCTGAGCGTGCCGCTGCCGCACGAGGTGAGCTGCGCCGGCGTGAAGCAGGCCGCCGCGCCGCACGGGCCGTTCGGCTCGGTGGCCAGGGCCGGCGTGTTCAGGTTCGTCTTGTCGGTGTCGTTGATCAGCACGAGCCGGATCGCGGTCTCGTCCTCGTAGATCTGGGTGACCCGGTTCATCAGCGTCACCTTCGCGGCGGTGACGTTCTCCGCGCCGAAGTAGGTGGCGTACGACGGGTCGGTCACCAGCGCCACCCGGTAGGTGCGCAGCTTCACCAGCGGCCCGGCCGGAACCTCCGCCTCGGCGATCTCCCCGGCCAGCGCGTGCGCCTCCTGCGTGACGTCCTCACGCTCGACGAACTCGCCCTCCGGGTGCTCCAGGTCGCGGGCGAAGTAGCTCGCGTAGAGGCTCTGGTCGCGCTGGTAGTACGGGTCGATGTACCAGTTGCCCTTGGCCGACCGGACCGACGCGTGGAACCCGAGCGGGGTGAGGTCCGCGCGGATGGTCGCCGCCGGGTCGTCCAGACCCTTGCCGGCGTACGTGGTGATCTCCGGGTGCTTGGCGGCCAGGCCGGCCTCCATGACCGGTGAGTCGACCAGCTCGAAACGCTGGAACGTGCCGTCCGGAGCGGGCAGCGACACGACCTGCTTCGCCACGCGGGCCACCGCCACGCGCTTCTCGGCGGGCGCCTTGTCGAGCAGGCCCTTCATGGTGCCGCGGTCCAGCTTGTACGCGGCCAGCCGCTTGGCCTTGACGGCGGCCTTGCGCCCCGCCTTGGTGGCGGCCGGCTTGCCGTCCACCTTCCGCCACGGTCCGTGGACGCCGGGTGCGGCGGAGGCGGGCGCGGGCGCCGCGAGAACGGGAAGCGTCGCCGCGGCGAGCGCGGCGACGAGGAGGGCAGCGGTCCGTCCGCGCCGAGGCCGACCGGCGAGTTGCCGGTCGCGCGGCGGACGCCACAGGGTGATCCTCAAGTCTTCTCCCTGCTGGGTCGAGTATGGACTGCCGTACGACCGGCGGGGATGACCGGACGTACGTGTACGGCCCACGGATTGTTCCGTGACCCTAGGACCACCCGCGACCGCGGACATCACCCGGAAGGTGGATGCTGTTCTACCTGGACGGTGATCCGCGTCGTCCCGGCACGCGGGATCCGCGCTTCCGAGGACGGAGCCGGCCGACCTGACGGCCGAGAACACCTTTGGTCGGATGCGGGACCATCAATGGATCTTTCCGCCGTCCGGAACTGCCGTTTCGGCCGATCCCCCGGTAACGGATCATGAACCGGTCCGCAATCCGGCTGACACACGGGCATGTCCACGCCGGTCACACACCGAGCAGCGTGGCGACCGCGAGGCCCGCGACGATGACGCTGGACAGCAGCGCGGTGACCCGCCGCGCGCGGGGCCCGGTGAGGGCCCGGCCGATCAGCGAGCCGCCCCCGGCGATCAGCAACTGCCAACTGGCCGAGGCCAGGAACACCCCGGCCGTGAAGACGGCCGCGCCCACCGGACCGGGGCCGAGCACGTCGCCCCGGCCGAGGACGAGCGCCACGAAGTAGACCACTGTGGCCGGGTTGAGCAGGGTCAACGCGAGCACCGCGCCGAACGCCCGCACGGGCGTGTCCAGGCCACCCCGCACGCTCGGCTCGGGGGTCGTGATCGGCGGACGCAGGGCGCGCCAGGCGGTGAGGCCGGCGAGGACCAGCAGCACGCCCGCGGCGAGCAATCGCAGCGGACCCGCGAACGGCGCGAGGCCGCTCGCCACCGCGGTGCCGCCGAGAGCCGCGACCGCCGCGTAGAGACCGTCGGCGCTCGCCACGCCGAGCGCCGCCCCCGCGCCGACGCGGAACGAGGTACGGGCGCTGAGCCCGAGGATGAGGATCGCGATCGCACCGACCGGGATGGCGACGCCGTAACCAGCGACCAGGCCGGCGAGGAACGCCCCGGTCACGACGACGGAAGGTGCGGCGAGGCGACCGGCGGCAGGGTGCGCTGTCGGCGCACGGCGGTGGCCGCACGGACAGGAGCCTGCTTCGGGTACGCCTCGATCACCGGCCCATCCTGCGCCCCGCTCCCCCACCCCCGCCACCCGTTTCCCGGGCTGGGCTGGGCTGGGCTGGGCTGGGCTGGGCTGGGCTGGGCTGGGCTGGGCTGGGCTGGGCTGGGCTGGGCTGGGCTGGGCTGGGCTGGAGATCTTGGAAGCGAAGGGACCCCCTGGGGGCCGTTTCGTTCCAAGATCTACAACCTGAGCCGACGCGCGGGCGCCGGTGAGGGTGCTGGAGAGACGCCGCGGGCGCGGCACTCCTCTGGCAGGAGCGCCGCGCCCGTGGCGGTGAGCGGGAACGGTCAGACGTTGAAGCCGAGCGAGCGGAGCTGGTCGCGCCCCTCGTCGGTGATCTTGTCGGGGCCCCACGGCGGCAGCCAGACCCAGTTGATCCGGATGTCGTTCACCAGGCCGCCACCGGGACCGGTGGTCAGCGCCTGCCGCGCCTGGTCCTCGATCACGTCGGTCAGCGGGCAGGCGGCCGACGTGAGCGTCATGTCCAGGGTGGCGACGTTGTCGTCGTCGACGTGGACGCCGTACACCAGACCGAGGTCGACCACGTTGATGCCCAGCTCGGGGTCGACGACGTCCTTCATCGCCTCCTCGATGTCGCCGATCGCGGCCTTGCCGCCGGCCGGCGCCGCCGCGCCCGCGGCCGCGCCGCCGGCAACAGCCCCGTTGACGGCCGCGCCGTCGGTGGCCACCGCGCCGGCCTCGGGAGTCATGTTCTCGTCGCTCATGCCTTCACCTCCGGGCTCACGCCCACCCCGGCGCGTGCCGCGGCGTCCTTGAACGCCATCCACGACAACAGCGCGCACTTGACCCGGGCCGGGTAGCGCGCGACACCCGCGAACGCCACCCCGTCACCGAGCACGTCCTCGTCCGGCGTGACCTGGCCCCGCCCGGACATCAACTCCACGAACGCCCCGTGCACCACGGCGGCGTCGCCCGCCGCCTTGCCGCGCAGCAACTCGTGCAGGATGCTCGCCGAAGCCTGGCTGATCGAGCAGCCCATCCCGTCGTACGAGATGTCGGTGAACACGCTGCCGTCGGTCGCCACCCGTACGGTGATCTCGTCGCCGCAGGTCGGGTTGACGTGGTGCGCCTCGCCGACCCGGGCGGCCGGGTCCGTGGCCTCCCGCAGGCCGCGGCCCTGTGGGTGCTTGTAGTGGTCCAGGATGATCTCCTGGTACAGAGACTCGAGCTGCATCACTCGAACACCTTCCGCACCCGCTCCAGACCCGCCACCAGGGCGTCGATCTCCGCGGTGGTGGTGTAGAGGTAGAACGACGCCCGCGTCGTGGCCGGCACCCCGAACCGGGTGCACACCGGCTTGGCGCAGTGGTGTCCCACCCGCACCTGCACGCCGAGCGAGTCGAGCACCTGCCCGACGTCGTGCGGGTGCACGTCACCGAGCGCGAACGAGATCGTCCCGCCCCGGCCGACCGGCACGGTCGGACCGAAGATCCGCAGGCCCGGCACCGTGGCGAGGGCGTCGAGCGCGTACGCCGTCAGCTCCTTCTCGTGCCACTGGATGGCCGGCATGCCGATCGCGGTGAGGTAGTCCACCGCCGCGCCGAGCGCCACCGCCTCGGCGATCGGCGGCGTGCCCGCCTCGAACCGGGCCGGCGGCGCGGCGAACGTCGAGCCGGCCATCGTCACCGTCTCGATCATCGAGCCGCCGCCCATCACCGGGGGCATCGCGGCGAGCAGCTCGCCCCGGCCCCAGAGCACGCCGACGCCGGTCGGACCGCACATCTTGTGCCCGGTGAAGACGATGAAGTCCGCGTCGTACTGGACCACGTCCATCGGCATGTGCGGCACCGACTGCGAGCAGTCGAGCAGCAGCAGCGCGCCGACCTCACGGACCCGCGCGGTGATCCGCGCGGTGGCGTTGACGGTGCCGAGGATGTTCGACATGTGCACCAGCGACACGATCTTCGTCCGCTCGGTGACCAGGTCGTCCAGGTCGGACTCGTCGAGCCGGCCCTGGTCGGTGACCGGGAACCAGCGCAGCGTCGCGCCGGTACGCTCGGCCAGCAACTGCCACGGGACGATGTTCGAGTGGTGCTCCATCTCGGAGATCACGATCTCGTCGCCGGGGCCCAGCCGGAACCGCGGGTCGGCGTCCGCGCGCAGCGAGGCGTTGGAGAACGCGTACGCCACGAGGTTGATCGCCTCGGTGGAGTTCTTGGTGAACACCACCTCGTCGACACTCGGCGCGTTGATGAACGCGGCGATCTTCGCCCGCGCGCCCTCGTACGCCTCGGTGGCCTCGGTGCCCAGCGTGTGCACCGAGCGCGACACGTTGGCGTTGTGCAGCGCGTAGTGCTCGGCGAGCACGTCGAGCACCTGCCGCGGCTTGTGCGAGGTGTTGGCGCTGTCCAGGTAGACCAGCGGGTGGCCGTTGACCTCCCGGTCGAGGATCGGGAAGTCGGCCCGCACCTTCGCCACGTCGAAGCGCGGCACGTCGTCGTACTGCGGCATGCCCGCCGGGATGGCCATCGAGGTCATGTCGGTGTCTCAGGCCCGCGCCGCGCCGGCTCCGGCGACGTACCGCTCGTAGCCCTCTTCCTCGAGCTTGTCGGCCAGTTCCCGGCCGCCCTGCTCGACGATCCGGCCGGCCACGAAGACGTGCACGAAGTCGGGCTTGATGTACCGCAGGATGCGGGTGTAGTGGGTGATCAGCAGCAGGCCGGTGTCACCGGTGTCGCGCACCCGGTTCACGCCCTCGCTGACCACGCGCAGCGCGTCCACGTCCAGGCCGGAGTCGGTCTCGTCGAGGATCGCGATCTTCGGCTTGATCAGCTCCAGCTGCACGATCTCGTGCCGCTTCTTCTCGCCGCCGGAGAAGCCCTCGTTGACGTTGCGCTGGGCGAACGCCGGGTCCATCTGGAGCTTCTCCATGGCGCCGCGCAGCTCGCCGGCCCAGGTGCGCAGCTTCGGCGCCTCGCCGTCGATCGCGGTCTTGGCGGTACGCAGGAAGTTGGCCACCGACACGCCGGGGACCTCGACCGGGTACTGCATGGCCAGGAAGAGGCCGGCGCGGGCCCGCTCGTCGACGGACATGGACAGCACGTCCTCGCCGTCGAGGGTCACCTCGCCGCCGGTGATCTCGTACTTCGGGTGACCGGCGATCGAGTACGCGAGCGTCGACTTGCCGGAGCCGTTCGGGCCCATGATCGCGTGGGTCTCGCCGGAGCGCACGGTCAGGTCGACCCCGTGCAGGATCGGCTTGAGCTCACCCTCGGGCAGCTTGACCGACACCTTCAGGTCGCGGATCTCCAGGGTGCTCATCAGCGGGTCACTCCATTGCTCGGCAGCGGACGGCCGTCGCCGTCCACGGAAAGGTAGATGTCGCCGTCACGGACTTCGACGGAATAGACGGGTACGGGTTCGGTCGCGGGCAGGCCGGTGGGCTCACCGGTACGCAGGTCGAAACGGGATCCGTGCAGCCAGCATTCCAGCGTGCAGCCCTCGACCTCGCCCTCGGACAGCGCCACGGCGGCGTGCGAGCACTCGTCGTGCACGGCGTAGAACACGTCGTCCTCGCCGTGAACGATCGCGACCTGCACGCCGTCCACGTCGGCGCTGATCGCGGTGCCCTTCGGCACGTCCTCGGTGGAGCAGATCTTGAGCATCAGGCGCCGGCCTTCGCCAGCCGGGCCTCGATCGCGTCGCCCAGGCGCTCGCGCAGCTCCTCGACCGGGATCTTGTTGATCAGCTCGGCGAAGAAGCCGCGCACCACCAGGCGCCGCGCCTCGGCCTCCGGGATGCCCCGGGCCATCAGGTAGAACAGCTGCTCGTCGTCGAACCGGCCGGTCGCGCTGGCGTGCCCGGCGCCGGCGATCTCGCCGGTCTCGATCTCCAGGTTGGGTACGGAGTCGGCCCGCGCGCCGTCGGTGAGCAGCAGGTTCCGGTTGATCTCGTACGTGTCGGTGCCTGTCGCCTCGGCGCGGATCAGCACGTCGCCGACCCAGACCGTGTGCGCGTCGTCGCCCTGCAGCGCGCCCCGGTAGCCGACGTTGCTGCGGCAGTCCGGCACGGTGTGGTCGACCAGCTGCCGGTGCTCCAGGTGCTGGCCGGAGTCGGCGAAGTAGACGCCGTACAGCTCGGCCTCGCCGCCGCGCTGGGTGTACTCCACAGACGTGTACTGCCGGACCAGGTCGCCGCCGAGGCTGACCTGCACGTGCACGATCCGGGCGTCGCGGCCCAGCCGCACCTTGAGGTGCTGCGCCTGCACCGCGTCGTCGGCCCAGTCGGCGACGGTGACCAGGGTCAGCTTCGCCCCGTCACCCACCGACACCTCGACGTTGTCGGCGAGCGTGGCCGAGCCGACGTGCTCGATCACCACTGTGGCCTCGGCGAACCGGTCCACCTCGACGAACGTGTGCCCGAACGCGAGCGCCTCGGCGTTCTCGCCGACCACCCGCAGTCGCACCGGCTGCTCCACCACCGCGTCGCGGGCGACCCGCACCAGCAGCGCGCCGTCGGCCCCGCCGTACGCGAGCGCGCTGACCCGGTCGAACGGGGTGAGAACGCTGCCCACCCGGGGGTCGTCCCGGCCGATCCGGTCGACGGTGACGCCCTCGGGCAGGTCGCCGTACTCGTGCCGGACCGCGCCGGTCGCGCCCTGCGCCGACGTGGCCAGGCCGCGCAGGCGCTTGAGCGGGGTGAAGCGCCACTCCTCCTCCAGGCCGGTGAGGGCCGGGAAGTCGGCGACGTCGTACGAGCGGAGCGCCTGCGACTTGGTCGTGGGCGGCGCGGAAGCCTGGGTAGTCATCTCTTCCTTGGTCTGTTCTACGACGAGGTGTCAGGTAAGGCGGAGGGCGGGCAGCCGGCGTCAGCCGACCGCGCCTTCCATCTGCAGCTCGATCAGGCGGTTGAGCTCCAGCGCGTACTCCATCGGGAGCTCCTTGGCGATCGGCTCGATGAAGCCGCGCACGATCATCGCCATCGCCTCGTCCTCGCTCAGACCCCGGCTCATCAGGTAGAAGAGCTGGTCCTCGCTGACCTTGGAGACGGTCGCCTCGTGCCCCATCGACACGTCGTCCTCGCGGATGTCGACGTACGGGTAGGTGTCGGAGCGGGAGATCGTGTCGACCAGGAGCGCGTCGCACTTGACGGTGCTCTTGCTGCTGGTCGAGCCCTCCAGCACCTGCACCAGACCGCGGTACGAGGTGCGGCCGCCGCCCCGGGCGATCGACTTCGACACGATGGTCGAGGAGGTGTGCGGCGCGGCGTGCACCATCTTGGCGCCGGCGTCCTGGTGCTGGCCCTCGCCGGCCATCGCGACCGAGAGCACCTCGCCCTTGGCGTGCTCGCCGGTCATGTAGACCGCCGGGTACTTCATGGTGACCTTGGAGCCGATGTTGCCGTCGACCCACTCCATGGTCGCGCCCTCGTGGCACACGGCGCGCTTGGTGACCAGGTTGTAGACGTTGTTCGACCAGTTCTGGATGGTCGTGTACCGGCACCGGGCGTTCTTCTTGACGATGATCTCCACGACGGCGCTGTGCAGCGAGTCGGAGGAGTAGATGGGCGCGGTGCAGCCCTCGACGTAGTGCACGTACGCGCCCTCGTCGACGATGATCAGCGTCCGCTCGAACTGGCCCATGTTCTCCGTGTTGATCCGGAAGTAGGCCTGCAGCGGGATGTCCACGTGCACGCCCTTCGGCACGTAGATGAACGAGCCACCGGACCAGACGGAGGTGTTCAGCGCGGCGAACTTGTTGTCGCCGACCGGGATGACCGTGCCGAAGTACTCCTTGAACAGGTCCTCGTGCTCCTTGAGGGCGGTGTCGGTGTCGAGGAAGACGACACCCTGCTCCTCCAGGTCCTCACGGATCTGGTGGTAGACCACCTCGGACTCGTACTGCGCCGCGACACCGGCGACCAGGCGCTGCTTCTCCGCCTCCGGGATGCCCAGCTTGTCGTAGGTGTTCTTGATGTCCTCGGGCAGTTCCTCCCAGGAGGTGGCCTGCTTCTCGGTGGACCGGACGAAGTACTTGATGTTGTCGAAGTCGATCCCGGTGAGGTCGGCGCCCCAGTTCGGCATCGGCTTGCGGCCGAACAGCCGCAGGCCCTTGAGCCGCAGGTCGAGCATCCAGGCCGGCTCGTTCTTCTTGGCCGAGATGTCGCGCACCACCGCCTCGCTGAGGCCACGCTGGGCGGACGCCCCGGCGACGTCGGGGTCGGCCCAGCCGTACTCGTAACGACCGAGGGCGGCGAGCTGCTCCTCCTGGGTCAGGGGCTGAACGATCTGCTCGGTCATCTATCTGTCCTCACAGTGGTGACGGTGGAACCGGACTGGGCGGGAATGTGCGTGGTGCACACGCCGTCGCCGTGCGCGATGGTGGCCAGGCGCTGTACGTGAGTGCCGACCAGACGGGAGATCACTTCGGTCTCGGCCTCGCACAGCTGAGGGAACTCGGCGGCCACGTGCGCCACCGGGCAGTGGTGCTGGCAGAGCTGGCCGCCGGAGGCGATCGTGGACGCGTTGGCAGCGTAACCCTCGGCGGTCAGCGCGCCGGCGAGTGCCTCCGCCCGCGCGAGCGGGGCGTCTCCGGCGTCCTCCATGGCCGCCCGGCAGCGGGTCTCCAGCGCGGAGACCTGCTCGGCCGCGAACGCCGCGACCGCCTCGGTGCCGCCGGTGCGGGCGATCCACCGCAGCGCGGCGGTGGCCATGTTGTCGTAGTGGTGGGTGCCGCAGCGACCGCGGCCCGCCTCGGTGAGCGCGAAGACCTTGGCCGGGCGACCGCGCCCGCGACTGCCGCGGACGGTCTGGTCGCGGGCGACCACGTCACCGTCGGCGAGCATCGCGTCGAGGTGGCGGCGGATCGCGGCCGGGCTCAGACCGAGCGCCGTGCCGAGCTGCGCGGCGGTGGTGGGACCACGCTCCAGCAGCAACTGGGTGACCCGGTCGCGGGTCGACAGGTCGGCCGGAACGGTCTCCCGCTCGCCGGGCCGTACGCCGCGACGTGCGCGCGAACCACCGGCGACCGGACCGGTCACCGGCGTTCGGGAGAGCGCCGCCGCGTTTTTCACAACGGCAACGTTACGTAATTCGCCGAGGGCCCGCAAACCCGGGGTCCGGTGATTCCGACCACCGGGGTGCCGGAGTCACCCGATCGGGATCAACTACGGTGCGTAGGATTCGCTACGTGAAGCGATCCGTCCGGTTTCCGGTCTCCGCCACGCTGTTGCGCCGCCTCGCGCTCGCCTCGATCATCGCGAACGTCGCGATCGTGGTCACCGGCGGGGCCGTCCGGCTCACCGCGTCCGGCCTCGGCTGCCCCACCTGGCCACGGTGCACCGAGGACTCGTACGTCACCACGCCCGAGATGGGCGTGTACGGGGTGATCGAGTTCGGCAACCGGCTGCTCACGTTCGCGGTGGGCATCATCGCGCTCGCCGTGGTGCTGGCCGTGCTGGCCCACCGCCCCCGCCGCCGCGGGCTGCTCCCGCTCGCGCTGGGCGTGCTGTTCGGCATCCCGGCCCAGGCGGTCATCGGCGGCATCACGGTGCTCACCAACCTCAACCCGTGGGTGGTCGGGCTGCACTTCCTCGCCTCGATGGCGGTGATCGCCGCCGCGTACGCGCTCTGGCGGCGGATCAAGGAGCCGGACGGGCCGGTGGCACCGACCGTGCCGGCGCCGCTGCGTACCCTCGCCTGGATCACCACCGTGGTCAGCGCCTCGGTGCTGGTGGTCGGCACGTGGGTGACAGGCAGCGGACCGCACGCCGGAGACCACGGCGCGGCTCGCAACGGCCTGGACCCGGCGGCGATCTCCCAGGTGCACGCCGACAGCGTCTTCCTGCTGATCGGCCTGTCGGTGGCGCTGTACTTCGCGTTCCGGGCGGTCGGCGCGGCGCGGGCGGCGCGGGCCGCCGCGGTGCTGATCGCGGTCGAGTTGGGCCAGGGCGTGATCGGCTTCGTCCAGTACTTCACCCACCTGCCCGCCGTGCTGGTCGGCGCGCACATGCTCGGCTCCTGCCTGGTGCTGCTGGCCACGCTGGGCGTGCTCTGGTCGACCCGCGAGCGGCTGCCGGCCACCCCGGACGCCGAGGCCCCGGCCGAGGCGGTCACCGAACGGGTGGGCGCCGCCGCCTGAGTGCGGGCGTTACCGAGCGGCGGGAGCGGGAAAGCGGTCCGGGCCACCGACCGCCCGCCCGAGGGGAGCTCCCCGTGTCGCGCAAGAGCCTCGCCACCACCACCCCGCAGCGGCTGACCCCGGTCGCCGGGACGCCGCTGTGGTGCGACGCCCGCGAGTACGGCCTCACCGGCGACGGGGTCACGAACGACCAGCCCGCCCTGGCGGCGCTGGTGGACCGCCTCGGCACCGGCTACGACGCCGACGGCCGCGCGCGGGTGATCTACTGCCCGCCGGGCCTGTACTCGATCCGCAACGCCGGCACCGTCTGGCGCAGCGGGGTCTCGCTGCTCGGCGCCGGACCGGCGGCGACCCGCTTCCTGCTCAGCAACGAGGGCAACCGCAGCGCGCCGGTCCCGCTCGCGTTCTGGACCACCGTGCAGCACGGCGCGGACCGGGACCGGCACATCGCCGACTGCACGTTCGCCGACTTCGAGATCGACGGCTCCGGCGTGGCCCAGGCGTCCTACGACTATCTGGCGAAGGGACTGGGCCTGCAGTACGTGGTACGTGGTGTGTTCCGCAACCTCTACATCCACCACACCGGCGCGACCGGGCTGGGCTGCGACTTCCTCCAGGACAGCCTGATCGACGGGGTGGTCGCGGTGGGCTGCGGCCGGCTGGACAACGAGGACCAGATGGGCGGCGCCGGGATCGGCGTCGGCATCGGCGGCTGGGGCGACGTGGAACGCCTCACCATCACCAACTGCACCACCATCGGCAACGGCACCAACGGCATCTTCCTGGAACTCCAGAAGGACTACTGGACCCCGCCGCGTGGCATCCGGATCATCGGCTGCCACAGCCAGGCCAACCGGTTCGGCATCTCCGACTGGGGGGCGGACGGGCTGATCGTCTCCGGCTGCACCATGACCAACAACCTGGAGGCCGGCTTCGACGTGTCCGGCAACGGCACCGCCGGGGTGGCCGGGCGCGGTGGCCTGCTCACCGGCTGCGTGATCGACTCCAACGTCGGTGACGGCATCAGCATGGGCAACACCCCCGGCCCGTACGCGGTGCAGGGCAACCGGATCAGCCGCAACGGCGGCTTCGGCTACCACGAGCACGACCTGGGCCACGGCTACCGGGGCGCGGCGGCCGACGTGGTGATCCAGGACAACGACATCCGCGAGAACGCGCTGGACGGCATCCGGATCGACAGGCCGATGCTGGACACGTCGATCGTCGGCAACCGGATCCGGGACAACGGCCGCCGGTCCGCGCCGGCCTGCTCCGGCTCCGGCGGCGCGGTGCGCTACGGCCCGCGCGAGGTCACCGACGGCAACGCGCACTGGCCGCCCGGCGGTCACCGGGGAAAGGTGGTCCGGGTCGGCTCCCGCGACGCCGTGGTGTCCGACAACAGCGCCGACCGGCTCTCCCTGGCCGAGGTACGCCCGGACGGCTCCACCGGCTGGAGCGCGGCCACGCCGGGGCCCGGCACGGCGTACGAGCTGCCTGATGCTCCGCCGGCGTGCGGCGGCATCACGATCGCCGCGCCGTTCGACTCGGCCACCGTGCGCGGCAACCGGATCTGGCACCGGGACGCCGACACCCAGGCGTACGGCATCTGGGTCACCGAGGCGGGCAGTTGCGTCTCCTGCGCGTTCGAGGACAACGACCTGGCCGGCACCGAGGCCGCGCTGCGGCTGGACACGCCGCCGATCGGCGGCCGCTGGGCCCGTAACCACAGCGACCGCGACTGAGCGTCGCGGTCAGCCGGCCGGCGGCCTCAGCGGCGGGCCAGGTGGGTGAGCACCGCGTCGGCGAGGCGGTCCGGGGCGCCGTCGGCGTACCCGACGAACAGGCTCGGCTCGGTCAGCTCCAGCTCGACCAGCACGGGCTCGCCGCCGGGACCGGGGATCAGGTCGACGCGGGCGTAGAGCAGCCGCTCCGGGCCGCCGGGCACCACCGCGAGCACCTTCTCGGCCACCGCGCGCTGCTCCGCCGTGGCGGCGCGGGCGTCGATCCGCTCCTCCTTGTAGAGCGCGGCCTCGCCGAGGTCCGGCCCGGTCAGCATCGGGCCCTTGCGGATCGCGTGGCTGAACGCCAGGCCGCCGGGGCCGGCCAGGAACAGCAACGCGGTCTCCCCGGCGGTGTCCACCGCGCCGAGGTACGGCTGGACCATGGCGACCCGACCGGCGTCGGAGAGCCGCCGTACGTGGGCCACCGCCAGCTCGCGGTGCTGCGCGTCGGTCAGGTCGTAACGGCCGGTGTCCTGGCTGCCCGCGCTGACCGCCGGCTTGATCACGTACTCGCCCCCGGCCGGTGGCGCCCACACCCGGCCCGGCTCGACCCATTCCGTCGGGACGGTGGGCGCTCCGGCGGCGGACAGCTCGGACAGGTAGCGCTTGTCGGTGTTCCAGGCGACCACGTCGGCCGGGTTGACCAGGGCCGGCACGGTACGCGCCCAGGCCACGAACTCGTCCCGCCGCCGCGCGTAGTCCCACGGGGAGCGGAGCACGACGAGGTCGTACCCGGACCAGTCGACTGCCGGGTCGTCCCAGACCGCGATCTCGGTGGTGACGCCGCGGGCGGCGAGCGGGCCGAGCGCGAGCCGGTCGTCCGGGTCGAGGTCGGGCAGCTCGGCGCAGGTGACGAAAGCGACCCGGGGTCTCCCCCGGGTCGACTGGTGGTGGTTGGTCATTCGGTGTATGTCAACGGGCCATCGTGCGCCGGGCCATCGACCGCCACAGGTCGTTGCTCGGACGCATCTGGTCCATCAGTTCACGCTCCCAGGCGTTCTCCACGTCGACCCCGGCCTTGGCGCAGGCCTGCCGCGCGACGTCGGTGCCGTCGGCGAACTGGTCTGCCCATGCCCCGTCGGAACCCACGAGGACGATCCGTGCGCCGCGCTTGCCGACGTACTCGATGACCGCCTTCGCGCCGCCGTGCCCGGCGGCGAACGACTTGATGCCCGCGACCAGGCCGTTGGGGGCCTGCTCGGCGGTCTTGTCAGCCGTCAGCGTCGTATCGGAACCATCTGCCATGACGCGAAGCCTAAGCAGAGTTCCACCCGGATGTGCGAGAACCATGAACTGAATGTGATGCCAATTACCCATCGGTTTAAGAAGAACCACAGGTAATTTGCCCGTACATGTCGCTTTTAGGCGGGCAAAACAGGCAGGCGGGATCGTCACAATCTGTCCAGGTTGCACCCGTCCGAGGATGCCCGAAAAAAATTTCTGATGAACCGCCGGACGGGCGGGTCAGAGGAGCGCGTCGAGCGCGACGGCGGCGAACAGGATGGTCAGGTACGTGGTCGACCAGTGGAACAGCCGCATCGGCTTGACCGCCTCGCCGCGCGTCGCGCGCCGGCACAGCTTGTGCGCCTCGACCAGGAAGATCCCGCCGACCACGAGCGCCGTCACCCCGTAGATCGGGCTCATCCCCAGCGGCCAGACCGCCAGCGAGGAGAGCACCGTGAGCCAGGAGAAGCCGATGATCTCGGCGTTGACCCGCCGCACCGAGGCCACCACCGGCAGCATCGGCACCCCGGCGCGGGCGTAGTCGGCCTTGTACTTGATGGCCAGCGCGTAGAAGTGCGGCATCTGCCAGAAGAAGACCACGGCGAACAGGCCCCACGCGGCCGGCGCCAGCGAGCCGGTGACAGCGGCCCAGCCGATCAGCACCGGCGCGGCGCCGCAGATGCCGCCCCAGAACGTGTTGGCCGCCGTCGTGCGCTTCAGCCACAGCGTGTAGACCAGGTCGTAGTAGGCGATCGCGGCCACCGTCAGCACCGTCGCCAGCCAGTTCGTCGCCACCGCCATCAACGCCACCGACACGGCGGCCAGCACCAGGCCGAAGATCAGCGCGCTGCGCGGCGACACGGTGTGCGCGGGCAGCGGGCGGCGCTTGGTGCGCCGCATGAGCTGGTCGATGTCGCGGTCGATGTAGCAGTTGATGACGCTCGCCGCGCCGGCCGCGAGCGACCCGCCGACAAGCACCACGGCGACCAGCCACAGCGACGGCATCCCGCCGTGGGCCAGCATCATCGCCGGCACGGTGGTGACCAGCAGCAGCTCGACGATCCGCGGCTTGGTCAGCGTCACGTACGCCGCCACCACGGCGCGTACGTCCCGCCGGCCGCTCGCCGGCGCCTCCGCCACCGTGCCCACCGGCGGCTGCCCGGCAGGATTGCTGACGGGGCGCTCGGTGATCGTGCTCACGGATTGCCACCTTCCGGCATCGGCGGGGGAGGTCGTTCGGCCCGGACCCTTCGAGGTCCACACACCGCCCCACACACTACGCGGCGTCGTTTTCGCTGCCCCGTGGACCCGGCATCGGTGCGAGCCGTCACACCTGGGGTTGAACGACCGAACGTCCGCGATCCGTACAGAACAGCATGCTGAGATCCCCGGGCGGACGTTTAGCACCGCTCGATAGGGTCATCAGTGAGGGTTCCGCCCATCTGCCGAGGAGCACAACCATCGTGGCTGCCAACCGACCCGAGCTTCCCGCTCTCAACTGGTCCGACCTCGACCGCAGGGCCGTCGACACGGTCCGCGTGCTGGCCATGGACGCCGTGGAGAAATCCGGCAACGGCCACCCGGGGACGGCGATGAGCCTCGCCCCCGCGGCGTACCTGCTCTTCAACCGGGTCATGCGGCACAACCCCGCCGACCCGAACTGGGCCGGACGCGACCGGTTCGTGCTCTCCGCCGGCCACTCCAGCCTGACGCTCTACATCCAGCTCTTCCTGTCCGGCTACCCGCTGTCGCTGGACGACCTCAAGGCGCTGCGCCAGTGGGGCTCGCTCACCCCGGGCCACCCGGAGCACGGCCACACCCCGGGTGTGGAGACCACCACCGGCCCGCTCGGCCAGGGCCTCGGCAACGCGGTCGGCATGGCCATGGCGGCCCGCCGCGAGCGCGGCCTGTTCGACCCGGAGCCGGACCGCGCCGACTCGCCGTTCCGGCACGACATCTGGTGCATCGCCTCCGACGGTGACATCGAGGAGGGCATCACCCACGAGGCCAGCGCGCTCGCCGGCCACCAGCAGCTCGGCAACCTCTGCGTTATCTACGACGACAACGAGATCTCGATCGAGGACGACACCCGCATCGCCAAGAGCGAGGACGTGGCGGCGCGCTACGAGGCGTACGGCTGGCACGTGCAGACCGTCGACTGGCGCAGCGGCGACGCCGACCAGGGCGACTACCACGAGGACGTGGAGGCGCTTTACCAGGCGCTGCTGGCCGCCAAGGCGGAGACCGACCGGCCGTCCTTCATCGCGCTGCGCACCATCATCGGCTGGCCCGCGCCGAACAAGCAGAACACCGGCAAGATCCACGGCTCGGCGCTCGGCGCGGACGAGGTCAAGGCCACCAAGGAGATCCTCGGCTTCGACCCGCAGCGCACCTTCGAGGTCGACGAGGAGGTGCTCAAGCACGCCCGTCAGGTGCTGGAGCGCGGCGCGCAGGCGCAGGCCGAGTGGACCACCCGGTTCGACGCCTGGGCGCAGGCCAACCCGGAGCGCAAGGCGCTGTGGGAGCGGATGGCCACCCGTACGCTGCCGACCGGCTGGACCGACGCGCTGCCCACCTTCCCGGCGGACGCCAAGGGCGTCGCCACCCGGGCCGCCTCCGGCAAGGTCCTGGAGGCCCTGGCGCCGGTGCTGCCGGAGCTGTGGGGCGGCTCGGCCGACCTGGCCGAGAGCAACAACACCACCATGAAGGGCGAGCCGTCGTTCGTCCCGGCGGCGCACGCCACCAAGGACTTCCCCGGCGACGAGTACGGCCGCACGCTGCACTTCGGCATCCGTGAGCACGCCATGGGATCGATCCTCAACGGCATCGCCCTGCACGGCGGCACCCGCCCCTACGGCGGCACGTTCCTGGTGTTCAGCGACTACATGCGCCCGGCGGTACGGCTGGCCGCGCTGATGAAGCTGCCGGTGACCTACGTCTGGACGCACGACTCGATCGGCCTCGGCGAGGACGGCCCGACGCACCAGCCGATCGAGCACCTGACCGCGCTGCGGGCCATTCCCGGCCTGGACGTGGTCCGCCCGGCCGACGCCAACGAGACGGTCTGGGCCTGGCGGCAGGCGCTGGAGCACACCGACCGGCCGACCGCGCTGGCGCTCAGCCGGCAGGCGCTGCCGACGCTCGACCGCACCGAGCTGGCCGGCGCCGAGGGCGTGGCCAAGGGCGGGTACGTGCTGGCCGAGGCGTCGAACGGCAAGCCGCAGGTGATCATCGTCGGCACCGGCTCCGAGGTGCAGCTCTGCCTCACCGCGCGGGAGCGGCTGGAGGCCGACGGCACCCCCACCCGGGTCGTCTCCATGCCCTGCCAGGAGTGGTTCTTCGCCCAGGACGAGGCGTACCGGGAGTCGGTGCTGCCGCGCGGGGTAAAGGCACGGGTGAGCGTGGAGGCGGGCATCGCGATGTCGTGGCGGGCGATCGTCGGCGACAGCGGCGAGAGCGTGAGCATCGAGCACTACGGCGCCAGCGCGCCGCACACCGTGCTCTTCGAGCAGTTCGGGTTCACCCCCGACCGGATCGTGGCCGCCGCGCACGCGGCGCTGACCCGGGTGGGCGACATCACCGGTTTCACGACCGGCAACTGAGGGGAGCGTGGGCGTCATGACCGACAGGCTGAAGGAGCTCCAGGGCGCCGGGGTGGCGATCTGGCTCGACGATCTCTCCCGGGTACGGCTGACCTCCGGCGGGCTGGACAAGCTGCGCCGGGAGTCCCACGTGGCCGGGGTGACCACCAACCCGACGATCTTCGCCAAGGCGCTGAGCGACGCCGACGAGTACGACTGGCAGCTTCGCGACCTCGCCGTACGCGGCGTGGACGTCGAGGAGGCGGTCCGCATGCTCACCACGTACGACGTGCGGTGGGCGTGCGACGTGATGCGCCCGTCGTACGAGGCCAGCGGCGGCGTGGACGGGCGGGTGTCGATCGAGGTGGACCCGCGCTCGGCGCACGACGCGGCGAAGACCGTCGCCGAGGCCAAGGCGCTGTGGTGGCTTGTCGACCGGCCGAACCTGTTCATCAAGATCCCGGCCACCGAGGAGGGCCTGCCGGCGATCACCGCGACGCTCGCCGAGGGGATCAGCGTCAACGTCACGCTGATCTTCGGCCTGGACCGCTACTCGCAGGTGATGGAGGCCTTCATGGCCGGCCTGGAGCAGGCGAAGGCCAACGGGCACGACCTGTCGAAGATCGGCTCGGTCGCCTCGTTCTTCGTCTCCCGGGTCGACACCGAGGTGGACAAGCGGCTGGAGAAGATCGGCTCGGACCAGGCCAAGGCGCTGCGCGGCAAGGCCGCGGTCGCCAACGCCCGGCTGGCGTACGAGCGCTACAGCGAGGTGTTCTCCTCGGCGCGCTGGCAGAAGCTGGCCGACGCGGGCGCCCACCCGCAGCGCCCGCTGTGGGCCTCCACCTCGACGAAGAACCCGGACTACCGGGACGTCATCTACGTCGAGGAGCTGATCGCGCCCGGCACCGTCAACACCATGCCGGAGCCGGTCGTCCACGCGTACGCCGAGCACGGCGAGACGAAGGCGGACACCGTCACCGTCGCGTACGACGACGCCCGCCGGGTCTTCGACGACCTGCTGGCGGTGGGCGTGGACCTGTCCGACGTCATCGCCACGCTGGAGCGCGAGGGCGTGGAGAAGTTCGAGGCGAGCTGGGTAGAGCTGCTGGAGGGGGTCAAGAAGTCCCTCGCCGAGGCGGCCAAGGGCTCGGGCAGCCCGCACCGGGCCGCCGGGAAGAACGCGCAGGCGGCCCAGCAGGCCGGCGGCAACGCGTGACCGACGGCGTACGACGCGTCCCGGGGCCGGGCCCCGGGACGCGTCGCGCCGTACCGTGGAACGGGTGAGGTGGTTGCCGGTGAGCGAGCCCGAGGTGACGCCGTGACCCCGGCCGCCGGACGGCCGGTCACCGCCGGCCGCGGACCGCGCCGGCCGGCACACACCGACCCGCACGGCCGGCGCCTCCAGATCACCGGTGCGGTCACCGATGATCTGGGCGGGCCCGGCCGTCCGTACACCTTCGCGCAGCTCCAGGCGGCCCGGGCCGCCGGCGACCGGCGGGCCCTGGCCGGCCGGGAGCGCCAGGTGCTGCACCTGACCGAGCGGGCGGCGGGTGCCGCCCGCTCCTTCACACGGCCGGACGGACACGCACGTGACGATCAATGACCTGGAATCAGCGGACCGAGACGCAGGAGGAGGTGGCCCGGTGAACCCGCTGCGCGATCCGCAGGACCGGCGGCTGCCCCGGATCCCCGAGCCGTGTGCCCTGGTGATCTTCGGGGTGACCGGCGACCTGGCCCGCAAGAAACTGCTGCCGGCGGTCTACGACCTGGCCAACCGGGGGCTCCTGCCGCCCGGCTTCGTGGTCCTGGGCTTCGCCCGCCGGGACTGGGGCGACGGCGACTTCGAGTCGGTGGCGCACGAGGCGGCCAAGAAGCACGCCCGTACCCCGTGGCGGGAGGAGGTGTGGGCCCGGCTGGCCGGCAACATCAAGTTCGTCGGCGGCTCGTTCGACGACGACGCGGCGTTCGACCAGCTCGCCGCCACGCTCGACGAGCTGCGCGACTCGCACGGCATCCCCGGTAACGCCGCCTTCTACTTCTCCATCCCCCCGGCGGCCTTCCCGGTGGTGCTCAAGCAGCTCGCCCGCACCGGCATGGCGGACAACGCCAAGTCCGGCGGCTGGCGACGGGTGGTGGTGGAGAAGCCGTTCGGCAACGACCTGCCCTCGGCCAAGGCGCTCAACGACCTCGTCGACGACGTCTTCACCAGCCAGGACGTGTTCCGGATCGACCACTACCTGGGCAAGGAGACGGTCCAGAACATCCTGGCGCTGCGCTTCGCGAACAACCTGTTCGAGCCGCTGTGGAACTCCAAGTACGTCGACTCGGTGCAGATCACCATGGCCGAGGACGTCGGCATCGGCACCCGCGCGGCCTTCTACGACTCCGTCGGCACCGCCCGAGACGTGCTCCAGAACCACCTGCTCCAGCTGCTCGCCCTGGTCGCCATGGAGGAGCCGACGAGCTTCGACGCCGACGAGATCCGGGCCGAGAAGCTCAAGGTGCTGAAGGCGATCACCGTGCCGCGGGACGTCGCCGAGGACACCGTGCGCGGCCAGTACCTGCCCGGCTGGGTGGGTGGCGAGCGCGCCAAGGGCTACCTGGAGGAGGAGGGCGTCCCGGAGGGTTCCACCACCGAGACGTACGTGGCGGTGAAGCTGGGCATCCAGAACCGCCGCTGGGCCGGGGTGCCGTTCTACATCCGGGCCGGCAAGCGGCTGCCCCGGCGGGTCACCGAGGTGGCCATCATGTTCAAGAAGGCGCCGCACCTGCCGTTCAACGCCGCCGACATGGAGTCCCTCGGCCCCAACCAGCTGGTCATCCGGGTGCAGCCGGACGAGGGCGTGGTGCTGAAGTTCGGCTCCAAGGTGCCGGGCACCACGATGGAGGTCCGCGACATCGCGATGGACTTCCAGTACGGCGAGGCGTTCACCGAGTCCAGCCCCGAGGCGTACGAGCGGCTGGTGCTGGACGTGCTGATCGGCGACCGGACGCTGTTCCCGGACGCCGCCGAGGTGGAGCAGAGCTGGCAGGTCGTCGACCCGCTGGAGCACGCCTGGGCGGGCACCACACCCGAGCCGTACCGGGCCGGCGAGTGGGGGCCGCGCGCCGCCGACGAGATGCTGGCCCGCGAGGGCCGGGCTTGGAGAAGAGCATGATCGGGCTGTGGGACACCACCGGCAACGAGGTGGTCAAGGCGCTGGCCGCGGAACGGCGCAGCGCGGGCGGGGTGGCCAGCGGCATGGCGCTCACGCTGATCGTGGTGGTGGACGAGAAGCGGGTACGCGAGGCCGAGGCGGCGGCCACCATCGCCGCGGCGGCGCATCCGTGCCGCCTGCTCGTGGTGGTGCGCTCCGACGTGGAGCGGGACCGCAACCGGCTGGACGCGGAGATCGTCGTGGGTGGCCGGCTCGGGCCGTGCGAGGCGGTGGTGACCCGGATGTACGGGCGGCTCGCGCTGCACGCCGAGTCGGTGGTGATGCCACTGCTGGTGCCGGACGTACCGGTGGTGACGTGGTGGCACGGCGAACCGCCGGCGGAGATCTCCACCGACTTCCTCGGCGTTGTCGCGGACCGGCGGATCACCGACGCGGCGCAGGCGGCCGACCCGATCGCCGCGCTGCGGCAGCGGGCGCACGACTACGCTCCCGGCGACACCGACCTGGCGTGGACCCGGATCACCCCGTGGCGCACGCTCGTGGCGGGCGCGTTCGACACCACCCAGGCCCGGGTCACCGAGGCGAGCGTGGTGGCGCCCCCGTCGGACCCGACGGCGGCGCTGATGCGCGGCTGGCTCAAGGCCCGGCTCGGCATCGACCCGGTCATGACCGCCACCGAGGAGTTCCCGCGGATGCGCCAGGTGCAGTTGCGCTGCGCCAACGGCGACGAGCTGACGCTGACCCGGGACGACAGCATCGCGGTGTTCCGGCGTACCGGCCAGGAGGACCGCACGCTGCCGCTGGTCCGCCGGCCGCTCGGCGACGAACTGGCCGAGGAGCTGCGCCGTCTGGACGCCGACCAGGTGTACGCGGAGGCGCTCGGCGCCGCGGCCGGGATCACCGGGCTCGACCAGCGTCCGGCCCAGCGGGTGCACGTGTGGAAGGATCCGGCGACCGCCCGGCGGGCCGAGGCCGGCGTGACCGCGCACGCGGGCGCGACAGCTAACGAGTGACCGCCCGGACCGGGCGGTCGAAGGCACAGGAGACCGCCGGTGGGCGGTCGGAACACGAGGGCACGACGGATGACTGAGGCGAGTGTCGCCGTACACGCCGGCCCCGACCTGCTCGCGCAGGCGGTGGCGGCCCGGTTGGTGGTGAAGCTGCTCGACGCGCAGGCCGAGCGTGGCCAGGCGTCGGTGGTGCTGACCGGCGGGCGGATCGCCGCGGCGGTGTACCGGGCGGTCGGGCAGCTGCCCGCCCGGGACGCGGTCGACTGGTCCCGGGTCGACGTGTGGTGGGGCGACGAGCGGTTCCTGCCGGCCGGCGACCCGGAGCGCAACGAGACGCAGGCGCGGGCGGCGCTGCTGGACTCGGTGCCGCTGGACCCGGCCCGGGTGCACCCGATGCCGGCGTCGGACGGCCCGGCCGGCGACGACCCGGAGGCGGCAGCGGCCGGGTACGCGCGGGAACTCGCGACGGCGGCCCGGCCCGGGAACGCGCTCGTGCCGCACTTCGACGTGCTGATGCTCGGCGTCGGCGAGGACGGGCACGTGGCGTCGGTGTTCCCCGAGCACCCGGTGCACCACGACAACCGGCCGGTCAGCGCGGTGCGGGGCAGCCCGAAGCCGCCGCCGGTGCGGACCACGCTGACCCTGCCGACGATCAACACGGCCGAGGAGGTGTGGCTGATCGCCGCCGGGGCGGACAAGGCCCGCGCGGTCGGCATGGCGCTGGCCGGGGCGGGGCCGGTGCAGCTGCCGGCCGCCGGGGTGCGGGGCGTCTCCCGTACCCTCTGGCTGCTCGACCGGGCCGCGGCGGCAAACGTGCCGCCGCGCCTGCGCAGCCTCCGCTGAGGTGTAAGGAAGGGCCCCTTCTTAACGTCTCCGGTAGAGAAGGGGCCCCTTCTTAGAACTCCTAACGTTGGAGTTGGCGCCAGCAGATGAGGGCGCAGGCGAGGCTGAGGAAGGCTTCGTGGATGTCGTCGCGGATT
>NZ_JBEZDP010000034.1:0-37424 GCF_040648395.1 Micromonospora sp. NPDC049151
AGATCGCCCGCTGCGAGCCCGACGAGCTGATGATGCTCGACCGCGACGAGTCCGCGTTGCACGCGCTGCAGATGTCCCTGCGGGAGCGCTCGCGCTCCCGACCCTTCCCCCATCGAGCTTGTTCAGCTCATTTTTCGGTCATTCCGGTTCCGGTTTGAACGTACGGTTCAGCTCCGCGGCGGGACGACGTACACCTGAGCGTACGAGTTGTCCTTGGCGGCCCGCTTGATGATGATCGAGACGCCGTACTGGACGCCCGCGTCACCCGGGTTGCCGGTGCCGAGCACGATCGCCCCGCCACCCAGCGTCGAACCGTAGTAGTCCGTCGCCGGAGTGCCGTCCGGGTTCACCACCCGGGTCGTGTACTGCTGGTTGCCCCGCGACGGGACGACCACCGAGGCGTCGTTGTCCCGCGCGTACGCGGCACCGTCGCGGATCTCGATGCCCGGGTACCAGCCCTTGGCGTCGGTGAAGCCGCGCACCGGAGCCTGCGGGCCGAACTTCGTGCAGTACTCGCTGTACGGCTCGTCCGCCGCCTCCAGGCACTCCTTGAACGGGTACGTCGGCTTCAGGCCGAACGCGGCGTTGGAGGACTGCGGCCGGCTGGGCAGGTTCTTCAGCACCGACGGGTCCTTCTCGGCCGCGACGCCCTTGCGGCGCAGCGGGTCGTTGTGCGAGTCGACGATCAGCAGCCCGCCCTTGGCGCCGTAGCTGGGCAGCGCGGTCATCTGCGCGGTGACGTGGTTGACGTCGCCGAGCTGGGTGTCCCGGTACCAGACCAGCATGCCCGGCGCGTTGTACGCGATCCGGTCGACCTTCCACGCCTCGTGCGAGTAGACGGTGTCGTAGGTGTACTTCAGACCGTTGTCGAAGCCGTCGAAGTTACGCCACTCGGCCAGGTAGTAGTGCGACTTCACCTGGGTGCCCGAGTCGATGTACCAACCCGCGCCGCTGGTGTCGGTGAAGGTGCCGCCGGTCTGGGTCCAGCCCGCCGCGCCGCTCTCCACGTCGTCGCTCCAGGTGGTGGCACCGCCGCCGGTCACCGAGAAGTCGTCGGCGAACCAGCCGCGCTCCACGAACGCCTCGTCGGTGGCGTACCGCAGCCGCACCTGCACGGTCTGCCCGGCGTACGACGACAGGTCGACGTAGTCGTGTCGCCAGCCGTTCGTGCTGCCGGTCAGGCCGTACTTCTTGTTGCCGAAGTCGACCATGCGGCCGTTCGGGTCGGCGTACCCGTCGTTCGTGGAGACCAGCGCACCGCCCTCGGCGTACACCTTCTGCTCGCTCCAGGTGGCCCCGCCGTCGGTGGAGACCTCGACAAAGCCGAAGTCCCAGTCCGCCTCGATGACGAAGTTGTTCCACATCCAGAACTTCGCGTCGGCGGCGTTCGGCACGGACACCGTACGGCTGAGCTTGACGTCGGCCCAGTTCTGGTCGGCACCGGAGTACCACATGTTCGAGCCGCTGTGCGGCGTCGCCAGCGAGATCACCTTGTCCGGCAGGTCGATCTTGATGCCGTCCTCGGTGCCGACCGGCGTACGCGACGTCTGCCCGAGCTTGACCAGCTTGGACCGGTCACCCGGACCGAACGTCTTCGGCTCGGCCCAGCCCAGCACCCACTTGTCCCAGAGGCCCATGTGCGTGGGCAGCGCCTGGAAGATCTCGCCGGAGTGCGAGCCGGACGCCATCAGGTCCCAGAAGTCCACGTCGGAGTCGGCGTTGCCGGAGGTGTCGTAGAGGTCCGGCAGGCCCAGGTCGTGCCCGAACTCGTGGGCGAAGACGCCGACGCCGGCGTCCTCCGGCTGCACGATGTAGTTCGACACCTTCAGGTTGGTGCCCGGGATCGTGTAGCCACCGGTCACCGTCGAGGAGTGCGCCCACACCGAGTAGACGCCGACGTCGCCGCCACCGCGGGACTTGCCCTGGTTGGCGTGCACCAGCACCAGGTGGTCGATCACACCGTCCGGCTCGTGGTAGTTGCCGTCGCCGTCGCGGTCGCTCTGGTCCTCGATGTCGTAGTCGGCCCAGGGGAAGTTCGGGTCGGCCGCGGCCAGCGCGTCGATCGCGTCGGTGGCGAGCCGGCCGGCACCCTGCGGGTTGTCCGGGTGGCCGTTCATCGACTGCTCACGCCCGGCGACCCAGTTGCCGTTCTCGTCCTGGAAGCAGCGCGAGGCGGCGTACCAGCCCTCCGAGTGCGGCACCGTGATCCACGGGCTGGCCTGCCCGTCCACGGTGTACGCGCCCTTGGACATCTCCAGGTACATGTTGTGCATGGTCCGTCCGGCGAGGCTGATGCCCGGCTTGCCGTCCGGCCCCTTCAGGTCCTTGCGGACCCGCTCGGTGATGCCCTTCTTGCTGTACAGCATCTTGTCGTAGTGGGCCGGCGAGAAGTCCGGCACCCACATCGAGTTGTTGTCCTTGTGCGGCAGGGTGGCCGGGTTCGGGATCGTGTTGTGGCGCGGCCCGTTCTGCACGGTGCCGGGAACGCAGGTGCGGTCCTCGAACACCGTCTTCGGGACCATCACGCCTGTGAAGTCGTCGTTGGCCTTGTCGTTGAACTCGACGAGCAGCGTCAGCAGCTTGGCGGTCTGCGTGCTCTTGGCCTGCTTGATCTTGCGAGGGCTCTTGCCGGTCCGGATGGACTTGGCCTCCAGCTTGGCCAGCTCGCGCGCCGCGATCGGGTTACCCCCGGCGTACTTGCGGTCGTAGGCGCGGGCCTCGTCCGCCGGTGAGGAGAAGACGCCGTCGCGGCCCTTCACCTCCTTGCCGCCGGTGTCCGGCTGGACCTCGGGCTCGGCGTAGTTGATGTAGTGCTCATCCGCCCCGATCGTGACCGGTGCGGACCGGGCAGGCTGAGCCGCCGCGCTGCCCGTCACGGTCAGCGACGTGGCCGCGAGCGCGATGGCGGGCAGCGCGACGAGTAGGCGTCGCCGTGCCCTGTGCTGCGACATGGGGAGCATGCCACTCCGTTCGTAGGGAATGGTGAAGGTCGGCGACTCAGTGACATCTGTCGAATTCCGCCGGTTCGGCTGAACGTAGCCGACCAAACGCGCCATCGACAGGGGTGAGCCGACGGCTCTGCCCGTTCGGGTCAGCGGCGGGTCCGCCGATCGACGGCCGTGCCGTCCGCGTCGTGGTCAGGCTTTCCCACCCACGAACCGCGCCACCCTCAGCGAGTTCTGCTCGGGCTTCTGCGGTTCCGACCCCAACTTCGACCAGGCGACGAAGTCGCCGCCGGCGAACGCCAGACTCAGGCCCGGCGCCTCGCCGAGCCGCCACATCCGGTCGGTCGCCACCTCGAGCACGTACTGGCCGGCGTCGCCGCTGCCACTGCCGTTGCTCCAGCAGACGAGCTTCGGCGACGAGCCGAGCGTCATGGCGGGGCCATTGTCGCCGAGGGTCACCTCGATGGCCCGCTTGGTGGCCGACGGCAGGACGAACAAGGTCCCGGGCGTCTCCTCGGTGGCGCCGGTCACGATCCAGGAGACGTGCCCGGGCTCCGCCGTGAGCGCGCTGACCTGCTGCTCTCCGGTCAGCGGGCCGGAGGCGTACACGCTGTCACGGCCGCCGCTCACCTTGTGGATCTCGTAGCGGCTCTTGGGGAATCCGGGAGCCACGTCCTCGGACCGGACATAGTAGAGGTCCTTGCCGGCTGCGGCCGGAAGCTTCGCCCGCTGGGCGACGACCGATGGCGCCGCGCCGCCGGCCGGCGAGCTGGCGAGGATCTGCGCGCCGAAGTCACGCTCGCCCGTCGTGGGGACGGTCGTGGTCCAGTAGACCCGATCAGTGCCCACGGAGAGCATGGAGCTGCCCGGTGGGATGGGCATCTTCTTGCCCTTGGCGATCGGTGCCGAGTCACCCAGCAGCACGGACCGGCCGGAACTCCGGTCGAAGCCGTACACCAGCCAGTCCATCTGGTACATGTCGGTGCTGGAGGTCTCCATCCAGGCCACGGTCCGGTCGTCCGCGTCGGCGTAGATGGCTTGTCGGGGCGGGCCGCTCGGGGCCGGGGACAGGGTGCGCGCCCGCCCGCCGGAGTAGAGACCCACCCGGCTCTGGCCGATGCCCAGCTCGCCGTCACCCGTCTTGGGAACGGGGTTGGCGGCGCTGATGAGCTGACCGTCGGGGGTGAGGCCGAGATGGTTGAGCGTGCGGCCGCCTGCCTGCGCACCCCCCACGACGAAGCCTCCACGCAGCTCGCGGCCCTCTCGCGCGCTCGCCGCGTCCTTCGTGGCGTGCCGGGAGCCGATCTCGAAAGGGGCACCTGTGGTCGAGCCGCTGTCGGTGTCGGCGCTGGGTGAGGAGACGGGGGAGGACGCTGCCCGTCCGGCGGCATCCTCCCCCTTACCGTCGTCACAGCCACCGACAGTCAGAAGGATCAACGCAACTGTCAGTGTCCGGCGCATGGCTAGTAAACGACTCCGTTCGACTGGAGGAACCGAGTGGCGAAGGTGGAGGTGGTGTAGGTAAACGACTTCTTCGTGCTCGACCACACCGAGGTGGCCGGATCGGCCCAGGTGGTGTTCTGGCCGGACTGGACGTAACCGTAGCCGACGATCCAGTGGCCGATCGTCTTGTTGGTCGGGTGCCCGTTGTAGTGCGAGCCGCCGGCGAACTCGACCGTGTCCGCGCCGATCGGCATGCCGTTGCCGCCCACGCTGTGGGTGAAGATCTTGGGCAGCAGCGAGCCGCTGGGCTTTGGCACCTGCACGTACCAGGGGACGTTGCGCCAACGGTTGATGCCCGTGGCGAACCGCTTGCTGGTCCACGTGGTGCTCTTGTTGGCCTCGGTGTTCATGTGCGCGCTGTTGGCCAGGTTGGCCTGGGACAGGCTGTTGCCGTTGTAGCGGCTGGTGTACCCGGAGCCGTGCAGGTAGCGGATGATCATGTAGCCCGAGGCGGGACCGCAGTAGTAGCCCTTGGCCTGCGCGTACTGCACGAACGGCAGGATACGGCTGCTGGCCGCCGTGGTACGCAGGCCGGCGCCGTCACCGGGATCGACGTAACCCGAGTCGCCGTACTGTGCGGTGTAGTCGTTCTGCAGCTTGGTGAGCTGGGTCGGATCCGCGCCCTGGACGTTGACCGCGTACCACTCCTGGGAGATCTGGAGCTTGAGGTTCGTCTGGTCGTCGGTCGGCTGCTCGAGCCCGGGGTCGGTGACGTCACCGCCGGTGAAGTTTCCCTCGATGCCGTCGTAGGGCTCATCCGGATCGATGATCTCCGCCATCGCCGACGCGGGGGCGGCGAAAGCCGCGGCGCTGCCGATCATGAGCGCGGCAAGCACCCCGGCAATGCGCCGATAAGGGGTCGTCGTTGTTCTCAAATGGTCCTCCACTCCGGTCGAATAATCGCTGCGCCGATCGTTCGGTGGGGGTTGTCCCGGCGCGGCGACGTGTAATCGAAGAATAGTGTTGCCGGCTCGGGACCGCCTGTCCCGTAAACGAGGGACAGGAGCTTTCGTGCGGCGGGCCCGACGCCGCTGGCGGCCCGTCTCATGGACATTCCGGTCGGCCGTCCGCCGGTTTCCCGGAGTCGATCGCGGCCCGGGTGAGAAATGCCTTGTTGCCGTGGCCGAGCTTCGCCTTCAGCCGCTTGACGTAGGTGTTCACCGAGTGGATGCTGACCTGCAGCCGCACCGCGGTCTGCCCGTGGGTGAGGCCGCTGGCGATGCACTCCAGTACCTCGCTCTCCCGCTGGGACAGCCGTTGCCCGCCGGCCGGCGTCGTTCGCGGCGGCGACACCGGCCAGGGCGGCTGCCGCGCTGCCGTCGGAGCCTCGACCACCAGCACACAACGTGGCTCGGGTGAGTCGGCGGGACACGGCGGCGCGGCGGGCTCGGGCCGGCCCGAGCCCGCCGCACAGGTCGCCCCGGACGCCTCCGCCCCGGACATCGCCGGCACGACGGTCACGCCGGCCGAGGTGAGGAGGTCGGCGATCATGCGCCGAGCGGCGGGATCACTTGCGTGAATGGTGACTCTCAACATCGGCATTCCTCGAGAGGCGACGCGGAAGAGCGCACAATGAATCCGCACGGGGTGCGGTGGGTGAATATTGCGCACCAAGGAGCGACCAATGTGTGGACAATGAACAGCCCGCACATGAGGTGAAGAGAAATGATCCTGGCCGAAGAGTGGCCGGAAAGTCCCTATGGATGCATCCGCGTCAAGTAAGCATGACCATTTCCGCCACCCCCGTTCGAAGGAACTCGACGAAGGTCATTGTCCCACGCCCGATGATCGCGTGCTGCCCCGTCCCTGCCGGCGTACGGCACCACGCGCAGACGACGGTGGGTGGCGGTCCGCCGGACCGCCACCCACCACAACCACTGGGCTGCCGAAGCCTCCTGGTCAGTCCTCGTCAGACTTGCCGCTCATCCCCGACGAGATCAACTCCATCACCGAGGAGTCCTGGAGAGTGGTCACGTCGCCGAGCGACCGGTTCTCCGCCACGTCCCGCAGCAGCCGGCGCATGATCTTCCCGGACCGGGTCTTCGGCAGCTCCGGCACCAGCATGATCTGCCGCGGCTTGGCGATCGGGCCGAGCGTCTTCGCCACGTGGTTGCGCAGGTCGGCGATGAGCTGCTCGCCCGCGTCACCCGCGGTCTCCGCGCTGCCACGCGGGATGGCGAACGCCACGATCGCCTGGCCGGTCGTCGGGTCGGTCGCGCCGACCACCGCCGCCTCCGCCACCGACGGGTGGCTGACCAGCGCCGACTCCACCTCGGTCGTGGAGATGTTGTGGCCGGACACCAGCATCACGTCGTCCACCCGGCCGAGCAGCCAGATGTGTCCGTCGTCGTCCTTCTTCGCGCCGTCACCGGCGAAGTAGACCCACTCGTCGCCGGTGTTCGCGCCCGCCCCGAACCGGGACCAGTACGTCTCCAGGAACCGGTTGTCGTCGCCCCAGATCGTCCGCAGCATCGACGGCCACGGCTCCTTCAGCACCAGGTATCCGCCGCCGCCGTTCGGCACCGACTGGCCCTGGTCGTCGACCACGTCGGCGACGATGCCGGGCAGCGGGCTCATCGCCGAGCCGGGCTTCGCCTCGGTCACGCCCGGCAGCGGCGAGATCATGATGGCGCCGGTCTCGGTCTGCCACCAGGTGTCCACCACCGGCAGCTCGGCGCGGCCGACGTGCTGCCGGTACCAGATCCACGCCTCCGGGTTGATCGGCTCGCCGACGCTGCCGAGCAGGCGCAGCGACGACAGGTCGTACCCGGCCGGGATGTCCTCGCCCCACTTCATCATGGTGCGGATCAGCGTCGGCGCGGTGTACAGGATGGTCACCTTGTACTTGTCGACGACCTCCCAGAACCGGCCCTTGTGCGGGGTGTCCGGGGTGCCCTCGTACATGACCTGGGTGGCGCCGTTGGAGAGCGGGCCGTACACGATGTAGGAGTGCCCGGTCACCCAGCCGATGTCGGCCGTGCACCAGTAGACGTCCGTCTCCGGCTTCAGGTCGAACACCGCGTGCGTGGTGTACGACGTCTGGGTCAGGTAGCCGCCGGTGGTGTGCAGGATGCCCTTCGGCCGGGCGGTCGTGCCGCTGGTGTAGAGGATGAACAGCGGGTGCTCGGCGTCGAACGCCTGCGCCTCGTGCTCCGGCGACGCCGTCTCCACCGTCTCGTGCCACCAGTGGTCCTTCGCCGACCAGGCGACCTCCTCACCGGTACGCCGGACCACCAGCACGTGCTCCACCGACGGGCAGTTCGCCACCGCCTCGTCCACCGTCGGCTTGAGCGCCGACGGCTTGCCCCGGCGGAAGCCGCCGTCCGCGGTGATCACCACCTTGGCGCTGGCGTCCTGGATCCGGTTGGTCAGCGCGTCGGCGGAGAAGCCGCCGAACACCACGCTGTGCGTGGCGCCGATCCGGGCGCAGGCGAGCATCGCCACCGCCGCCTCCGGGATCATCGGCAGGTAGATCGCCACCCGGTCACCGGCGGTCACGCCCAGCTCGGTCAGCGCGTTCGCCGCCTGGCAGGTGAGCTTGTGCAGGTCGGCGTAGGTGACGGTACGGGTGTCGCCCGGCTCGCCCTCCCAGTGGATCGCCACCTTGTCGCCGCGGCCCGCCTCGACGTGCCGGTCCAGGCAGTTGTACGCCACGTTGAGCCTGCCCCCGGTGAACCACTTCGCGAACGGGGCGTTCGACCAGTCGAGCACCTGCTCCCACGGCTGGGCCCAGGCCAGCCGGCCGGCCTGGCGCTCCCAGAAGGCCAGCCGGTCGCCGGCCGCCTCCTCGTACGCCTCGACGGTCACGTTGGCGTTCGCGGCGAGTTCAGCCGGCGGCGGGAACTGGCGCGTCTCGTTCAGCAAGTTGGCCAATGCCTCGCTCATGCGGTGACTCCTTCGTCGCGTGACCTGCGTCTCCTACTGCGGGGAAGGTTAGCCCCGGCGTACCGTGCCGGCGACCGCCCGTCCCTCACCGCGCGCCCAGCGGCCCTCCCCTCGCGCCGAGGTGTAAGGAAGGGCACCTTATTAACGCCTCCGGTAGGGGAAGGGCCCCTTATTAACAACCCCGGGCTTGGGGGGAGCCCGGCGGTCGCTAGCGTGACGGGGTGACCACCGATCCGCTCGCCCCGCTGCTCGCGCTCGCCGACGTCGCCACCGCCGTCGAGCAGGCCCGCGAGCGGGTCGACCAGGCACACCGGCACCGTGCGCTGCGCCGCCAGGGCGGCCAGGTCGCCGCCGAGGTCAGCCTCCGCTCCGCCGTGGCCAGCGCCGCCCTGGAGGGCCGCGCCCACGACCGTGAGGAGGTACGCGCCGGCACCGTCACCGACCCGGTGCTCCAAGGTGCGCTGCGGGTCGCCGGGGCGCTGCCCGGGCTGAGCGACCTCTGGCCCAAGGCGCCCCGGCAGGTGCTGGCCCGGCTGCACGTACTCGCCGCCCGCGACGTGGTCACCGAGGAGGAACTGGGCCGGCCGGTCGCCGACCCGGTGGTCGCGGCCCGTCTCGACGGCCTGGCCGCTCTGGTGGCCGGTGGCACGAAGGTGCCGCCACTGGTGCTGGCCGCCGTCGTACACGGCGAACTGCTGAACCTGCGCCCGTTTCCGGGCCCGTCCGGCGTGGTGGCCCGGGCCGCCGCCCGGCTGGTGCTGATCTCCACCGGGTTCGACCCCCGCGGGCTGGTCGCGGTCGACGTCGGGCATCGCGAGCGCGAACCGGAGTACGTCGGCGCGGCCGGCGCGTTCGCCACCGGCACGCCCGACGGCCTGCGTTCCTGGCTGCGGCACTACATGACGGCGGTGGAGGTCGGCGCCGACCAGATCACGCTGATCGGCGACGAGATCCTCGCCGCGTCCTGAGGGGCGCGGGGTCAGGCGGTGGGTGCGGCGGTGCGGGTGCGGCGGTGCCGGCCGTACCAGGCGATGCCGATGGCCACGCCGACGCCCACACCGAGTGCCGCCGCGGCGACCGGCACCGCCGGCCGCTCGCGCAGCCGGCGACCCAGCGGAATCGGGTGCCGGAACTCCAGCACCGGCCACGCGTTCTCCACCGCCAGCTTGCGCAGCGCCCGGTCCGGGTTTACCACCGTCGGATGCCCCACGCACTCCAGCAACGGCCGATCGGAGTACGAGTCGGAGTACGCGTACGAGTCGGCCAGGTCGTAGTCGCGCTCCAGAGCCAGTTCGCTGACCGCCTCGACCTTGCTCGGACCGGCCGCGTAGAACTCGACCTCGCCGCTGTACCGGCCGTCCACCACACCCATCCGGGTGGCGATCACGTCGGTGATCCCGAGCAGCTCACCGATCGGCCGGACCATCTCGTCGCCCGACGCCGAGACCAGCACCACGTCCCGCCCGGCGGCCTGGTGCTCCTCGATCAGAGCGGCCGCCTCGGCGTACACATAGGGGTTGATCAGCTCGTGCAGCGTCTCCGCGACGATCTGGCGGACCTGTTCCACCGGCCAGCCCTTGCAGAGCGTGGCGAGGTAGTCCCGGGTGCGGGCCATGGTCTGCTCGTCGGTGCCGCCCAGCCGGAACATCAACTGCGCGTACGCCGACTTGACCACGTCACGCCGGGTGATCAGCCCGTCCCGGTAGAACGGCCGACCGAACGCCAGGGCGCTCGACTTGGCGATGACGGTCTTGTCGAGATCGAAGAAAGCGGCGCTACGGCCCACGGCGCGAAAGTCTAGCCCGACGGGCGGCGTCCGGTCGTCCGCCCGGGTGGCGAAAGCTGACGAGCACCCGGAGGAGTGACGTCGGTCACAGGCGGTTATCGATGAATTTAGCTTTGCGTGGAGTGAACAACACTCGACGTATAAGGGTCGACTGCGGCATGCTTGTGCACGCGACGGGAGTTCGCATACCCGGCGCCGCTCGACCCTCGGCGGTTGCACCCCCCGTAACCGCTGAGTCGGTTCGGCTCGACCCCCCCGGAGCCGAACCACAAGACGAC
Organism: Micromonospora sp. NPDC049151; assembly: GCF_040648395.1. Taxonomy (NCBI): domain Bacteria; kingdom Bacillati; phylum Actinomycetota; class Actinomycetes; order Micromonosporales; family Micromonosporaceae; genus Micromonospora; species Micromonospora sp. NPDC049151. The sequence continues at coordinate 10,398 of NZ_JBEZDP010000034.1, forward strand.
CCCCGTCTCCCCCCGACGGGGGTCGTCCCTTTGCGCGTCGTCGATTCCCAGCGGCGTCCCCGGCACGCAGGCAGCGAACACCGTCCGCCGGAGGGAGCCCAGCCCGGGCCGGACCTGTACGCCGGAGACAGCCGGCGGTCAAGTCAGTGGTCGGCGAGCGGACAGGCCGGGAGGATACGTCGATGGCTCGATCGGCTGTGTTGCGCCACGTCCAGGATCTCTGGGCCGGCCTCACTGGTGTCGCCACCGGCTTTCCGGCAGACGGCGTCCGGGTGGTCGTCGCTCCGGAGTCGCGGCTGTGCCCGCCCGCGTGGGCCGGCATCGTGGTGCTGGGAAGCTCAGGCCTCGCCACCGCGCCGGACGTGGCTACCGCCCGGTTCCTGCTCGGATCGCTCACCGGGGAACCGCTGTGGTCGGCGGTCGAGGCCGAGCGGTGGAGCGACGGTCGCGGCGTGCTGGACGTGCTCGGTCCCGCCTCGCTTGCGTACCTCGACGAGCGGGAGTTCCAACCGGCGACGGGGGACGCCGACGTGGCCCGCTTGCCGCCGGGGCACCCAGACCTTGACCGGTTGACCGCCGACGTCTCCGAGGATGACGTCGCGGAGAGCGGGCTCGACGAGATCACGTCACCGGTGTTCGTCGTCCGGCTGGAGGCGCGAGTGGTAGCGGCGGCGGGTTACCACCAGTGGCCATGCTCGGTCGCTCACCTCTGCGTGCTGACCAGCTCCGGCTTTCGGGGCCGGGGACTGGCCCGCGCGGTGGCTTCCGCCGCGGTGACGGAGGCGCTGCGGAACCGGCTGCTTCCCCAGTGGCGCGCACGCCCCGAGTCCTCACGACGGCTCGCGCGCCGTCTCGGCTTTCATGAACTCGGCGCCCAGTTGAGCATCCGGATCGTGGCCGACCAGGCCGACGGCGAGCGGCCGTAGACGGCCGGCGGCGGGTATCCGCATCAACTCAGGGCGCGTAGTCCGGTTCTGCGATGGCCCCGGCGATCCCGGTGAGCCAGTGCAGATCGTTGGCCCGGGACTCCGTACTGGCCGCCGGATCGAGGATGCTGCCCAGAAACGCGGCGACGTCGTCGAGGCGCCGCTCATCACGGTAGTAACTCAGCAGGGCCGGGTCCGGCTCCGACGGCCCGTAGCCTTCGCGGAAGAGTCCGGCCCGGCGCGCGTCGATCGGGTGGTCGCCGAAGTCGGTGCTGTAGACGAAGATCAGGTCTCGCTCGCGCGGCGCCGCCGGACGTCTCCACCCGGTACGCCCACGCGTTCCCGTCCAGCCCGACCGGCATGAACACCAGGCTGACGACGTCCGCCGACCAGGCGGCGGCGACCTCGGCCGCCAGCCTCCGCTCGTCGATGTCCGGCTTGTCGATCACCCGACGGAGCGTCGCAGCCGCCGGCCGGGCCCGGCGAGTTACCGGACCACCGCGCGCAGCGTGTGCCGGGCCGGCTCGAAACACACCAGTCCTCGGCCCCGCTCGTCGGCCACCACCCAGGGATGACCGACGTACGTCTGCTGCCGGTACGACTGTCCGGGCCGGAGCACCGCATACTGCTGCCGGCGACCCTCGTAGTTGATCCAGTGGACCACGACCGTCGACCCGTGCGCGTTGACGAAGTCGACGAACGTCGACGGGCCACCACCGTGCGAGCGCAGCGTGGACTCGCGCGAGGCCGGCAGTGGCGCCAGGTCCCCGGGCCCGACCACCGGCGGCTTCGACCGGGGAGTCGAGGGCTTCGGTGAGGTCGGCCGGCTGCTCGGGGTGGCGCGGCGGATCGGCGCCACGGCGCGGCTGGAGAACGACACCGACGGCGGCGCGTAGGACTCGGCTGGTTCCTCCGTCACCCACCCCGCTCTTGTCGGGGACGCCAGGATCGCCTGACCTTCGAGCGGTGGCGGGAGGTCGGGGCGGCGCGGCGTGGCGAAGACGCTGACGATGCTCGCCAGCACCACGACCACGAGTCCGAGAGCGACGGCGGCGAGCACCGCCGGCGACGGGTCGCGCAGCCAGATCTCACCGCCGGTCGGGCGGTCGGGCAGCGAGTGGCGTCGAACCGAGGGGGCTGCGAGGGGGTGCGGTGAATCGGTCATGGCCTCGATTCCGCAAGCCGGTGCCGTCCATCGGGCGGCGAGGGGCCCCGATTATCCGTTACTGATCGTCCCCGCCGTCAATGGCCGATGGTCCACCCGGCACCTCCATCTCGGGCGCATAGCAGATCAACCGGCTCACCGAGGTCTGTCCACAACCCCCTCGGTTGTCCACAGGGCACCGACCTCGCATCCCCCGGCCGGGCAGGCTGCACCTCGGCACGTCCGAGTCCGACCGATGGAGGCACGCCATGCCGCCCCGTACCCCGCTTCCGCCGTACCGTCGTCTGCCCCTGCTCGTCACCTCCGACGGCGACCTCCTCGACGAGCTGCTGCGACTCGCGGCGGCCGGCGGCACCGAGGTCGAGCTGGCGGCCGATCCGGCCGCCGCCCGGGCCCGTTGGGCCCCGGCGCCGCTGGTGCTCGTCGGCAGCGACCAGGCGGCGGCCTGCCTGCGGGCACGCCTTCCCCGCCGCGCCCGCACGGTCCTGGTCGGTCGCTCGGGAGAGCTCGATCCGGGTACGGAGTTGGCCGAACTGATCGGCGCGGAGCACGTCGCGACGCTGCCGGCGGCCGAGCCCTGGCTGGTCGACCGGTTCGCCGAATGCGTGGCCGGGCCGGCGGGCCCGGGGCCGGGCCGGGTGGTGGCGGTGCTCGGCGGGCGGGGAGGCGCCGGGGCCAGCGTGCTGGCCGGTGGGCTCGCCGTCACGGCGGCCCGGTCCCGGCTGCGCACGCTGCTGGTCGACGCCGACCCGCTCGGCGGCGGTCTCGACCTGGTGCTCGGGTGGGAGCAGCTCGACGGGTTGCGGTGGCCCGAACTGGCCGGCACCGACGGGCGGGTCGACCCGCCGTCGCTGATCCGCGCGCTGCCCAGCCGAGGCGACCTGGTGGTGCTCTCCTGGGACCGGGGCGACCTGCGGCACCTGCCGGCTGAGGCGATGGCCGCCACAGTAGACGCCGGACGGCGAGGGCGGGATCTGGTGGTGCTCGACCTGCCCCGGCACCTCGACGACGCGGCGGTGATCGCGCTCCAGGCCGCCGACCGGGCACTGCTCGTCGTACCGGCCGAGCTGCGGGCGGCGGCCGCGGCGGCCCGGGTCGCCGCTGTCGCCGCGCCACACTGCGTCGACCTCTCGGTCATCGTGCGCGGCCCGGCGCCCGGGCGGCTCCGCGCGGCCGAGGTGTCCCGGGCGCTGGGCCTGCCGCTCGCCGGCACGCTGCGACCCGAGCCGGGACTGTGCCGTGGGCTGGAGCGGGGCGAGGCGCCGGGCGCGAGCGGGAAGGGGCCGCTCGCCACGCTCTGCCAGCGGCTCGTGGACGAGATGGTCGGCTCGTCGGCGGCTGGTGCGGCGTGACCACGCCCGAACCGGGGGAACTGGCCGCCCGGGTCCGGCACCGGTTCGCCGCCGAGGCCACCCCGGTCACGCCGGCGGCCATCGTCTCCGCGGTACGCGCCGAACCGGCGGCGGCGGTGCTCGGTGACACCACGCTGCTGCGGATCGCCGACCGGGTGCACGACGACCTGGTCGGCGCGGGTCCACTGGCGCCGCTGCTCGCCGACCCGCAGGTCACCGACGTGCTGGTGAACGGGGTCCGGGTCTGGATCGACAGAGGGCAGGGGCTGCATCAGGTCGCCGTGCCGCTGGGCACGATCGACGACGTACGCCGCCTGGCACAGCGCCTCACCTCGGCGGCCGGGCGGCGGCTGGACGACGCCTCCCCGTACGCGGACGCGCGGCTGCCCGACGGCACCCGGCTGCACGCGGTGCTGCCTCCGGTGGCGACCGACGGGCCCTACCTGTCGCTGCGTACCTTCCGGCAGCGGCCGTTCACCCTCGACGAACTGGTCGAGCGGGGCACCGTGCCCCGGCCGGTCGCCCCGCTGCTCGCCGCCGTCGTCACGGCCCGCCTCGCGTACCTGGTCAGCGGCGGCACCGGCTCCGGCAAGACCACGCTGCTCAACACGTTGCTCGGGCTGGTGCCCGGCACCGAGCGGATCGTGCTGGTGGAGGACGCCGCCGAGCTGCGCCCGGTGCACCCGCACGTGATCGGGTTGCAGGCGCGCACCGCGAACGTCGAGGGCGCCGGTGCCGTCGGGCTCGGCGACCTGGTACGGCAGGCGCTGCGGATGCGGCCGGACCGGCTGGTCGTGGGCGAGTGCCGGGGCGCCGAGGTGGTCGACCTGCTCGCCGCGCTGAACACCGGCCATGACGGCGGGGCGGGGACGCTGCACGCGAACGCTCCTGCCGACGTCCCGGCCCGGCTGGAGGCGCTGGGGATGCTCGGCGGTCTGCCCCGGCTCGCGTTGCACGCCCAGGTCGCCGCCGCGTTGCAGGTCGTCCTCCAGCTTCGCCGTACCGGCGAGGGACGCGTACTGGACTCCATCGGCCTGCTGTTGCCCGAAGGGCCCGACCGGGTGGTGACTGTGGTCCCGGCCTGGGTGCGTGGGCGGGGTCTCGGTCCGGCGGCCCGGGCGCTCGCCGACCTGGTGCGGGAGCGGGGGGCGCCGGTGCCGCCGATCCTCCAGGCGGCGTGGCCCGCGTCGGCGGAGCCGTCGTGACCGGCCACCTCTGGGCGGCGGTCCTGCTGCTGGCCGCCGCGGCGGTCGCCGTCGCCTGGCCGGTACGTGCCGGTCGCGCCCGGCGGCTGACGGTCCTGGGCACGCCGGATGAGCGGGTGGAGGCTGGACGTCCAGCATCGCCGGAGCTACCGCTCGACTCCGTGTCGAAGGCGTCCGCCCGCCCGTCCGGTCGTGGCCGAGGGCCGCGTCGACCCGGTGCCGGGCGTCGCGTTCCGGTGTCGCCGTCGGCGCTGGCACGTCGGATCCGGCGGTGGGGCGCCGTCCCCGGGATGTCCGCCGGACGCGTGCTGCCCGCGGCGGCGCTGGGCGGGGCCGTGGCCGGGGCGTTGCTCGGCGGCCCGGTGGCTGCCCTGGTGCTCGCCACCTACGGCGTGCTCGCGGCTCGGGCGGTGCTGCGCCGGCGTACCCACCGGGCGGCCGCACTCGCGCACCGCCGCGACCTGGACCGGCTGGCCGCCGTCGCCGCAGACCTGCGGGCCGGGCTACCTGTCGACGGCGGTGCCGACGCCGGTTCGGGACGCGTCGCCCGGCTGGCCCGCGCCGCCGGAAGGCTGGCCGACCGGACCGGCGCGCCGCTCGCCGACCTGCTGGAACGGATCGAGGCCGACGCCCGCGCCGCCGATCGGGGCCTTGCGGCTGCCGCCGCCCAGGCCGCCGGGGCGCGGGCGACCGCCTGGCTGCTCGCGGCGCTGCCGCTCGGCGGGATCGGTCTCGGCTACGGCATCGGGGTCGACCCGGTGGCGGTGCTGCTGCACACGCCGGTGGGCGCCGGTAGCGCGATCGCGGCGGTCGTGTTGCAGGCCGGCGGGTTGCTCTGGGCCGAGCGGCTCGGCGTCACGCCGGGACGGGCCGCCTGATGGCACGGCAGGTGCTGGCCGCCGTCTGCCTCGGCGGTGCCGCGTCGTTGCTGGTCGTCGCCGGTCCGGTCGCCCGCCCGGCGCGGCGGCTGCGCCGGCTCGCCCCGGTGCCGACGCCGGCCCGCCCGGCGTGGTGGCCGGATCGGGTACGCCTCGGCGCGGCGCTGGCCGGTATCGCCGTGACGGTGGTGGTCGGCGGTGCGACAGGAGCGTTCCTCGGGCTGCTTGCCGGTGTCGCCGCCGACCGTCTGTTGCGCCGGATCGAGCCGCGCGCCGCCCGGGAACGGCGCCTGTGGGAGACCGCCGACCTGCCGCTGGCCGCGGATCTGCTGGCCGCCGCGCTGCGGGCGGGCGCACCGGTCGACCGCTCGGCGCTCGCCGTGGCCGAGGCGCTCGGCGGGCCGCTCGCGGACCGGCTCGGCCGGGTCGGCCGCACGCTGCAGCTCGGTGGCGGCCCCGGAGAGGCATGGGCGCACCTGAGCGGCGTCGCCGGGGCCGAACCCGTGGTCGCGGCGGCGGTCCGCTCCTCGAACAGCGGTGCCGCACTGGCTCGCGCGCTGACCCGGCTGGCCGACGACCTGCGTGCCGAACGGTCGACAGCGGCGGAGGCGGCGGCCCGCCGGGCGGGGGTGCTCATCGTGCTGCCGCTCGGGCTGTGTTTCCTGCCCGCCTTCATTCTCGCCGGTCTGGTGCCGGTGATCGTCGCCGTCCTCGGCGACGTGCTGTGATCCATCGAGAAGGGACGTACGACATGCGCAAGCTCCTCACCCGCCTGCGGGGTGACGCCGGCATGAACACCGCCGAGTACGCGGTGGGCACCCTCGCCGCGGTGGCCTTCGCCGGGATCCTGCTGAAGGTGCTCACCTCCGGCAACGTGCAGTCCGCGCTGACCGCCGTCATCGACCGGGCCCTGAAGTGACCGGGCGCCGGCGGGCCGGCCGTCACGGTCGGTGGCTGACCTCAGCGGTCCCGATGGGCGTATCGGCCGAGCCCGGCCCGTTCCGGGACGCCGCCAGCGCCCGGGCCGGGGCGGTGTGGCGGCGGTGGCGCTCGTGGGCCGCGTGCGAGCGGGGCTCCTTCACCGCCGAGTTGGCGGCCGGCCTGCCGGCGCTCATGATGCTCCTCGTCGCCGGTCTGACCGCGGTCAACGCGGTGGGCACCCGGGTCGCGTGTGTCGACGCGGCCCGGGAGGCGGCTCTCGCCGCGGCCCGGGGCGAGCCCGGTACGCCAGCCGGCACCCGGTACGCCCCGGACGGCGCGGAGGTGGCCGTGACTGTCGCCGGTGACCGCGTGACGGCGACGGTCCGGGCCCCGGTCCGGACGTTCGGTACGCGGCTGCCTCGCCTGGTCGTCTCGGGGGAGGCAGTGGCCGCAGTGGAACCCGGTGCGCCGGGGCCGGTGCCGTGAGCGCTGACGATTTCCCGGCCTGCTCGTCCTCCCGCTGGCCCGCCGCAGGAGGACCGCCGATCACGGGCGGGACGGTGAAGCGCGGGGAGCCCGGCGGCAGGTCCTCGGCGGACCGGGGCGGTGCCACCGTGTGCCTGCTCGCGATCGGGCTCGTGTTCGTGCTGGTCGGGGTGTTCGGTGCCGCGCTCGGGGCGGCCCGGTGCGCGCGGCATCAGGCCCGCAACGCGGCGGACTTCGGGGCGCTGGCCGGTGCCGGGCAGGTGCTCGACGGAACCGACGCCGCCTGCGGTCGCGCCGCCGACCTGGTCTCCGCAAACGGCGGCCGGATGACCGGGTGCCGGGTCGACGGGCTGGACCTCATCGTCACGGCGCGGGTACGTGTCGCACCGCTGCCGGGACTGACCCGGGACGCCGCCGCGACGTCCCGGGCCGGCCCGGCCCGGTCCTGACGGGCGGCCGCCAGTGCCGGGCCGAGAGCCGGGCCGGGGGCGGCGGGTCAGCGGGACTGGAGGGCGTCCAGTCCGACCGCCATGGCGATGACCAGTCGACGGTCGATCTGCGGGTGCTGGATCTCCACGGAGTACCGGTCCCGCAGCCCCCACTTCCGGTCGACCGAGAACACCGGCTGGCCGCCGGCCACGAAATCGAAGTGGTACGGCAGCCAGGAGAGCGAGTCGACGAACCGGCGCAGCAGCGCCACCGGCATGCTGCGCTCCTGCCCGGTGGCGGGCGGCAGGCCGGGCTGCTCGACGTGCCACGTCGAGCGCAGCAGCGACTGGGCGAAGTCCTTGCGGAACAGCCCGATGGGGTTGCCCGCGTGGTCGGTCACGTCGTAGGTGGCCCCGAGGTCGAGCCGCTGACGGGCCTTGAAGCCGAGAAGGGGGTACTGCTTGGTGTCATCGGTGTAGATGGTCACCTGCTCCTTGAAGGCGAGCCGCTTCTGCTGCGCGAACGCGAGCAGCCCTCCTTCGGAGCCGTCGGGCGCCACCGAGTGCACCTCGTACTGGTTGACCATCATCCGGATCCGCTGACGGATGATGAATCGGTGCTGGGCCTGCAGGTTATCGGGCGACATCAGATCTCCTTCGAGGGGTCGCCGGAGTCTCGCACAGCAGACCGACCGCCGCTGGCCCGATCACACCACCACTGCCCGGGCGGGCAGAACCCATGCGGGACCTGCGCGCCGACACGTCGCGCAGGGTGTGCGCCGCCGCGCCGCAACCCGCCTGACCCGCCCGGCCCGGCGGACCCGCCCGACCCGCCCAGCCCGACCCGCCCAGCCCGACCCGCCCGGCCCGGCCCGCCGGGCTGCGGACCCGACGGGCGCGTCCGGGCAATGCCCAAGGGTCAGCGGCCGCCGTCGACGGTGGCCTTCATCGCCCAGGTGTTCAGGACCTGATGGATGCCGCGCAGACGCTCGTTGATCTGCTCCAGCCGTTCCGCCTGGGCGAGGGTGGCCATCGCGGTGCCCAGCGCTATCTGCTGGTCGGGGGTGAGGTGTTCCTGGTCGATGGTGTAGAGCAGTTCGACGGTCTCGGCGATCGTGTCGGCCACGGCTGCACCTCCGGCGGGACGGGTCTCGGGTCACCTGTGCGCTACCGGAAATGATGCATGGAAGCGCTCCCATACATCAATGCCCCGACCGCCCCACGCTCATGCCTTCGTCCCACCAACCAGACACACCGGCCCGCTGCGTGCCCTCCGAAATCGCGTGATCCGCACCGGTTCGCCGAAGTGGTGGGGTCCAGCGCCTTCCGATACCGCGACCCCCTCCAACCGGCGGTCGAACCTCCGGCTGGTGGGTCGTCCGTCCGGCGGGCCGGCCTGCCGGCCGCGACCCGTGCGGGTCAGGCGGGTGTGCCCCCGGTCGCCGGAGCCGGGCGGGCCACCCGGTCGCCCTGGCGGGGCAGCGCCTCACCGCGCCCCACCTCCGGACCCAGGCCGCCGCCCGCCCCCGGGCCGCCCGCGCCCGGGCCGTCCGCGGGACCGGCCGCGGCGAGGTTGGTCAGCACCACGTCGAGGACCTTCACCGCCTCCGGCTTGGCCAGCGGGTTGTTGCCGTTGCCGCACTTCGGGGACTGGACGCAGGACGGACACCCGGTCTCGCACCCGCATTCGGCGATCGCGTCCCGGGTGGCGCGCAGCCAGGCGGCGGCGGTGCCGTACGCCCGCTCGGCGAAACCGGCCCCGCCGGGATGCCCGTCGTAGACGAAGACGGTCGGCGCCTCGGTGTCCGGGTGCAGGGCGGTGGACAGCCCGCCGATGTCCCACCTGTCGCACGTCGCCATCAGCGGCAGCAGCCCGATGGCGGCGTGCTCGGCGGCGTGCAGGGCGCCCGGCACGTCCGCCGCCTCGACACCGGCGGCGGTCAGTGACTCGGGGGAGAGCGTGAACCACACCGCGACGGTGCGCAGCTCCCGCGCGGGCAGGTCGAGTGGCCGGGTGTCGATCACCTCGCCGGTCGCGATGCGCCGCCGCTGGTACGACACCACCTGACTGGTCACGTCCACCTCGCCGAGGAAGAGGCCGACTGGTCCGGCGTCCACGTACGAGCGGACCGACACCACCGACAGCGAGGTGACGTCGCGGGCGTGGGTGGACCAGTCCGGCTCCTCGGCGTGCACCAGCGCGCACCCGTCGGCCAGGTCGAGCGAGTCGACCACGTACGAGACGCCCTGGTGCAGGTAGACCGCGCCGGTGTGCAGCAGGAAGTGCGCCGACCCGCCGTCGACGGTGCCGAGCAGCCGGCCGGTGGACTCCTCCACCACGCACACCGGTGCGCCACCCTCGCCGCGCAGGTCGACCTCGGGGCGTTCCCGGTGCCGCCAGTACCAGCCGGTGGGCCGCTGCCGCAGCGCCCCCGCCTCGACCAGCGAGTCCACCGCCTCCTTCGCGCCCTCGCCGAACAGGTCCAGGTCGGCCGGGGTGAGCGGGGACTCGTGGGCGGCGCAGGCGAGCTGCGGCGCGAGCACGTACGGGTTGGCCGGGTCGAGCACCGTCGCCTCGACCGGGCGCCCGAACAGCGCTTCCGGGTGGTGCACCAGGTAGGTGTCGAGCGGGTCGTCCCGGGCCACCAGCACGGCGAGCGCCTCGTCGCCGGAGCGCCCGGCCCGCCCGGCCTGCTGCCACAGTGACGCGCGGGTGCCGGGCCAGCCGCAGATCAGCACCGCGTCCAGCCCGACCAGGTCGACGCCGAGTTCGAGCGCGTTCGTGGAGGCGAGCCCGAGCAGGTCGCCGTGCAGCAGCGCCCGTTCCAGCTCGCGGCGCTCCTCGCGCAGGTAGCCGGCCCGGTAGGCGGCCACCCGGTCGCCCAGGCCGGGCACCGCCTCGTCGAGTGACCGCCGGGCGTTCGCGGCCACCACCTCGGCACCCCGGCGGGACCGCACGAACGCCAGCGTGCGTACCCCCTCGATCACGCTGTCGGCGAGCAGGTCGGCGGTCTCGCGCAGCGCGGAGCGCCGGACCTGGACGAGGTCGGCGTCGGCGGACGAGTCGGTCGGCGGGAGCAGCGGCGGCTCCCAGAGCGCGAACGTCACCCCGCCGCGCGGCGACGTGTCCTCGGTGACGGCGGTGACGGGCAGGCCGGTGAGCCGCCCGGCCGCCGCCGCCGGGTCGCCCGACGTGGCCGAGGCCAGCAGAAACACGGGAGTACGCCCGAAGCGGGCGCACTGCCGCCGCAACCTCCGCAGCACGTGCGCGACGTGTGAGCCGAAGACGCCCCGGTAGGTGTGGCACTCGTCGACGACCACGTACGCGAGGCGGCGCAGGAACCCGGACCAGTGGGCGTGGCCGGGCAGGATGCCGTGGTGCAGCATGTCCGGGTTGGTCAGCACGAACCGGGAGTGCCGGCGGATCCACTCCCGCTCGGCGCGCGGGGTGTCCCCGTCGTAGGTGGCGGGGCGTACCCCGTCGAGTTCGAGACCGGCGACGGCGCGGAGCTGGTCGGCGGCGAGCGCCTTGGTCGGTGCCAGGTAGAGCACCGTGGCGCGCGGGTCGGCGAGCAGCGTGCTCAGTGCGGGAAGCTGGTACGCCAGGGACTTGCCGGACGCCGTGCCGGTGGCGACGACCACGTGCTGCCCCGCGTACGCCAGCTCGGCGGCCTCGGCCTGGTGCCGCCAGGGGGCGACGACGCCGCGCCGCGCGAACGCCGCCCGCAGTTCCTCCGGTGCCCACCCGGGCCACCCGACGGGTTCGCCGACGCGGGCCGGTACGCGTTCGACGTGGGTGACCGGGTCGGAGCTGTGGCGCAGCCGCAGCCGGTGCAGCAGCTCACCCGGAGCACGCCGCGGGCCGGAGCTGTGGTCGGTCACGTCCTGCACTCTCGCACTGGTGTTCGGAATTGGGAACCGCAGGGTGGGGGTAAGGGGAGAGCCCTGGCGGTGACCCGAGGGGCCGCACGGGGAGATGGTTAGATGCCCAGGAGAGTTTACCGAGGAGGGGCCGATGGAGCTGTCGCTGGCGACCCGCGCCGTGGGGGAGCACACGGTGCTCGAGGTCGGCGGTGAGGTGGATGTCTACACCGCCCCCCGCCTGCGGGAACGGCTTCTGGAGCTGATCGACGGTGGGGCCCGCCACGTGGTGGTCGACCTCGGCCGGGTGGACTTCCTCGACTCGACCGGGCTGGGTGTGCTCGTCGGCGCGCTCAAGCGACTGCGCTCGGCCGGGGGTTCCTTCGCGCTGGTCTGCGACAAGGAGCCGCTGCTCAAGATCTTCCGGATCACCGCCCTCGACCAGGTCTTCCCGCTGCATCCGACAGTCGACGCGGCCATCGCCGCCGACTCCACCGGCGCGTGATGGCCACCGTCAAGCTGTCCTTCTCTCCGGCTCCGGTGCACGTGCGCACCGCCCGCCTGGTCGGCGTCGCGGTGGCCCGGCGGGCCGGCGTACGCGAGGACCTGCTGGACGAGGTGCGCCTGGCCATCGGTGAGGCGTGCACCCGGGCGGTCGCGTTGCACAGGCAGTACGGCCTGGCCGAACCGGTGTACGTGGAGATGTCCGACGGCGGCGGCTACACGGTCCGGGTGGTGGACCGGGCCCCGATCGAGGCGGGCCTCGGCCTGGCCGCGCTCGGGCCGGACGAACTGGCCAAGGAGTCGCTCAGCGAGGACGCGCTGACCACCGGCGTGGGCTTCGCGCTGCTCGCCGGTTTCGTGGAGGATCTCCAGGTCCGCCCGGTCGACGAGGGCGTCGGCACCGAGGTGCGGATGTCCTGGCCGGCCGGCCGCGCCTGACCCGTTTCGCACACGCAGGCCGCGCTCCCGCAGGGGGCGCGGCCTCGTCGTATTGGTCGCTCCATATATCAGATTTCTTCGCATAACACAGTTGCGAAGATCATCGAGACACGGTGCCCCCTCGGTGTGACCTCCGCCACGCCAGAGGGCTACAGTACGCGGGTTGTCAGCAAGTGATCCCATCCCGTAGCCGGCGGGAACGGGAGCATCGCTGATCCGCCGGGGTGGGTCGGCACGCGCTTGCGAGTCCGCATCCAGGCGTCGGCCCGTGCGTCTCCACGGGTCGGCGCGAGTTGTTCGGTACAGGAGGACATAGATGTCCGGGACCTTGGCCGCCGACGGCGGCGCACTGTCCCTTACCGGAGCCAACGTGACGTACGTCGTCATCGCCGCGGTCATCGCGCTGGTGGCGCTCGTCTTCGCGGCCGCCCTCACCAGGGCGGTCCTGGCGGCCGGTAAGGGAACCACCAACATGCAGGAGATCTCCGGCGCGGTGCAGGAGGGCGCGTCGGCGTACCTCCTGCGGCAGTTCCGCACGCTGGCGATCTTCGTGGTGATCGCCGTCGTGCTGCTCTTCCTGCTGCCGGTGCACGACACCGACGGCAACGAAACGCTGGTGAAGGTCGGCCGCTCGGCGTTCTTCGTGGTGGGTGCGCTGTTCAGCGCGTTCATCGGCGGCGCCGGCATGTGGCTGGCCACCCGCGCCAACCTGCGGGTCGCGGCGGCCGCCCGGGAGCGGGAAGGCGGGCGCGAGGGCGCCATGAAGATCGCCTTCCGCACCGGCGGCGTGGTCGGCTTCCTCACCGTCGGCCTCGGCCTGTTCGGTGCGGCGCTGGTCGTGCTGATCTTCCGGGGCGACGCGCCGACAGTGCTTGAGGGCTTCGGCTTCGGCGCCGCGCTGCTCGCCATGTTCATGCGGGTCGGCGGCGGCATCTTCACCAAGGCCGCCGACGTCGGCGCCGACCTGGTCGGCAAGGTCGAGCAGGGCATCCCCGAGGACGACCCGCGCAACGCCGCCACCATCGCCGACAACGTGGGCGACAACGTCGGCGACTGCGCCGGCATGGCCGCCGACCTGTTCGAGTCGTACGCGGTCACGCTCGTCGCGGCGCTGATCCTCGGCCGGGCCGCGTTCGGTGAGACCGGTCTGGTCTTCCCGCTGATCATCTCCACCATCGGCGTGCTGGTCGCGATCGTCGGCGTCTTCATCACCCGGCTGCGCGCCAGCGACCGCAACGGCCTCACCGCGATCAACCGGGCCTTCTACCTGTCCGCGCTGATCGCCGCCGTGCTCGTCGCGATCGCCGCGTTCGCGTACCTGCCTGCGACGTTCGCCGAGCTGGAGGGCGGGCTGCCCGACGTCGACCGCAACCCGCGGCTGGTCGCCATCGGCGCAGTAGTGATCGGTATCGTGCTGGCCGCCGCGATCCAGGCGCTGACCGGCTACTTCACCGAGACCAACAGGCGCCCGGTGCAGGACATCGGCAAGAGCTCGCAGACCGGCGCCGCCACCGTCATCCTCGCCGGCATCAGCGTCGGCCTGGAGTCGGCCGTCTACTCGGCGCTGCTGATCGGCGCCGGCGTGTTCGGCGCGTTCCTGCTCGGCGGCAGCTCGCTCACGCTGTCCCTGTTCGCCGTCGCGCTGGCCGGCACCGGCCTGCTCACCACGGTCGGCGTCATCGTCGCGATGGACACGTTCGGCCCGATCTCCGACAACGCGCAGGGCGTGGCGGAGATGTCCGGCGACATCGACGAGCACGGCGCGCGGACGCTCACCGAGCTGGACGCCGTCGGCAACACCACGAAGGCGATCACCAAGGGCATCGCGATCGCCACGGCGGTGCTGGCCGCGACCGCGCTGTTCGGCTCGTACACCGACACGCTCAAGACGGCGTACGCGGACGCGACCGGGAATCAGGACACCACCGCGCTGATCGACGAGCTGCTGAACGTCGCCAACCCGCGCAACCTGGTCGGCCTGATCATCGGCGCGGCCGTGGTCTTCCTCTTCTCCGGCCTGGCCATCAACGCGGTCTCCCGCTCCGCCGGGGCAGTGGTGATGGAGGTACGCCGCCAGTTCCGCGAGCTGCCCGGCATCATGGACCGCACCCAGCGGCCCGAGTACGGCAAGGTCGTGGACATCTGCACCCGGGACGCGCAGCGCGAGCTGATGACCCCCGGCCTGCTGGCCATCCTGGCCCCGATCGCCGTCGGCTTCGGCCTCGGCGCGGGTGCGCTCGCCGCGTACCTGGCCGGTGCGATCGGCGCGGGCACGCTGATGGCGGTGTTCCTGGCCAACTCCGGCGGTGCCTGGGACAACGCCAAGAAGCTGGTCGAGGACGGCGCGCACGGCGGCAAGGGTTCCGACGCGCACTCCGCCACTGTCATCGGCGACACCGTCGGCGACCCGTTCAAGGACACCGCCGGCCCGGCGATCAACCCGCTGCTCAAGGTGATGAATCTGGTCTCGCTGCTTATCGCACCGGCCGTCGTCGCCTGGAGCGTGGGCGACGACAAGAACAACCCGCTGCGCATCACGATCGCCGTGGTCGCCGCGCTGATCATCGCGGGGGCCGTGGTGTTCAGCAAGCGCAAGGGCGTGGCGATGACCGACTCGGACAGCGACGCCGGCACCCCGGACCAGCGTCCGGAGACGGTGAACGCCTGATCGCACGCGACGGTTCCCGGCCGGCCCCGGCCGGCCGGGAACCCCGCACCCGGCAAACCTGACCGGTGGCGGTTCCGCCCGGAGGTCGTACGCTGCATCGCATGCGTACGCGCCGGGCGGCAACCGCCGGAAAGCTCACGGTGGTCCTGGCCACGCTGGTCCTCGTCGTCACCGGGTGCGGTGGCGGTCCCAGCCCCCGGGTGTGGGCCGCGTCGGTGTGCCAGGCGCTCGCCCCGTGGCGCGCGGAGATCTCCAAGCTGACCAGCAGCACGCAGCAGCAGATGACCGCGCAGACCACCCCGGCGCAGGCCAAGGAGAACCTGGTCCGGCTGTTCGCCGGGGCCGAGCAGGCCAGCGAGGACGCCCGGCGCAAGGTCGAGGAGGCGGGCGTGCCCGAGGCCGAGCGCGGCGCCGAGGTGTCCGCCGGGTTCCTGGGGTCGCTGGGCAAGATGCGCGACGCGTACGGCCGGGCCCGGGACTCCATCGACCGGCTCGACACCGCCCAGGCCGGCCCGTTCTACGACGGCGTGCGCGCCGCAGTGGACACGCTGAACAAGGAGTACGACGCGAGCGCGCTGGACACCAGCAAGCTCAACTCGACAGAGCTGAAAGAGGCCTTCGACGAGGTCCCGGAGTGTCGCTGACCCCTCCCACCCCGAACCCCGCCCGCCAGCCCTCGCTGTTCTCCACCGAGGCGGCCGATCCGGCGCTGGCGGATCTCGCCGGCCTGCTCGCCGGGCCGGGTGAGGTGGGGCGGATGGGCGGCACCGCCCGGATCTCGGTGGTGGTGGACGCCGCCTGGCGGGTGCACGTGCTGGTGGCCGAGCTGGGCGCCCGGGGCGTGCCGGCGAGCTGGGAGCCGGCCGAGGACGGCCGGCACCGGGTGCGCACCGCGTACACGAGCATGCTGGCACCGCTCGCGCGGGCCTGGCTGCGCGGCGCGGTGAAGCGGCCACCGGCCCGCTTCCACCTGGACGGGCGGCGGCTGCGGCTCTGGGCGGCCGCCGCCGGCACGGCCGAGCCGGCCGGTTTCCGGCTGCGGCTCGGACCGGCCGACGAGCCGTCCTGGCCGGTGGTCCGCGCCGCGCTGGCGGCGGTGGGACTGCCGGCGGCGTTCGTGGAGCCGGACGAGGGCGGGCCCGCGTTCCGGATCGGCGCACGGCGGATGTCCCGGCTCGCGGAGCTGGTGGGGGAACGGCCGGCGACGGCGCTGGTGGCGGAGTGGCCGGGCTCCCGAGGATGACAGCCGGTGTCCGAAGCCTGACACCCGGCTACGGATCCGCCGGAGTGCGCGATCGTCACAGTGACACGCCTGCTGCCCTACCCACGGTGTACCGTGACGCCGTCCGGCAGGGTGCGGCCGGCGGGCACCGGGAGGGCGGCCCGTTTGCCGCCCACGAAACCCGGAACGCGGACGGCGCGTTACGTTGGACATCCGGACCGCGTGTGGTCCGGGTGGCGCAACACGGCCCGAAGCGGGCATGGCGTAGGAGTGAGGTCGGGGAGAGACGTGCCGAGCAACGCTGGAACCACCCGTCTGGTCATCGTCGAGTCACCGGCGAAGGCCAAGACGATCTCGGGCTACCTCGGCCCGGGGTACGTCGTGGAGGCCAGCTTCGGCCACGTCCGGGACCTGCCCCGCAACGCCGCCGACGTCCCGGCGAAGTACAAGGGTGAGCCGTGGGCACGGCTCGGCGTCGACGTCGACAACGGCTTCCACGCGCTCTACGTGGTCTCGCCCGACCGTAAGCAGCAGATCAGCAAGCTGGTGAAGCTGGCCAAGGAGGTCGACGAGATCTTCCTGGCGACGGATGAGGACCGCGAGGGCGAGGCCATCGCCTGGCACCTGGTGGAAACGCTCAAGCCCAAGGTGCCGGTCAAGCGGATGGTCTTCCACGAGATCACCAAACCGGCCATCCAGGCCGCCGTGGCGAACCCCCGGGAGATCGACCGCGACCTGGTCGACGCCCAGGAGGCGCGGCGCATCCTCGACCGCCTCTACGGCTACGAGGTCTCGCCGGTGCTGTGGAAGAAGGTCATGCCGAAGCTGTCGGCGGGCCGGGTGCAGTCCGTGGCGACCCGGATCGTGGTCGAGCGGGAGCGCCAGCGGATGGCGTTCCGCACCGCCGAGTACTGGGACATCCTGGCCACGCTCGCGGTGGCGAAGCCGGGCGAGGGCCCGCGTACGTTCAACGCCACGCTCGTCGCGCTCAACGGCGACCGGATCGCCACCGGCAAGGACTTCGAGCCGACCACCGGCCGGGTGCGGCCCGGCGCGGGCGTGGTCCACCTCGACGAGGGCGGCGCCCGAGGGCTCGCGGCCCGCCTGGCCGACCAGCCGTTCACCGTCACCCGGGTCGAGGAGAAGCCCTACCGCCGCCGCCCGTACGCGCCGTTCATCACCTCCACGCTCCAGCAGGAGGCGGCCCGCAAGATGCGGTTCTCGTCGCAGCAGACGATGCGCACCGCGCAGCGCCTGTACGAGAACGGCTACATCACCTACATGCGTACCGACTCGGTGAACCTGTCCGAGACGGCCATCACGGCGGCCCGCCGGCAGATCGTCGAGCTGTACGGCGAGCGCAGCGTGCCGCCGGAGCCCCGCCGCTACACCGGCAAGGTGAAGAACGCGCAGGAGGCGCACGAGGCGATCCGCCCGGCCGGCGACAACTTCCGCACCCCCGGCGAGGTGGCCAAGGAGCTGTCCGCCGAGGAGTTCAAGCTCTACGAGCTGATCTGGCGGCGCACCATCGCCTCGCAGATGACCGACGCGGTCGGCTCCAGCGTGTCGGTGCGCATCCGCGCCGTCTCCTCCGCCCAGGAGGAGGCCGACTTCGGCGCTACCGGCAAGACCATCACCGACCCCGGCTTCCTGCGCGCGTACGTCGAGTCCAGCGACGACGAGAACGCCGAGGCGGAGGACGCCGAGCGGCGGCTGCCCACGCTGGTGAAGGACCAGCCGCTGACCGCCGACGAGCTGAACGCGCAGGGCCACCACACCCAGCCGCCCGCCCGCTACACCGAGGCGTCGCTCGTCAAGGCTCTCGAAGAGCTGGGCATCGGCCGGCCCTCCACGTACGCGTCGATCATGCAGACGATCCAGGACCGCGGGTACGTGGTGAAGCGCGGCCAGGCCATGATCCCGTCGTTCCTGGCGTTCGCGGTGATCGGGCTGATGGAGCGGCACTACCCCCGCCTGATCGACTACGACTTCACCGCCAGCATGGAGAACGAGCTGGACGAGATCGCCGGTGGCGACCACGCCGCCGTCGACTTCCTCACCTCCTTCTACTTCGGCAGCACCAACGGCACCGGCGACCAGGCCATCGCGCACGCCGGTGGCCTGAAGAAGCTGGTCACCGAGAACCTCAGCGAGATCGACGCGCGCAGCGTCAACTCCATCCCGCTGTTCACCGACGACGAGGGCCGCGAGGTCGTCGTCCGGGTCGGCCGGTACGGGCCGTACCTGCAGCGGGCGCTGCCCGGCTCGGTTTCGGGCTCGGCCCCGGCCCCGGCCTCGGGTTCGGCCTCTGGTGAGGGTGAGGGCGAGGAGGGCGGCTCGCAGGGTGACCGGGCGCCGATCCCGGAGGGCCTGGCGCCGGACGAGCTGACCCCGGAGAAGGTGCACGAGCTGTTCCTCGGCGGTGGCGGCGAGCGCAAGCTCGGCGACGACCCGTCCACAGGCGAGCCGATCCTGCTCAAGTCCGGCCGGTTCGGCCCGTACGTGGCCAGCGGCGAGCGCAAGTCATCGCTGCTGCGCTCGCAGACGCCGGACAGCCTCACCCTGGAGCAGGCGTTGCAGTTGCTGCGCCTGCCCCGGCTGATCGGCGTGGCGCCGGACGGCACCGAGGTGTTCGCCAACAACGGCCGCTACGGCCCGTACGTCAAACGCGGTGACGAGTTCCGCTCGCTGGACTCGGAAGACAAGATGTTCACCGTCACGCTGGACGAGGCGCTGGCGTTGCTGGCCGCTCCGAAGACGCGCCAGCGCCGGGCCGCCGCGCCGCCGCTGCGGGAGATGGGCAACGACCCGCTCACCGAGAAGCCACTGGTGATCAAGGACGGGCGCTTCGGGCCGTACGTCACAGACGGCGAGTTCAACGCGTCGCTGCGGCGCGGGCAGACACCGGAGGAGCTGACGCTGGAGCAGGCGTCGGAGATGCTGGCCGAGAAGCGCGCGAAGGGCCCGGCCCCGAAGAAGAAGGCCGCTAAGAAGGCCGCCCCGGCGAAGAAGACAACGGCCGCGAAGAAGACGACCGCTGCGGCGAAGAAGACGACCGCGGCGAAGAAGGCCCCCGCGAAGAAGGCCGCTCCCAAGAAGGCGACCTCAACCCCGAACGAGTGATCTTGGAAGGAAAGGGCCCTCATGAGGGCCCTTTCCTTCCAAGATCTTCAGGAGCCTAGGACCTGGGCCAAGTACGGGTTCTGGAAGATGTGGGCGGGGTCCAGGCGGGCGCGGACGGACTGGAAGTCGGCGAATCTCGGGTAGGCCCTCGCCAGGGAGTCCGCGTCGCGCCAGTGCATCTTGCCCCAGTGCGGGCGGCCGCCCAACTCGGTCGCCACCTGCTCGAACGCCCGGAAGTACGGCTCGTACGGCATGCCCACGTACTGGTGCACGGCGATGTACGCGGAGTCCCGCCCGTACGAGTGGGACAGCCAGATGTCGTCGGCGGCGGTGAAGCGCACCTCGACCGGGAACAGCACCTTGAACGGCAGGCGGTCCACGATCCGGCGCAGCTCGGTCAGCGCGGTGGGCAGCGCCTCGCGTGGCAGGCCGTACTCCATCTCCACGAAGCGGACCCGGCGCGGGGTGCAGAACACCCGGTCGGAGCGGCCGGTGTAGGTGCGTTCGGTGAGCGCGCGGGCGGAGACGGCGCTGATCGTGGGCGCGACGGCGGGTACGGCCCGGCCGAGGCGGCAGGCGCCGGCGAAGACGGTGTTGGAGAGGAACTCGTCGTCGAGCCAGCCGCGCCAGCGGGGCAGCGGCCGGTCGTCGGCGGGTACCCGGTCGTTGGTCTTTACCTGCACCCGGTCGGTGTACGGGAACCAGTAGAACTCGGCGTGGTCGTGCGCCTCGTACAGGCCGGGAAGGTCGTCGAGCACCTCGGCGAGCGGGGCCGGGCGTTCGTGCGCGCGCAGCACGAACGCGTCCACGCAGCGCAGCGTGACCTCGACCAGCACGCCCACCGCGCCGAGCCCGACCCGGGCGGCGTCGAACACGTCGCGGTTCTCCTCGGCCGAGCAGCGCAGCACCTCGCCGGTGCCGGTGACCAGCGTCAGCCCGGCCACGAATGTGGACAGGCAGCCCAGTTTCGCCCCGGTGCCGTGGGTGCCGGTGGAGAGCGCGCCGGCGATGGTCTGGGCGTCGATGTCGCCGAGGTTCGGCATCGCCAGCCCGTGTCCGGCGAGCAGATCGTTGAGCGTGTGCAACGTCATCCCGGCCGGTACGGTGACCAGGCGGCGCGTCACATCTACTGTGACGTCCGTCTCCAACTCGGCGAGGTCGATCCGGTGCCCGTCGGCGACGGCGGTGGCGGTGAACGAGTGGCCGCTGCCGGTGGCGCGGATGGTCCGGCCTGCCGCGGCGGCCTGGCGGACCGCCTCGACGACGTCGGAGACGCTACGCGGACGCACGGTGAGGAGCGCGGTGCTGTGCTGGTTGCCGGCCCAGTTGGACCAGGTGGGGGTACCGGTCATGACGGCCACTCCTCGACATGAATATGAAGTGAATTCATATCAGGAACGTTGTGCCTGGTAAATACCGCAATCGAGCCCGGCTCGTTGTACCGGTAGTCACAGACTCGTGACGTGCAGATATGTTCATCCGTCGAAGGGGGGTGGCGCCGAGTGTCCACACCAGCCGCCACGACCGGGCCGCTGCGTCGGGTACCGGTGCAGGGTCGAAGTGTCGCGCGGGTCCAGCGGATGCTGGACGCCTGCGCCGAGCTCGTCGACGAGGTGGGGTACGAAGGGCTGACCACGACCCTGCTCGCCGAGCGCGCCGAGGTGGCGATCGGGTCGGTCTACCAGTTCTTCCCGGACAAGCGGGCGATAGTGCAGGCGCTGACGCTGCGCACCATGGAGTCCTACCTCCAGCGGCTCGACGAGCGGTTCTCCTCGGACGACCTGACCTACTGGTGGGACGGCGTCGACGCGGCGATCGACGAGTACATCTCGATGCACCGCACCGTCCCCGGCTTCCGTACCCTGCACTTCGGCGACGTGGTCGACCTGCACCTGCTGGACGACCAGCGGGACAACAACGGGGTCATCGCGGAGCAGCTCGCCCGCGTACTCACCGAGCGTTTCGGCCTGGCCGGGGTGCCCGACCTGCGGTTCCACCTGGAGGTCGCGGTGGAGGCCGCGGACGCCCTGATCAAGCTGGCCTTCCGCCGCCGCACCGACGGCGACGAGCGGGTGCTGGTCGAGGCGAAGGCGCTCATCCGGGAGTACCTGCACCGGCAGGTGAACGCCCTCCCGGAGGCCGCCCACCAGGGCTGAGCGACACGGTGAACGGCGGGTTCCCGAGGCGCCGGGGCCCGCCGTCGTCACGTGGTGGAGCAGATCAGAGGAAGGCGTGCCCCTCGCCCCGGTAGGTCGGCACGGTGGCGACCACCGCGTCCCCCTCGACCAGGTGCACCTCGTTGACGTGTTCGCACAGCTCGCCCGCCTTGGCGTGGCGGAACCACACCCGGTCGCCGACGCGCAGGTCGTCGGCGGCCTTCCCGGCCAGCGGGGTCTGCACCTCACCGGCGCCCTCCGCGCCGAGCAGCTTCAGCCCGGCCGGCAGCCACGGCCGTGGCAGCCGGCTGTCCGCCGCCGGGCCGGAGGCGATCCAGCCGCCGCCGAGCACCGTCGCCAGCCCGGGCGCCGGGCGGCGGACCACCGCGCAGGCGAAGAACGCCGCCGGGGTCGGCTGCCAGGCACGGTACGCGTCGAACAGCGTCGGCCCGTACAGGCCGGAACCCGCGGTGACCTCGGTGACCGCGGGGTCGGCGCTGGTGGCGGCCACGCTGCCGGTGCCGCCGCCGTTGACGAACTCCAGGTCGGCGTGCTCGCGTACCGCGCTGACCGCGGCGAAGCGGCGCGCGAGCAGTTCCCGGTACGACCCGCGCTGCGCGACCCGGATCGCCGAGCCGAGCATCGCCTGTCCGGGCGGCGCGTCGCCGAGGCCGGCGATCTGTGCCTCGTACGACATCAGGCCGACCAGCCGGAAGCCGGGCCGGCCGGCGACGACGGCGGCGAGCGTGCCGGCCGCCGTGGCGCTGTGCACCGGGGAGCGGCGCACGCCGACGTGCACCCGGCCCCCCAGCGGGCGCCAGGAGGCGTCCAGGTCGAGGCAGATCCGCAGCGCGGGCCGGCGCGCGGGCGGGCACACCCGGTCGATCAGGTCGAGCTGTGCGGCGTCGTCGACCATCAGCGTCACCGCGTCGGCGAGCGCCGGGTCGGCGGCCAGTTCGGCGAGGCCGCCGCGGTGCGCCGTCGGGTACGCCACGAGCACGTCGTCACTCACGCCGGAGCGGACCAGCCACAGCGCCTCGGGCAGCGTGAAGGCCATCACGCCGTGCCAGCCGGGACGCTTGAGCGCCCGGGTCAGCAGCTCCCGGACCCGTACCGACTTGCTCGCCACGCGCAGCGGCTTGCCGCCGGACCGGCCGGCGAGCGCCTCGGCGTTCGCGTCGAACGCGGTGAGGTCGACCACGGCGTACGGCGGGTCGAGGTGAGCGGTCGCCCGGTCGAGACGATCGCGAGTTTTGTCACGGTCGATGGCCACGTCTGCACGCTAACTGTCTGGACGGCAATGCGAAATACCCTCGCGTCTGTCCGGGCTGCGGCCGGTGGTCTCAGCGGCCTAGGCTCGGCGAGCAGGTGAATGTCGCGGGGGACGACCTCTCCTGCGCGACTAGAGTGTTCCACCGGGGATGCCCAGACCTGGGCCGGCACGTGGAGGTACGGCCATCGAAAGCCAGAACAGCGGCGAGTCGCCCGGCGTGTCGTCGCCCGGGACAGCCGCCGACCACTCGGGTCTCAGCGCCATCCGCTCGGTGCTGCGCATCCGGCCGTTCCGCAGGCTGTGGATCGTGCTCAGCGCCGCCTCCTTCGGCGACTGGCTCGGCCTGCTCGCCACCGCGCTCTTCGCCGCCTCCCAGGTCTCCGGCAGCACCGCCCAGGGCGCCGCGTTCGGTGGCGTGACCGCGATCCGGCTGCTCCCGGCGCTGGTGCTCGGCCCGGTGGCCGGCGTGTTCGCCGACCGGTTCGACCGCCGGTGGACCATGGTCATCTGCGACCTGCTGCGCTTCGTGCTGTTCGCCTCGATCCCGCTGTACGCGCTCACCGGCGCGGCGGGCGGGCTGGTGGTCGGCTGGGCGCTGATCGCCACGTTCCTGATCGAGTCGATCACCCTGCTGTGGATCCCGGCCAAGGAGGCGGCGGTCCCCAACCTGATCCCGCGTACCCGGCTGGAGGCGGCGAACCAGCTCACGCTGATCACCACGTACGGCCTCACGCCGGTGGCCGCGGCCGTCGCCCTGGCCGTGCTGACCCGCGGCCTGCCCAGCGCGGTCGGCGGCAACCTGCCCGACTGGGCCGAGCCGGCCCAGCTCGCGCTCTGGTTCAACGCCTTCTCCCGGCTGGCCACCGCGCTGGTGGTGGCGTTCGGGATCAAGGAGATCAGCCAGGCCCAGCGCGCCGAGGCGGAGCGCACGGAGCAGAGCATGTTCCGGCAGTTCTCCGAGGGCTGGAAATACATCGGCCAGACCCCGCTCGTCCGCGGCCTGGTGCTGGGCATCTTCGGCGCGTTCGCCGGCGGCGGCATCGTGGTCGGCACCGGCAAGTTCTTCGCCAACTCGCTCGGCGCCGGTGACGCCGCGTTCTCGCTGCTCTTCGGCGCGATCTTCGTCGGCCTGGCGCTCGGCATCGGCCTCGGGCCGATGATCGTGCGGGACATGTCCCGCCGCCGCTGGTTCGGCATGAGCATCGTGCTCGCCAGCGCCTCCGTGCTGGTGCTCGCCTTCGCCATCCACCTGTCCATGGCCATCCTCGGCGCGATCCTGGTCGGCGCGGGTGCCGGCATGGCGTTCCTGGCCGGCACCACGTTGCTCGGCGGCGAGGTGGCCGACGAGGTACGCGGCCGGGTCTTCGCCGTGGTGCAGATCGGCACCCGGCTGGTGCTGATCCTGGCCATCGCGCTGAGCAGCCTCCTGGTCGGTGTCGGCGGCTCCCGCCAGCTCACCATCGCCGACCTGGGCATCTCCATCTCCTCGACCCGTCTGCTGCTGCTCGCAGCCGGCGCGGCCGGCATCATCGCCGGCATCAGCGCGTTCGGCCAGATGGACGACAAGAAGGGCGTACCGGTCCTCGCCGACCTGTGGGGCTCGATCCGGGGCCGTCCGCTGATGCCGGCCGAGCCGTTCGTCTCCAGCGGCCTGTTCGTGGTCTTCGAGGGCGGCGAGGGCGCGGGCAAGTCCACCCAGCTCGCCGTGCTCGCCGAGCGCCTGCGGGCGCAGGGCCGCGACGTGGTGGTCACCCGCGAGCCGGGCGCCACGCCGGTCGGCGAGCGGATCCGCTCCCTGGTGCTGGGCACCGCTCCCGACGAGGCACCGTCGCCGCGCGCCGAGGCGCTGCTCTACGCCGCCGACCGGGCGCACCACGTGGCCACCGTCGTCCGCCCGGCGCTGGTGCGCGGCGCTGTGGTGATCAGCGACCGGTACGTCGACTCGTCGCTGGCCTATCAGGGCGCCGGCCGGACGCTTCCGGTGGACGAGGTCTCCTGGCTCTCCTCCTGGGCCACCGGCGGCCTCAAGCCCGACCTGGTGGTGCTGCTCGACGTCGAGCCGCGTACCGGCCTGAACCGGGTCGAGGGCCGCAACGAGGGCACCGACCGGCTGGAGGCCGAGTCGCTGACGTTCCACGAGCGGGTCCGGTACGCCTTCCTCGACCTGGCCGCCGGTGACCCGAAGCGTTACCTGGTCCTCGACGCCTCCCGCCCGGTGGACGAGATCGCCGAGGCGGTGGCCGGCCGGGTGGGTGAGTTCCTCGCCGATCCCGGCGGGATCGTGCACCCCCGTCCGGCGCAGGGCCCGGACACCTCGGTCCAGCCCGAGTTATCCGACGCGGAGCTGGTGACGATGGAGCAACCCCGAAGATGACAGACGTCTTCGGCGATCTGGTCGGGCAGGACGAGGCGGTGGCCACGCTGCGGCGGGCCGCCGCCTCGGCCGCCGCGCTGCTGCGCGCCGCCGCGTCGGTGACCGTCCGCGCGGGCGGGCCGGCCGGCGGGTACGACGACCTCGACGCGCTCGCCGAGGACTACGACGGCGATCCGGCTCCGGTACCGGCCACGCAGGCCGATCCCGGCGCCGGGATGACCCATGCCTGGATCTTCACCGGCCCGCCCGGATCGGGCCGCTCGGTGGCCGCCCGCGCGTTCGCCGCCGCGCTGGAGTGCGTGCACGGCACCGGGTGCGGCAGCTGCCCCGGCTGCCACACCACGCTCACCGGCACCCACGCGGACGTGCGGGTCGTGGTGCCCGAGGGCCTGTCCATCGGCGTCAACGAGATGCGCGCGCTGGTGCTGCGGGCGGCCAGCGCGCCGTCCGGCGGCCGGTGGCAGATCGTGATCATCGAGGACGCCGACCGGCTCACCGAGGCCGCCGGCAACGCGCTGCTCAAGGCGATCGAGGAGCCGCCACCGCGTACCGTCTTCCTGCTCTGCACCCCGTCCACCCACCCGGACGACATCTCCGTGACCATCAGGTCGCGGTGCCGGGTCGTACCGCTGCGGCAGCCGCCGGCGACAGCGGTGGCCGAGGTGCTGGTGCGCCGCGACGGGATCGCGCCGGACGTGGCCGAGTGGGCCGCCGCGGCGGCGCAGGGGCACGTGGGCCGGGCCCGGCGGCTGGCCCGCGACCCGGAGGCCCGGCAGCGGCGGGACGCGGTGCTGGCCGTACCGCGCCGGCTGACCGGCGTGGGCGCGGCGTTCGACGCGGCCTCGGCGCTGATCGAGGCCGCCGAGGCGGAGGCCGCCGCGTCCGTCGCGGAGATCGACGAGGCGGAGCGTACGGCGTTGCAGACCGCGCTCGGCGCGGGCGGCACCGGCCGGGGCGCGGCCGGCGCCATGCGCGGCGCGGCCGGTCAGCTCAAGGACCTGGAGAAGCGGCAGAAGTCGCGGGCCACCCGTGCCCAGCGGGACGCGCTCGACCGCGCCCTGGTCGACCTGGCCGGGTTCTACCGGGACGCGCTCACCATGGCGCTGCGGGCGCCCGTCGCCCCGGTGCACGCCGACACCGCGTCGCTCGCCGGGGCGGGCGCGCAGAAGTGGGACGCCGAGGGCTCGCTGCGCCGCCTGGAGGCGGTGCTTGAGTGCCGCGCGGCGATCGAGGCGAACGTCAAGCCGCGGATCGCCGTGGAGGCGATGATGCTGGCCCTCTGGCGCGGCTGAGCCGGGCCCGTCCGCGCTGTCCACAGGGCATCGACACGCGCGATTGAGGTGCGGTACGGTCCGGTGATGCCGTGGTGATCGTGGCGGCACGCTCAGTGAGGGTTGGCCGACCGGCCGGGAGGAGTCCGCCGATGCCGCGGGGCGAGATCGACGAGGCCTGGATCGAGGAGGCGGTGCGGCGCTACCGCCGGATCGAGAACCTGCAGGCCGAGTTCGACCAGGCGGTCGCGACGGTCGAGGTCACCGTCCGCTCGCCCGACGGGCTCGTCGAGGTGGTGGTGACCGCCGGTGGGCGCATCACCGACGTGCGTTTCCTCGGCCCGCTGCACCACCGCAGCCCACGCGACGTGGCCGGCTCGGTGCAGGCCGCGGTGACCGCTGCCGCCGACGCGGCCCAGTGGGCGCGCGAGAAGCTGCACAACGAGACGTTCGCGGCCTACCGGCCGCTGGCGGGAGCCTGACATGGAGACGCTGCGTGCCCTGGCCGCCCGTCTCGACGAGGCCGGCGCGACCCTCGCCACGCTGGCCCGCACGGTGACCGCCACCGACCCGCCGCACCCCGCGTTCGGCGCGGACGCCGCCGGCCGCCCCGGCGAGGTGGGCCGCGCGCTGCACCGCCAGTGGATGCTCGCCACCGCCGACCGGGCACGCGAGGCGCAGGCCGCCGCCGTCCGGCTGGCCGCCGCCGCGGTCGCTAGTTACTGCGAGGGTTGAAAGTCGGGTCCTTACAGAGCCTATCTTAATCCGTGGCACCG
>NZ_JBEZDP010000035.1:0-36604 GCF_040648395.1 Micromonospora sp. NPDC049151
ACGATCCACGGCGGCTGCTCACCCCTCCTCACGTTCAGACGAAACGACCCTCACATCCAGTCGGTTACGCCCACCCTCAAAAAGTTAGGACCTCTAAGAAGGGGCCCTTCCTCTACCGGAGGCGTTAATAGGGGGCCCTTCCTTACACGGCGGCGAGGGCGTCGACGGCCTTGCGGGCGGCGATCAGCACCGGATCCCACACCGGGGCGTACGGCGGCGCGTACCCCAGGTCGAGCGCTGTCATCTCGTCCACAGTCATGCCGTTCCACAGTGCCACCGCGAGCGCGTCGATCCGCTTGGCCGCCTCGGACCAGCCGACGATCTGCGCCCCGAGCAGCCGCCCGCTGGGCCGCTCGGCGATCAGCTTGATCGTCATCGGCCGCGCGCCCGGGTAGTAGCCGGCCCGGTTCGTCGACTGGGTGTGCACGGTGACGAACTCGAAGCCGGCCTCCCGGGCGTCCCGCTCGCGCAGCCCGGTGCGGCCCACCTCCAGCTCGCAGACCTTTGTGACGGCGGTGCCGATGACGCCGGGGAAGGTGGCGTACCCGCCGCCGATGTTGATGCCCGCCACGCGGCCCTGCTTGTTGGCGTGCGTGCCGAGCGGGATGTGCACCGGCATGCCGCTGACCCGGTGCAGGGACTCCACGCAGTCGCCCGCCGCCCAGACGCCGGGCACGCCCGGCACCCGCATCCGCCGGTCCACCCGGATCGCCCCGGAGGGACCGATCGGCAGGCCGGCGGCCTCGGCGAGCGCGGTGTTGGGGCGTACCCCGAGACCCAGCACCACGACGTCGGCCGGGATCGGCCCCTCGTCGGTGAGCACCGCGCGGATCCGGCCGTCCCGCTCCTCCAGGCCGGTGACGGTGATGCCGGTACGGACGTTGATCCCGGTGGCCCGCATCGCCTCGACCACCAGCTCGCCCATGTCCGGGTCCACAGTCGACATCGGCTGGTCGGCCTGCTCGACCAGCTGCACCGAGAGCCCGCGCTGCACGAGCGCCTCGGCCATCTCGACGCCGACGTAGCCGCCGCCGACCACCACCGCCCGCCGCGGCCGGGGCTCACGTGCGAGCCAGTCGATCAGCGCCGCGCCGTCGTCGAGCGTCTGCACGCCGAACACCCCCGACACGTCGTCGCGCGCCCAGTCCGGCTGGATCGGTGACGCGCCGGTGGCGTACACCAGGGTGTCGAAACCGGCGCGGACCTCGCCGCCGCCGTCCAGGTCCCGCGCGAGGACCTCGCGGCGGTCGAGGTCGATGGCGGTGACCTCGTGCCGGGTGCGGACCTCGATGCCGAACTCGTCGCGGAAGGTCTCCGGGTCGCGGGAGATCAACTCGTCCCGCTCCTCGACCACGCCGCTCACCCAGTAGGGGATGCCGCAGGCCGAGTAGGAGGTGAAGTGCCCCCGCTCGAACGCGACGATCTCCAGGTCGGAGCGGTCGCGGCGGCGGCGTCGCGCCTGCGACGCCGCCGACATTCCGGCGGCGTCGCCGCCGATGACGATCATGCGCTCGGCCACGTCGCCCATCCTGTCACGCCGGGCCGCGGCCGCACGGCCGCTCAGCCACGGGTCTGCCGTGCCACGTCCGCGACCACGTCGACGAGGCTGCCGGTGCGCTCGAACACCGCGCGCTGCCGCGCCGCGCCGCTGCCGTGCCGGCGCAGCCCGCCCAGCAGATCGGTGACCCGGTCCAGGTCGCCGTGCCGTTCCAGTTCCGGGCGCAGCCGGTCGACGAGCCGGTCCAGCAGTTCCCAGGCCGGGCGCAGCTCACCGTCGGTGAGGTCGACGCCCTCGCCCTCCAGCCCGTCGTGGGCGGCCCGCCAGTGCGCCGCCACCAGGAGGTGGTGGTCGGTGTTGACGGCCGGACGGCCGGCGGCGATGTCGGTGAGCGCTGTCGCGACGAGCGCGCGGACCAGCGCCGCCACCAGCACCGCGTCGTCCACCGACGGGCAGACGTCGCCGATGCGGATCTCCACGGTGGGGTACTTGGCGGAGAGCCGGGCGTACCAGTAGAGCATTCCCTCGTCCAGCATCACGCCGCTGGCGATGAGCTGCCGGATCAGCCGCTCGTAGTGCTCGTGCGACTCCAGGTACGGGGTGGGCGCGACCGACGGCCAGCGTTCCCACTCCACCGAGCGCCAGCTCGCGTACCCGGTGTCCTCGCCCCGGGAGAACGGGGAGTTCGCGGTGGCCGCGTGCAGGATCGGCAGCCACGGCCGGACGTGGTTGAGCACCTGCACGCCGGTGTCCGGGTCGGGAATGCCGACGTGGATGTGCATGCCGTTGTTGCCGGGGCCGGGCACCAGCAGCCGGAACCGCTCGATCATCCGGTCGAAGCGCGGCTTGTCCACCACCGGCGGCACCGGCCCGTCGACCGGCCCGGTGCCGATCGCCAGCAGCCGTACTCCGGCCCGCTCGGCCGCGTCGGCCAGCTCGGCGCGCAGCATCGACAGCGAGTGCCGGATCGAGGACAGGTCCAGCCCGGGCGGGCTGCCGATCTCGATCTGGCTGGTCTGGAACTCGCGTTCCACCTGGCCCCGCAGCTCGGCCGGCACCTGCTCCATCACCAGGTCCACGGCGGGTACGGCGGTCCCGGTGTGCGGGTCGGCGAGCAGGAACTCCTCCTCGACGCCGACTGTCAGCAGGTCGGTTCCGCCCGCTGCGGCGCTCCGCTCCCGCTCCGCCACTGAGCCACTCATCGTCACCACCGTCTTCCTCGGGACCGCTTGCGGCACCGTGCCGCGTGGTCGATGGCCTGTTACCCACCGTGTCCGGGCCCGGAAACGCGCCCGGCGGCGTGTCGGCGCCGGTTCGCCCGTTCGGGTCGTGGGGGTCCGCCCGGCGGCGCGGCGGCGTGGACGCACGGGCCGCGGGGCGTGACACGGCGGGCTACTGTCACCGTGTGGCGGGGATCCTGGCGGTGCTGACGGGGGCGTGGGCCTACGCCCTCGCGCTGGTCGCCGACCGGCCGGCCGGGCTGCTCGCCGGTGCGGCGGTCGTCGCCGCGCTGCTGCTGGCGACCCTGCTCGCGCTGCGGGTTCGCGCGCTGCCCACGCCGCCCGGCACCCGGTTCGCCGCCGCCCTGCGTGCCCGCGCCCGCCGTCGGGGCGTGCCCCGGCAGGTCGACCCGGACGCGCCGGGGCGTCCGCGTCCCCGCGCGCCCGGCCTGCGCCCCTCGGCCGCGTAGCCACCTTCCGGCCCGCGTCGGCGGGCCGCCGGTTCCTCCACCCCGGCTTTCGCGGCCGATTCCGTCGTCATCAGTCCCGCCGCGCGGCATGCCGCCGCCCGGGACACCCGGAATCGCCATCGAGGGGTCCACCCATGCTCGCCTTCGCACCGTTGCATTCCGCGGCCTCGGCCGCGGCCACAGTCGTCACCTGGCTCGCCGACGTGCTCGCCCCGCTCGCCGGCGGCGCCGCGACGGCCGCCGCCATCGTCCTGTTCACCGTCGCCGTCCGGCTGCTGATCTCCCCGCTGACAGTGGCGCAGGTCCGCGGGGAGCGGCGCCGCACCGCGCTCGCCCCCGAGGTACGGGAACTCCAGCGCCGGTACGCCGACGATCCGGCCCGCCTCCAGAGCGAGCTGTTCGCGCTCTACCGCAACGCCGGGGCCAGCCCGGTCGCCGGCTGCCTGCCGGCGCTGTTGCAGGCACCGTTCTTCCTTGTCATGTACCGCCTGTTCGCCACCGGTGACGGCGCACCGGAGCTGCTGGGGGAGCGGCTCGCCGGCGTACCGCTGGGGTGGCACCTCGGCGACGGGCTGGCCGGTCCGGTGCCGCTGGTGTTCAGGGTGCTGCTGGCCGCGCTGCTGGCGCTGGCCTGGTGGTCCTCGCGGCGGATGCGCCGGGCGGCGGCGGCCACCGGCACCGTGGCCGGTACGCCGGCCGAGGGTTCGGGCGCGGCGGTGCTCGGGCGTCTGCTCCCGCTGCTGCCGTACGGCACGGTGCTGGTGGCGCTCGTGGTGCCGCTGGCGGCCGTGCTCTATCTGGTCACCACCACGGCGTGGACCGCGCTGGAGCAGGTGGTGCTGCGCCGGCCGCAGCCGGCGGAGTCCATCGACAAGCGTTGACAAGTGCGGGGACGGGCGCGTAGAAATCGCTCTCAGAGAGCGCTCTCCCGGACCCGTCCCCCGCAGAGAGGCACCCCGAATGAACCCGATCCCGGCGGCTCCGGCCGCCTCCGCCACCGTGCCCCGACCACGCCGCCGGCTCGCCCTGGGCGCCGGCGTCCTCGCGCTCACCACAGCACTCGCCGGCGTCTCGATGACCGCCCAGGCCGCGGTGCCCCCGACACCGTCCGGGTGGAACCTCGTGTGGAGCGACGACTTCACCGGCCCGTCCGGCACGCTGCCCTCGTCCGCCAACTGGATCATCGACACCGGCACCAGCTACCCCGGCGGCCCGGCCAACTGGGGCACCGGCGAGATCCAGACCTACACGTCCAGCACTGCCAACCTGGCCCAGGACGGCTCGGGCAACCTGCGCATCACGCCGCTGCGGGACTCGGCCGGCCGCTGGACCTCCGCCCGGATCGAGACGGTACGGGCGAACTTCAAGCCGCCGTCGGGCGGCGTGCTGGCCCTGGAGGGCCGGATCCAGATGCCGAACGTCACCGGTGCGGCGGCGTCCGGGTACTGGCCGGCGTTCTGGGCGCTCGGCTCGCCGTACCGGGGCAACTACCAGAACTGGCCGGGCATCGGCGAGTTCGACGTGATGGAGAACGTCAACGGGATCAACTCGGTCTGGGGCGTGCTGCACTGCGGCGTCGCGCCGGGCGGCCCGTGCGGGGAGTTCAACGGCATCGGTGCGTCCCGGGCCTGCCCGGGCAGCACCTGCCAGTCGGCGTTCCACACCTACCGGTTCGAGTGGGACGCCTCGACCAGTCCGCAGCAACTGCGCTGGTACGTCGACGGCCAGCTCTTCCACACCGTCGGGCAGAACCAGATCGGTGAGCCGTACTGGAGTCAGATGACCGGCCACGCCGGCTACTTCCTGCTGCTCAACGTGGCGATGGGCGGCGGCTTCCCGGACGGCGTGGCCGGCTCGGCGACGCCCACCGCGTCCACCGTGCCGGGCCGGTCGATGCTGGTCGACTACGTGGCCGTCTACACCCGGGGTGGCGGGAGCAACCCGTCGCCGACGCCGACCACGCCGCCGCCGGGCGGGGTGCGCGACGCCTACTCGACGATCCAGGCCGAGTCGTTCAACGCGCAGAACGGCGTGCAGGTGGAGACGTGCGCCGAGGGCGGGCAGGACATCGGCTGGCTCGCCAACGGCGACTGGGCCCGCTACGACAACGTCGACTTCGGCTCGACGCCGCCGCGCGACTTCGTGGCCCGGGTCGCCTCCGGCGCGGCGTCCGGGGTGAGCGGGCTGGTGGAGGTCCGGGTGGACAGCCCGACCGCGCCGCCGATCGGGAGCTTCGCAGTCGGCAACACGGGCGGCTGGCAGACCTGGCGCTCGGTGCCGGGCAACGTCGGCGCGGTGACCGGGCGGCACACCGTCTACCTGACGTTCAGCAGCGGGCAGCCGTCCGACTTCGTCAACGTCAACTGGTTCACCTTCCGTCGCTGAGCGCGGCGAGGCGCGGCCCGGGCACATCCTCCGGGCCGCGCCCGAACCGGTGCTGGACAGAAACAGTTAACACTCCTAATAATAGGCGCACGTCGACGGTTGTGAATCCCTCTCCATCCCCCGCCCGTCCCCTGGAGGACGCCGTGAGACTCCGCCCCCGCCTGGCGACACTCGCCGCCGCGCTGACCACCGCCGTGGTCGCCGGTGCCCTGCTCGCCGCGCCGCCCGCCTCCGCCGCCACCGCGGCCTTCGTCCGCACCTCCAGCTGGAGCAGCGGGTACGAGGCCCGGTTCACCGTCACGAACGACAGCTCCGCCGCGATCTCCTCGTGGAACGTCCAGTTCGACCTGCCGTCCGGCAGCACGCTCGGCTCGTTCTGGGACGCCCGGCTGACCACCTCCGGCCAGCACGTCACCGCCGTCAACCAGTCCTGGAACGGCGCGCTCGCCCCGGGCGCCAGCACCAGCTTCGGCTTCGTCGTCAGCGGGACCGGCGACCCGGTGAACTGCACGGTCAACGGCGCCTCCTGCACCGGCGGCGGCAACCCCGGCAACCCGGGCGCCCCCGCCACCCCCGGCGGGCTGCGGGTCACCGGCACCACCGCGTCCGCCGTCTCGCTGGCCTGGAACGCGGTCTCCGGCACCGTCACCGGCTACCGGGTGTACGAGGGCGGCACTGTCAAGGCCACCGTCACCGGCACCTCGGCCACCGTCTCCGGGCTGGCCGCGTGCAGCGGGCACAGCTACACGGTGGCCGCGTACAACGGCAGCGGCGAGTCGGCTAAGTCGACGGCGGTCGCGGCCACCACCAGCGGCTGCACCGGTGGCGGCGGTGGCGCGATGGCCGCCGCGCCCTACCTCTACCCGGGCTGGGGCGACCCGCCCGCGCCCGCCACGGTGATGGGCGCTACCGGGATCAAGTGGTTCACCATCGCGTTCGTGCTCTCCGGCGGCGGCTGCACCCCGGCCTGGGACGGCAACGGCCCGCTGACCGGCGGCACGCACGCCGCCACCATCGCCGCGATCAAGGCGGCCGGCGGCGACGTCATCCCGTCCTTCGGCGGCTGGAGCGGCAACAAGCTCGGCCCGAACTGCTCGTCCGCCGCCGCCCTCGCGGGCGCGTACCAGCAGGTCATCAACGCGTACGGGCTGAAGGCCATCGACATCGACATCGAGAACAGCGACGAGTTCGAGAACGAGGTGGTGCAGGACCGCATCCTGGACGCCCTCAAGATCGTCAAGCAGAACAACCCGGGGATCAAGACCATCATCACGTTCGGCACCTCGACCACCGGGCCGTCGTACTACGGCACCCGGCTGATCAACCAGGCCGCCGCGAAGGGCGCCGGGATCGACGTGTTCACGATCATGCCGTTCGACTTCGGCGGCGGCGCGAACATGTACCAGAACACCGTGAACGCGGCCGAGGGCCTGAAGACCGCACTGAAGAACGCGTTCGGCTGGTCCGACGCCACCGCGTACGCCCACATGGGCCTGTCCGGCATGAACGGCCTCTCCGACCAGCAGGAGCTGACCTCGCCGGCCACCTGGACGCAGATCCGCGACTGGGCCAAGGCGCGCGGCCTGGCCCGGTTCACGTTCTGGTCGGTCAACCGGGACCGGCCCTGCCCGGGCGGCGGCGTGGTCGCCAACTGCTCCGGCATCGCGCAGAACACCTGGGAGTTCACCGGCATCACCGCGGGGTTCTGAGCCCGCGCGACGGTCAGCGCCCGGCGGTCACCGACTGCCGGGCGCGCCGCCGGCGCACCTTCTTCACCGCCCAGCTCACGATCATGAAACCGAAGACCGCGAAGATCGCGTAGTTGAACCACTGGCTGTACTTGTCGACGTCCTCCCACCGCGTTCCGAGGGTGAACCCGGCGCCGACGATCAGGGCGTTCCACACCCCGCTGCCGAGCGTGGTGAGCAGGATGAACTCGCCCAGCGGCATCCGGTTGGCGCCCGCCGGGATGGAGACCAGGCTGCGCACCACAGGCACCACCCGGCCGATCAGCACCGCCCACCGGCCGTGCCGCTCGAACCAGCGGTCCGCCTTTTCCAGGTCCTCCAGGTCGACCAGCGGGATGTGGTCCAGCCAGCGCTTGAGCCGGTCCTCGCCGAGCGCCGCGCCGAGCCAGTAGAGCACCAGCGCGCCGATCAGTGAGCCGACTGTCGCGGCGACCACGATGAACACCACGTTGAACCGGCCCTCGGCGGACAGGTAGCCGGCCATCGCCAGCACGATCTCGCTCGGGATCGGCGGGATGATGCTCTCCAGCGCCACCAGAAGCGCCACGCCGACCGCGCCGAACGAGTCGATCACGCTCGCCACCCAGCCGGTCAGCCCGGTGAACTGGTTCGGGTCGACGTCCTGGGCCAGGGCCATGGCGGTCCTTCCACGTGAGAGCCGGAGATCCGGAAGTGTTACCCGGACCGGCCGGTGTCACACCTGTGACTCAGCCCTCCGGGTGCAGCGCGGCGTCCGCCGGACCCCGCCGCCAGCCGGTGAAGCGGACCAGCAGACCACCCCGGCTGGGCGAGCAGCAGTACGGCCCGGCCGACGCCTCCGCCGCCGGATCGAGCGGGGCGACGCGGACCAGCCGCCACGGCTCGTCCGCGCAGCGGGCCCGGACTGTCAGCGCGTCGCCGGCCCGGCTCACCCGGACCGTCACCTCCCGGCCCGACCACTGCGGCACCGGCGCCACCGACCAGTCGGAGAACTCGTCGGTGACCACGGCGCCCACCTGCGGAGCGCCGTCGCTCACCTCGACGCCGGCCTTGGTCCACCGCCGCTCGTCCACCCGCACCAGCACGCCGGCCTGGTCGAACTGGGCCGCGTAGTCGAGCAGGAACGACACCTCCACGGCGGTGTCCACGCCGAACGGCGCGAGCAGCGCCGAACCGTCGTCGTGCACGAAGCCGTAGCTGGTGCGCCGCCAGAAGTCGCTACCGCCACGCGGCTCGACCAGCAGGCCGCCGTCGACCGGCTCGGCCCGCTCGGGCGGGTTCAGCCAGGTGCCGGCGGACCAGTCGTACGCCTCCTCGCTCATCCCGGCACCGTACCGGGTTTGCCGTCGCGCGCGTTCGGAGAAGTAGTCCCCGCATGGGTGACAGGTGGTATCAGGAGGCGGTCGTCTACTGCCTCGACGTCGACACGTACGCGGACTCCGACGGCGACGGGGTGGGTGACTTCCAGGGGCTGATCGGGCGCCTGGACTACCTGGCCCGGCTCGGGGTGACCTGCCTCTGGCTGAACCCGATCCATCCCTCGCCCAACGAGGACGACGGGTACGACGCGACCGACTTCTACAACGTCGACCCGCGCCTCGGCACGCTCGGCGACTTCGCCGAACTGCTGCACCAGGCGAGCAACAGGGGCATCCGGGTGATCATCGACCTGGTGGTCAACCACACCTCGGACCAGCACCCGTGGTT
The DNA here is from genome assembly GCF_040648395.1 of Micromonospora sp. NPDC049151. Classification (NCBI taxonomy): domain Bacteria; kingdom Bacillati; phylum Actinomycetota; class Actinomycetes; order Micromonosporales; family Micromonosporaceae; genus Micromonospora; species Micromonospora sp. NPDC049151. Next base: position 9,008 of record NZ_JBEZDP010000035.1, read on the forward strand.
CCAGTCCGCCCGCTCCTCGCCGGACTCGCCGTACCGGGACTGGTACGTCTGGGCCGACCACGAGCCGGCCGACCGCCACCAGGGCATGGTGTTCCCGGGCGAGCAGCACGAGACGTGGACCTACGACCGGACCGCCAAGGCGTGGTACTACCACCGCTTCTACAAGTTCCAGCCGGACCTGAACATCGAGAACCCGAAGGTCCGGGCGGAGATCAAGAAGATCACCTCGTTCTGGCTCCAGCTCGGCGTCTCCGGCTTCCGGATGGACGCGGTGCCGTTCATCATCGAGCGCACCGAGCCGGGCAACCCGAACTCACCGAAGGACTTCGACTTCCTCACCGACCTGCGCCAGCACGTGCAGTGGCGGCGCGGCGACGCGGTCCTGCTGGCCGAGGCGAACGTCGAGCCGGACGAGCTGCCCGTCTACTTCGGCGACGGCAGCGGCTCGGGCAACCGGATCCACATGCTCTTCGACTTCATGCTCAACGGACGGCTGATGCTCGCGCTGGCCCGGGAGGACCCGGAGGTGATCATCGAGGCGTTGCGCGACACCCCGAAGCTGCCCACCGGCGGCCAGTGGGCCACGTTCCTGCGCAACCACGACGAGATCGACCTGTCCCGGCTCACCGCCGACCAGCGCAACGACGTGCTGGCGAAGTTCGGGCCGGACGAGAACATGCAGCTCTACGGCCGGGGCATCCGGCGGCGGCTGGCGCCCATGCTCGGCAACGACCGCCGGCACATGGAGCTGGCGTACTCGCTGCAGTTCTCGCTGCGCGGCACGCCGGTGCTGCGCTACGGCGAGGAGATCGGCATGGGGGAGGACCTGTCGCTGGACGGGCGCGACGCGATCCGTACGCCGATGCAGTGGTCCTACGCCGACAACGCGGGCTTCTCCACCGCCGAGCCGGAGAAGCTGGTCCGCCCGGTCATCGACAAGGGCGAGTACGGCTACCAGAACGTCAACGTCACCGCCCAGCGCAAGGACCCGCGGTCCCTGCTCGGCTGGTTCGAGCGGATGATCCGGACGCTGCGGGAGGCGCCGGAGACCGGGTCCGGCAGCACCACCCACATCGACGTGCCGATGCCGCCGGGCGTGCTCGCGCACCGCGCCGACGGGCGTACCGGGACCATGGTCTTCCTGCACAACCTCGGCACCGAGGACGTCGAGGTGGACCTGAGCACGCTGGCGCCGGAGGCGGACCTGCCGATCGACGTGCTCAGCGACCGCAACTACGAGGACGTGGGCAAGCTCGACCGGCTCAAGCTCGCCGGCTACGGCTACCGGTGGATCCGGCTCTGCCGGGACCACGAGCGGTAGGCGCGGCGTACCGGCGGGTTAAGCTCCTTCGATCGAGCCACAAGTTACCGGGAGGTAAGCATGTCGGAGGAGCCCCGCGTCGCCATCGTCACCGGAGCCGCGCGCGGCATCGGCGCGGCGACCGCCCGCCGGCTGGCGGCCGACGGCATGGCCGTCGCCGTTGTCGACATCGACGAGTCCGCCACCAAGGAGACGGTGGACGCCATCGGCTCGGCCGGCGGCCGGGCGCTCGGCGTCGGCGCCGACGTGTCCGACCGGGCCCAGGTCGAGGCCGCCGTGGAACGGATCGCCGCCGAACTCGGCGCGCCGACGGTGCTCGTCAACAACGCCGGCGTGCTGCGCGACAACCTGCTGTTCAAGATGGCCGACGCCGACTGGGACACGGTCATGGGTGTGCACCTGCGCGGGGCGTTCCTGTTCAGCCAGGCCGCGCAGAAGCACATGGTCGAGGCGAAGTGGGGCCGGATCGTCAACCTGTCCAGCACGTCCGCGCTCGGCAACCGGGGGCAGGCGAACTACTCGGCCGCCAAGGCCGGTCTCCAGGGCTTCACCAAGACGCTGGCGATCGAGCTGGGCCCGTTCGGGGTGACTGTCAACGCGGTCGCGCCCGGCTTCATCGTCACCGACATGACCGCCGCCACCGCGGCGCGGATGAAGGTCGACTTCGACGACCTCCAGAAGCACGCCGCCGCCGAGATCCCGGTACGCCGTCCCGGCCGCCCGGAGGACGTCGCGCACACCATCTCGTTCCTGGCCAGCGAGGGCGCGTCGTTCGTCTCCGGTCAGGTCATCTACGTCGCCGGCGGCCCGAAGGACTGACCGGCCCGACCCGGCGCGGGCCCGCTCAGGCGGGGTCGCGCCGGGTGCGCCACAGCCAGAACAGGCCGAGCACCGGCAGCACCAGCGGCACGTAGCCGTAGCCGCTGCCGAAGTCGGACCAGACCGTCTCGTCCGGGAACAGCTCCTTGTCGGCGATGCTCAGCACGCCCACCCCGAGCACGCCGACCAGTTCGACGGTGCAGCAGGCGAGCGCGACCCGGCGGCCGGTGTGCCCGGCCCGGGCCAGCCCGACCGCCGCCACGATGTAGATCAGCGCGGCGAGCGCGGAGAGCAGGTACGCCACCGGCGCCTCGTCGAACTTCGTGGCGATCTGCAACCCGGCCCGCGAGGTGGCGGCGATGGCGAAGACGATGTAGACGGCGATCAGCAGCCGCCCCGGGCCGCGGTTGGTGACGGGTTGCTCGGTCGTGGTCTCAGCCACCGAGGACCTCCCAGGTCTGCTGGAGCCGTACCGCCACCACCGGCGTGACCAGGCAGATCGCGCAGACGATGCCCGAGCCCCAGCGGGTCGGCTCCATCCGGGCCAGCACCCAGGCCAGCGGCGGCAGGCAGACGAGCGTCGCCAGGTAGCCGAAGAACGCGCCCGGCTCGCCCGGCCGCTCGCCGCCGCCGAGCGCGACGAGAGCCGTCACGGTGAGCGCGAGCAGCGCCACCTCCAGCACGGCCAGGCCGACGAACTGGATCCGGTCCGGCGGGCGGTGGCGGACAGCCGCCACCAGGGCCCAGACGGCGAGCGCCAGCGAGATCACGATCGCGACAGTGGCGAGTGGCCCGTCCACCGGGGAGGAGGCCGCCGCGCTGGTCGTCGACACGGTGTCGTTCACCGGCACAGCCTACTAATGCGTGTAGTAGCGGCTGGCCCGCCGGGTCGGGGCGCGCCGGGCTGGTCCGGGGACTAGCGTGGATCACGGTCCCGGCGTACGCCGGTGGCGGACGTCGGCGGCAGGGGGTCGGGGTGCGGTTCGGGTTGTTCGGCACGGGTTACTGGGCGGCGGAGACGCATGCCGCGGCCATCGAGGCGCACCCGCGGGCCCGGCTCGCCGGTGTCTGGGGGCGGAACCCGGCGAAGGCGGAGGAGCTGGCCACCCGGCACGGCGTACCCGCCTTCACCGACGTCGACGCGCTCATCGACGCCTGCGACGCGATCGCGGTGGCGCTCCCGCCGGACGTGCAGGCCGACATCGCCGTGCGGGCCGCCACCGCCGGGCGGCACCTGCTGCTGGACAAGCCGCTGGCGCTCGACCTCGCCGACGCCGACCGGGTGGTCGACGCGGCACAGGCGTCCGGGGTGGCCTCGGTGGTCTTCTTCACCCAGCGCTTCCACCCGAACGTCACCGGGTTCCTGGCCTCGACCGCTGCCGCGGGCGGCTGGCAGCACGCCCGCGCGACCATGTTCGCGTCGATCTTCCAGCCCGGGAACCCGTACGGCGACTCGACCTGGCGGCGGGAGCGCGGCGCGCTCTGGGACATCGGCCCGCACGCGTTGTCGCTGATCCTGCCGGTGCTCGGCCGGGTCACCCGGGTCGCCGCGATGGACGGCCCGAGCGGCCTGGTGCACCTGCTGCTCACCCACGACGGCGGCGCGACCAGCTCGCTCTCGCTGACCCTGGACGCGCCGCCGGAGGCGGTCACCCGGGACTTCGTCTTCTTCGGCGAGAACGGCACCGAAACCGTCCCGCCCGGCGACGGCAGCGCGCTCCAGGCGTTCGGGGCCGCGCTCGACCAGCTGCTGGAGGAGGTCGACGCCGGCACCCGCGACCACCGCTGCGACGTGCGGTTCGGCCGTGAGGTGGTGGCGGTGCTGGACGCCGCGCAGACCGCCCGGTCGCAGGGCCGCACAGTCGACCTGTAGAAAACCGGTCGCCGGGGACGGACCCGGTCGCTAGCGTGGCGGCATGTTCACGCATGCCCTGATCCGCGTGGCCGCCGCGCCGGCCGCGTGTGGGCTCCTCCTGGTCGCCCGTCCGCGGTTCCGGCGCCCGGCCCTGGCCGGCCGGTACGCCGCCCACGTCTGACCCCGACCGCCGGTTCCGACCCGCCCGCCGAGGGCGCCGGTCGCGCCACCTCGCCGAGGTGGCGGCTGGTCCGTCCACCATGCCACCTCGTCGAGGTGGCCGTCTCAGGCATGCGCCGCGTCCCGGCCACTCTCCAGGGTCGTCCGAGTCCCGATCCGCTCGGACCGCCCGCCCGATCCGCCCCGCGCCGCCTCGACGGCGGGGGTGACACCCGCGCAGCGGTCCGTACCCGTCGCCGTCCGGCGACAGACAGGACGAACCCGTGGCGCCCCGCCGAACCACCGCACGCGACCGGTCCCGTCGCGTACTGTCCCAGAACTTCCTCGCCGACCCGGCCGCCGTCGCGCTGATGGTCCGCTCGGTCCGGCCCGGCCCGGACGACCTGCTGCTGGAGGTCGGCGCCGGGCGCGGCCGGCTGACCCGGCCACTCGCCGCGCGGTGCGGGCGGCTGATCGCGTACGAGGTCGACCCGGCAGTGCTGCCGGAGCTGACGGCCGCCTGTGCCCCGCTGCCGAACGTCGAGGTGCGCCCGGCCGACTTCCTGGCCGTGGCCCCGCCCGCCGGGCCGTTCTCGGTGGCCGGCAACATCCCCTGGTCGCTCACCGCGGCAGTGGTGAGATGGTGCCTGGCCGCGCCCGGACTGCGTACCGCGACGTTGCTCACCCAGCTCGACTACGCCCGCAAACGCAGCGGCGACCACGGCCGGTGGAGCCGGCTCACGGTGCTGACCTGGCCCGAGTACCACTGGCGGCTGGCCGGGCGGGTGCCCCGGGCCGCGTTCCGGCCGGTGCCGGGCGCCGACGGGGGCATCCTGCGGCTGGAGCGCCGGAGCACGCCACTCGTGGCGCCGGCGGCGCTGCCCGCGTACCGGCGGATGGTGGAGCTGGGCTTCGGCGGAGTCGGCGGCTCGCTCGCGGCCTCGCTGCGCGCGGCCCGTCCCCGGCGGCATGTCGACGGCGCGTTGCGGGCCGCGCGGATCGCGCCGGAGACCCCGGTGGGCCTGGTCTGGCCGGAACAGTGGCTGGTGCTGTTCCGGCTGCTGCACGCGCGGACGGGCCCTCACCCCACGCCTCCGGCATAGAAGCTCAGGCGTCGGCCAGCACGACCAGCGCCTCACCCAGTTCGGCGGGGGAGTGGAACTCCTCGGCCGGCAGGGACCGCAGCGCCTGGAGCGCCTCGGTGTCGGCGCCGTTCTCCTGACCCCAGCGGACCAGGTCCTCCCGGGAGACCGGATAGTCCAGGCCGGCCAGGAACTCCCGCAACTGCGCACCGGTGACGGTCATGCCGCCCGGCTACCCGCTGGGCCCGGCGGCATGCCCGCCGCCGGGTCCGGGCCGCGGTTTGTCGCGGCGGGGCCCGGGTAGCCGCGGACATGCTGGTACAGCGGCTCGGCGCGCCGAGCGACTTCGACCCCTTGCTGGACCGCGTACGGGACGCCCGGGTGGTGATGATCGGCGAGGCGACGCACGGCAGCTACGACTACTACCGGCTGCGGGAGCAGGTGACCCGGCGGCTCATCGCCGAGCAGGGCTTCGACTTCGTGGCGGTGGAGGGGGACTGGCCGGACTGCGACCGGGTGCACCGGTCGGTGGTCGGTGCGCCGGGCGGCCTGGCCGATCCGCTCGTGGCGCTGGAACGGTTCGAGCGCTGGCCCACCTGGATGTGGGCGAACGCCGAGGTGGCCCGCTTCTGCCGCTGGCTGCGCGCGTGGAACCTGGAACGCCCGGAGGGGGAGCGGGCCGGCTTCCACGGCTTGGACGTGTATTCCCTCTGGGAGTCGATGCAGGCCATCTTCGACTACCTCGGTGAGGAGGACCCGGCCTCGCTGGAGGCGGCCCAGGAGGCGTACCGCTGCTTCGAGCCGTACGGCACGCGGGCCGAGGAGTACGCGATGGCGAGCCGGTTCGTCTCCGCCCGGTGCGAGGAGGAGGTGGTGCGGCTGCTGGCGCGTACCCGGGAACAGGCCGCCGCGGACGGCCCGGACCGCTTCTCGGCCTGGCAGAACGCGGAGGTGGTGGCCGGCGCGGAGCGGTACTACCGGGCCATGGTCGGCGGCGGCCCCGAGTCGTGGAACGTCCGCGACGTCCACATGGCCGACACGCTCGACCGGCTGCTGGACCGGTACGGGCCGGGCTCGCGGGGCATCGTGTGGGCGCACAACACGCACGTCGGCGACGCCCGGGCCACCGACATGGCGGCGGACGGCATGGTCAACATCGGGCAGCTCGGCCGGGAACGGCACGGCCGGGACGCGGTGGCGCTGATCGGCTTCGGCAGCTGGCGCGGCAGCGTGGTGGCCGCGCCGCGCTGGGGATCACCGGCCGAGACCATGGTGGTGCCGCCGGCCCGGGCGGGTTCGGTGGAGCACCGGCTGCACGAGCTGATGCCGGACCGCGCGGTGCTCGTCTTCGGCGGCGACGACCAGCCGGAATGGGTGACCGGCGAGGCCGACCACCGGGCGATCGGGGTGGTGTACGACCCGAGCTTCGAGTCGTGGGGCAACTACGTGCCGACCCGGCTCGGTGAGCGCTACGACGCGTTCGTCTGGTGCGACGAGACGACGGCGCTGCACCCGCTGCCGACGCGGGTCACACCGGGCGAGATGGAGACGTACCCGGCGGGGGTGTGACCGGGTGGGGCCCGTCGGACCCCACCCGGTACGGCTCACACCTGCGCGTGCTGCTTCTCGGCGAGGTGGGCGCGCAGGCCCTCACCCTCGACGTCCACGTTGGGCAGGATCTTGTTCAGCCAGCGCGGCAGCCACCACGCGGCGTTGTTCAGCAGCGACATCACCGCCGGCACGATCGTCATCCGGACCACGAACGCGTCGATGGCGACACCGATCGCGAGCGCGAAGCCCATCGACTTGATGATCGGGTCCTCCAGGAAGACGAAGCCGCCGAACACCGAGATCATGATGAGCGCGGCGGCGGTGACCACCCGGGCGCCGTGCCCCATGCCGTTGATGGTGGCCTGCTGGGCGGTGTCGCCGTGCACGAAGTCCTCGCGCATCCGGGAGACCAGGAAGACCTCGTAGTCCATGGCCAGGCCGAACAGGATGCCGATGAGCAGGATCGGCAGGAAGCTGACCAGCGGCGCCGGGGTGTCCAGGCCGACCAGGTCGGCCAGGTGGCCCTGCTGGAACACCGCGACGGTGATGCCGAACGTGGCCGCCACGGTGAGCAGGAAGCCCAGCGCCGCCTTGACCGGCACCAGGATCGACCGGAACACCAGCATCAGCAGCAGGATCGACAGGCCCACCACCAGCAGCAGGTAGACCGGCAGCGCGTCGGAGAGCTTCTCCGACACGTCGATGCCGACCGCCGTGACGCCGGTGAGCAGCACGTCGACGTTCTGGATGCCGGAGACCTGCTTGCGGATGTCGTGCACCACCGTCTCGGTGGCCTCGTCGGTCGGCCCGGACTTCGGGATCACCCCGATCAGCGCGGTACGCCCCGACGGGTCGACCTGCGGCGGGGCCACGGCCAGCACCCCGTCGGTCTTCTGGATCAGCGCGGTCACCTGCGGGATGGCGCCCTGGGTGGCCTGCGGCGAGTCAGCCGTCACCACGACGGCGAGCCGGCCGGTGAAGCCGGGACCGAAGCCCTCGCGGATCAGGTCGCTGCTGACCCGGGCCGGGGTGCCCTCGGCGGCGGCGGAGGCGTCCGGCAGCGCCAGGCGCATGTCCTGCGCCGGGATCGCCAGCAGGCCGAGGCCGAGGAGGCCGACGAGGATCACCGGGATGCGGAACCTGGTCACCCAGCGGGCCCAGCGGAAGCCGAAGCCGGAGCGGTCCTCCGAGCCGGTGGTCGGGTCCTCGACCGCCTTGCGGTCGCGCAGCTTGCGCGGCAGCACCTTGTGGCCGGCGAAGCCGAGCAGCGCCGGGGCCAGCGTGATCGCCACGAGCACGGCCACGGTGACGGTGCCGGCGGCGGCCAGGCCCATCACGGTGAGGAACGGGATGCCCACCACGGCCAGGCCGGCGAGCGCCACCACCACCGTCGCGCCGGCGAAGACCACAGCCGAGCCGGCGGTGCCGACCGCGCGGCCGACCGCCTCCTCCGGGGAGAGCCCGTCGAGCAGGTTCTGCCGGTGCCGGGAGGTGATGAACAGCGAGTAGTCGATACCGACCGCGAGGCCGAGCATCAGCGCCAGGATCGGCGCGGTGCTTGTCAGCTCGACCGCGCCGCTGAGCGCGAACAGGCCGGCCATGCCGACGCCCACGCCGATCAGCGCGTTCAGCATGGTCATCCCGGCCGCCACGAGCGAGCCGAACGTGATGACCAGGACGATCGCCGCGACCAGCACGCCGATCGCCTCGGTCGAGCCGACCTCCGGCTCACCGTTGAGCACCTCGCCGCCGGGCGCGATCTGCCAGCCCTGCGCCTCGGCCTGCGCGCCGACCTTCTCGTACGCGTCGCGCTGCTCGTCGGTGACCTCGTCCGCCCCACCGGCGAACTGCACCTGGATTAGCGCGTACCGGCCGTCCGGGGTGAGCGCCTGCGCCTGGTACGGGTCGACCGCGCCGACCACGCCGGGGAGCGTGGCCGCCTCCTGCGTGACCTGCTGGACCACCGCCTGTCCGGCGGGTGAGGTGAGCGCGCCGTCCTGTGGCGCCTTGATCGCGATGGTGCCGGTGGCGCCACTGGCCGCCGGGAAGCGGTCGGCGAGCAGGTCGATCGCCTTCTGCGACTCGGTGCCCGGCATGGTGAAGTTGCTCGCCGTCGGGCCGCGCAGCGTGGCCGCGGCCAGGCCGAGCCCGACGAGTACGACGAGCCAGACGACGGCGACGAGTCGCCGCCGGCGCAGGGATGCCCGGCCGAGCCGGTACAGCAGGGTCGCCATGGACCTTCCTTGTCCTCGCAGTTTCGGATCAGGTGGTGACTTCGAGCGCGCGGTACGCCACGGCGAGCAGCGCGGGGCGCAACTGCTCGTCGGGGATGTCCAGGAACTCGCCGCAGGTCTCGGCGATGCCGGCGAGCACGACGAGCGCGGCGACGCGGGCCTCCGGCCGGTCGGAGAAGCCGGCGAAGGCCGCGACCAGCCGTTCGGAGATCTGCTGGATGTGCGTGAACGCGGGCTGCTGGAGCAGGTCGGGGAACTCGCCCCGGAGCAGTGCGATCTCCCGGCGGAAGCGGACCGCCAGGTCGACGAAGCCGTCCGCGGCGACGCGTTGGGCCCCGGCGCCGGTGTGCGCGGCGATCCGGGCGTCCAGCTCCTCCAGCATCGTGATGGCCGGGGCCATCAGCTCGCAGAGCAGGGCGTCCTTGCTGGCGAAGTGGTAGAGCACCGTCGCCTTGGAGCAGCCCACCTCACGGGCGATGTCCTGGAGCGAGGTGCCCTTGTAGCCGGTTACGCCGAACCGGCGAGCGGCCGCGGCCAGCAGCTCGTCGTGGGTGGCGGTGGTGGGTCGCGCCATGTCCTCCAGCATGCCTGACCGATCGGTCAGGGTCTGACCGATCGGTCAGATCCGGTCCGTGGCGTTCGCCACAACTGCCTGTCCGCGCAGGTCAGGACGGTGGCCGCCATGCGTCCGGTCGTACTCGGCCCGGGCCGCGCTGATCGCCTCGCGGTGCCGCTCCGCCCAGCTCGTCAGCGCCACCAGCGACTCGTACAGCTCCTGGGCCATCGGGGTGGCGGTGTACTCCACCTTCGGCGGCACCGTGGGATGCACGTGCCGGTGCAGCAGCCCGTCCCGCTCAAGGTTGCGCAGCGTCAGCGTGAGCATCCGGCGGCTGATCCCCTCCACCCGGCGCTCCAGCTCGGTGAAGCGGACCGGGCCGGCCGAGGCGGCGATGAGGATGCCGATGGCCCACTTCCCGCCCACCCGGTCCAGCGCCTCCCGCACGGTGCAGGCGCTCGCCTGCTCCGCAGACACGCACCGGTCCGCCTCCACGTCACCCACCCCTCGATCGTCGCAGGTGCGGGCCGCCGAGACGCGCTGGGCACCGTGTCGGGGTTGCCGAGCCGGGCGCGGCCCGGGAAGGTGGTCCGATGGGCGCAGCCGACGAGACCCGGGCCGGAGTGTCGCTGACCAACCTCGACCAGCCGCTGTTCGACGGCGCCGGGGCGACCAAACGCGACCTGGTCGACTACCTCGACGTGGTGGGCGACCGGATCCTGCCGGAACTGCGGGACCGGCCGCTGTCGGTGCTGCGGGTGCGGCCCGGCCAGGAGCCGTTCATGCAGAAGAACCTGCCGAAGTACACGCCCGACTGGGTACGCCGCACCGAGGTGTGGGCGGAGGCGTCACACCGGAAGATCTCGTACGCCCTCTGCGACGACCGGCGGACGCTGCTCTGGTTCGCCAACCAGCGGGCGGTGGAGTACCACCCGACGCTGGCCCGCACCGGGGCGCCCGAACACCCGACCCACCTGGTGCTCGACCTGGACCCGCCGGAGGGGAACGCGTTCGGCGCCGTGGTGCGGGTCGCGCTGCTGGTGCGCCAGGCGCTCGCCGACGCCGGGCTGGCGGGCGCGGTGAAGACGAGCGGCGCCAAGGGGCTGCACGTGATCGTGCCGGTGAACCCGGCGACCACCGCGGAGGAGGCCGCCGCCGCGACCCGGGCGCTCGCCGCCCGTACCGAACGGCTCGACCCGGCGGCCGCGACCACCGCGTTCATCGTCGCCGACCGCGGCGGCCGCGTCTTCGTCGACTCGACCCGGGCGTACGGGGCGACGGTGGTGGCCGCCTACAGCCCTCGGATCCGGCCCGGCGCCCCCGTCTCGTACCCGGTGGGCTGGACCGACCTGGAGAGCGCGAGCCCGGCCGACTTCACCGTGCGGACCGTGCCCGCGCTGCTCGGTGACCGGGATCCCTGGGCGGAGGCGCTGCCCGCGCCGCAGCGGCTGCCGGCGGAACTCGTCGAGCACGGTCGGACCATTCCGGTGGCCCGGGTGCAGGCCATGCACGAGGGCAAGCGCCGCGCGAAGGCCCGCCGCGAGGCCGGGTGAGGCCCGCCCGCGTCAGCGACGTCCGGTCGCCGTCGCGGGGGGCCGCTTGCCCCAGGTGAACGCGATGAGCACCACGGCCAGCGCCCAGGTGACGATCATCGTCCAGATCGGGCGGGTCTCGGTGGCCGCGCCGACGAAGCCGCCGATCGCGTAGCTGACCAGGCAGAGCAGGCCGGTCGCGGCGAGCCGCCCGGTAGCGCTGCGGCCCTCCGGCTCGAACACCCAGTCGGCGATGCCCTTCGTGGTGCGCAGCACGGTGCCGGTCTGGTACGAGGTGGCGGTCTGCACGCCGAACGTGCGGACCACGAGCCCGCCGAGGATGCCGACCGGGAACGCCAGCAGCGCGGTCAGGATCGTGCGCTCGGTAAGCGAGTCGCGGCCCGAGTCGAGGGACCGGTCCACCAGCCCCCAGAGCACGAGCAGCGCCAGCATGGCGAGCAGTTCCATGCCCGGCGGGGTGAGCGGGCCGGCCGGGCGCACACGGCGGATCCCCGCGCCGAGCAGCCCGCCGAGGCCGAACGCGACAAGTGACGCCAGCGCGGACGGCCACGCCTTGAGGTGACCGGCGGCACCCATTCCGACGAATGCCACGTTGCCCGTCTGAATACCTACGAACACCTTGTACTTGAGGAACGAGAACGCGTCGACCACACCGGCGAGGCCGGTGGCGAGCGCAAGTGCGAGAAATGGTACGTGGAAGTCGTATTCCCCCACCCGCCAGCGGTCCTCCGCGCTCCGGGCAGCCCTCGCAGAACTGTTCGCAGAATTGGACATCCGGCTTCCTACCCTCGTATCCGGCTTGTGAAACCGGTCCGGGATCCGATGGCAGAAAATACGCGGCGCGCGTTTTGTGCGGCCGTTCGTCCGATTCCGTGGAATAGCGCGATCGCGTGGTTACCCGATTGGCCCGGGTTCGGCAACATCGCCATTGCGTTCCGGCGACGCGAATCACCGAAGGAGGCCGGGCACATGTTCGTGCTCCCGATCACCAGACTGCGCGTCACGCTCTACTCGATCGCGGCTCTGGCCGTCGCCGGAGTCGCCGTCGACGCTCCGGTCTGGAGCGTCGTGGCGTCTCTGTTCCTCTGTGTCGCGCTTCCGCTCGCGGTGGCCCTGCAGAGCCCGGAGCACCTGCGGGCGTTGTTCGTCCCGTCCCGGGCCGCCGACGCGGCGGCCCACACCCGGAAGGAAACTCGTCATGCCCAGATCCACTGACCGTGCCGGTATGGGATCGCCCAAGGACCACCAGATGGTCGGCACGGTCCCGCGGAATCCGGCGATCGACCAGTCCCACCCCGACCTGGTGCACCCGCCGTCGACGGACCACGGACTCCTGCCCAACATGGTGTTCCCGTTCTCGCTGGCGCACACCCGCCAGGAGAGCGGCGGCTGGACCCGGGAGATCACCAACCGTCTCCTGCCGATCGCCCACGACCTGGCGATCGTGAACATGAAGCTCAACCCCGGCGCGTACCGGGAACTGCACTGGCACATCCAGTCGGAATGGGCCTTCGTCCTCACCGGCAGCTGCCGGATCGCCGCCGTGGACCAGGAGGGCCGCAACTTCCTCGAAGACGTCAAGGCCGGCGACCTCTGGTACTTCCCGGCCGGCATCCCGCACCACATCCAGGCGCACGAGGAGGGTGTGGAGTTCCTGCTCGTCTTCGACGACGGCTGCTACTCCGAGGACGCGACGTTCCAGGTGACCGACTTCTTCTCGCACGTGCCGAGGGAGGTCATCGCCAAGAACTTCGGCTGGACCATGCAGCAGATGGCCAATTTCCCGGACGAGTCCGAGCGGTACATCTTCCCCGGGCAGGCGCCGCCGCCGCTGGCCGAGGACCGGGTGTTCAGCCCCACCGGCGACGTGCCCCGCACGTTCAAGCACAGCCTGCTCGCCCAGACACCGGAGAAGTTCGAGGGCGGGAGCGTACGGATCGCCGACTCGAGCAACTTCGCCGCGGCGATCACCACGACCGTCGCCATGGTGGAGATCGAACCGGGCGCGCTGCGGGAACTGCACTGGCACCCGAACGGCGCCGAGATGCAGTACGTGATCTCGGGCAAGGGGCGGATGGGTGTCTTCGCCAACCACGGCACCGCGCGCACCTTCAACATGGAGACCGGCGACGTCGGATACGTGCCGATCTCGATGGGCCACTACATCGAGAACATCGGCGACAAGCCGTTCGTCTACCTGGAGCTGTTCCGGACCGCGAAGTTCGAGGACGTGTCGCTCGCGCAGTGGCTGGCGAACGTCCCGCCCGAGGTGGTGGCGGACACGATCAACGTGCCGCGCGAACTGGTCGAGGCACTGCCGAAGACGAAGAGCCCGGTGCAGCGGCACTGAGGCCGGACCGGTACGCGGACGCCACGCCCCTCGCGTGGCGTCCGCGCCGTGTCCGGTCAGCCGACGTCCCGGGCCTCCCAGACCAGCGCCAGCTCCACCCGGTTGCGGACACCGAGCTTGGCGTAGATCGAGCGCAGGTGGGTGTCGACGGTGTGGAACGAGACGAACAGGTCCCGGGCCGCCTCCTGCTTCGTCATGCCGACCGCGAGCAGTTCGGCCACCCGTACCTCGGCGGGGGTCAGCGCGGCCACGGCCGGGCGGCCGGCGTCGTCACCCACCGGGCTGCCGGCCTCCGGCGTCCGGGCCCCGTCGCTCGCCGCGCCCATCCGCGTGTACATCGCGGCGGCCTCGGCGAGCAGGTCGAACGTCTCCGCGGGCGGCAGCCCGGGCGAGCGCGCCAGGTCGTGCAGCGCGTCGGCCAGGGCCGGCCGCGCGGAGGTGGTACGCAGCAGCCGTACCGCCGCGCGCAGTGCCGCCGGATCGCCTGTGAGCAGCCCGTCGACCTGGTGCGCCACGCCGCGCCAGAGCGCGTTGTTCGCCATCCCGGCGGCCCGCTTCAGCTGGTCGGCGAGGTTCTCGGCGCGCTGCCGGTCACCGAGCGCCAGCGCCGCGCGGACCAGTCGCGGGCCGTGGTGCGGCACCAGCAGCAGGGGCGCCATCGAACGGTCCGGCAGGGCGAAGGCGACGCCCAGGAGCGCGGTGTGCCGGCCCGGTTCCGGGTCACCGGCGGCGGCGCAGCCGAGCCGGAACCACTGCACGTCGTCGGGCCAGCCCACAGCGGGGCGTTCCCCGGCCAGAAGTTCCCGGGCCGCTGCCACCTCACCCCGGCGCAACAGCACCTCCACCACTGTGGCGAGCAGGTCCACCCGGGCCGGTGCCGGCAGGGCGCCGCCGCGTTCGGTCAACGCGAGGCGGGCCCGGGCCTCGGCCTCGGCCAGCTCTCCGGTGGCGAGCCGCAGCACGCAGTCCAGCGCGGTGACCAGCGGCTGCGCCACCGCACCGAGCGTGTCGATCTCAGCGGCGACGCCGTCGAGCGCGGTCACCGCGTCGACGTACCGGCCGAGCGCGATCTGGTTCGCCACCCGGTCGACGCGCAGGAAGATCGCCTGGGTGCGGGCGGCGGGCTCGCCCGCGTCCACCTCCTGGAGGATCCGCGCGGCGCCGGGCAGGTCGCCGACAGCGGTCGCCCGGGCCGCGTTCGCCAGGGCCAGCCGGATACCGCCGCCGGGGGAGGGGCTGCGCTCGTGGGCCCGCTGCGCCGCCGCCACCAGCTCGGCGGCGTCGGGATGCCCGAACCGGGCCGCCAGCGACGCCAGCATGGTGAGCGTCCAGCTCCGCCCGGCGGCGTCGAGCTCCTGGTTCAGTGCCCGGCCGAGGTACGTCAGGGACAGCGAGGGACGCTGGGTCGCGTAGTGGGCGCCGAGCCGCCCGAGCAGCATCGCCCGCTGGCGCGGCCCGTACCGGTCGGCGGCGACCTCCCGGTGCAGCATGCTCAGCGTCTCGTCCACCCGGCCCGCCAGGTAGAGGTTGTCGGCGACGTCGACCAGCCAGGCCAGGCGCGCGTCGGCCGATCCGGGCGCGGGGGCGGCCAGCAGCAGATCCGCGGCGAGGCTCGGGCCGACCGCCGGGTCGGCCGCCAGCCGCGTGGCGAGCGCCCGCGCGGACCGGCTCACCGCCGGCGTGGCCCGCAGGAGCTGCCGGGCGGCCTGGGCCGGACGCCCGGCGTCGGCGAGCACCCCGGCGGCCACCTCGCGCAGCGCCTGACGCACCGAGGGTGGGGTGTCCCGCAGGATGCCGTCGCGCAACGCGATCGAGGCCAGCCGCAGCCCGGCGGCGGTGTCGGCGAGGAACCCGCGCGCGATCAGCTCCTCCACCGTCGCGTCGATCGGCTCGTCCGGCGTGGTGCCGGTGCCGGTGGCCACCGCTTCGAGGAACCACAGGCCGCACGGGGCGTCGGCGACGGCGACACCGCGCAGCACCCACCGCTGCGCGGTGGTCAACGACGAGGAAACGCCTGTGTGCATCTTGGGGCGGCTGGTCAGCGGCGTCTCGGGCAACTGGCTCACCTTCGCTGAGGTTCGACCCGTTCACCGCGAGGTTAGCCAGCTCGTGACCTGCTCATCCCCGAATCGGGGGGACAAAGGTGAGGGTTGCTCAGATGGCCTGGACACGACGAAGGCCCTCGACCGGTCTGGTCAAGGGCCTTGTGGTGATCGAGGTTTGCTAGCAAGTGTGCCCCCGGCAGGATTCGAACCTGCGCCCCCGCCTCCGGAGGGCGGTGCTCTATCCCCTGAGCTACGGGGGCTCAGCGACCCGAGAAGAGTAGCAAACCCCCTCCCGGATCACCGAATCGGTACCCCCGCGAGTCGATCTTCGTCGGATCAGGCGGCGGCGACGGCGCGACCGCAGCTCGGCAGCGGGTGCAGCACGACCCGCCGAGGCAGCCGGCGGGGCCACTCGTTGCGCGGCCACGAGCCGTCCACGATCAGGTGGACCGTGCGTTCCTCGGCGCCGCTGAGCCGCAGGACGAAGTCCCGGGGCAGCGGCGGATCCACCGACGGTGTGGTCACCATGAACCGCACCCGCCCCCGCGAGGAGACCGCCGACACCACGTCGGCGGCGGGCATGGTGCCGCGCAGGCGTACCCGGCCGATCCAGTAGACCTCGGCGGCGTGCTCCTGGGCCGCCCGCGTGATCGCCGGGTACTCGCTGCGTACCCAGCGCTCGACCGCGCCGACGCACAGGCCGCAGGCCCGCTCGCGCGGCTCGCGCGGCCCGAGCCCCCAGGCCCGCAGGTACGCCCCGACGGTGCCGGCGTCCATCGCCAGCCCGAACCGGCGCTCGATGAGGGCGGTCAGGCTCTGCCGTGTCCAGAGCTCCTCGTCGAGGCCGAACTCGTCGGGGTGGACCCCCCGGAGCACGTCGATGAGTTCGAGTTCCTGTTCGCGGCTGAGCGTTCCCGGCTCGCCCTGCCGCAGTCCGCGACGGACGGCTGCCACCGCTCCGTCACCGCCGATGGTGTGGCGTCGGCACCAGCTGGTCACCGACCGCCCTGCGTCTCTGAGTGCAACCCCCACGTCTTGGGCAACGAGCCCGAATCGCAACTGGTCACGATATGTGGGTAGAAAACTCTCCAACCCCCACAATGACCCGTTAACCCCAAACCGTTACAAACGCCCATACCGAACATTCCGGACAGTGCGTAGCTCCCACCCCCGAGATCTTGGTACGAAACCGCCCTCCCAGGGGTGCCCCCGTACCAAGATCTCCAGGCGTCTGCCCTGGCCCTCGCGATCTTGCACTTTCGGCCCTCCGATAACGGGGCGAATCCGGCATCCAGGGGGCAGCAACTGCAAGATCGCGGGGGCGGGGGCGGGGGCGGGGGCGGGGGCGGGGAGGGCGGGATGGGTGAGGCCCGGTGCCCCTGGGAGGGGGACCGGGCCTCGGTGGTGAGTGGTGCGGTGTTTACGGGGTGCCGCCCAGGCGCTTCAGGGCGGCGCTCAGGTTGGTCAGGTCGTTCTGCTGGGTGTTCTTCATGACCTGGGCGACCGCCAGCACGTCGTCGTCGTGCCCCTCGTCGAGGATGCCGTCGATCATGTGCACCCCGCCGATGTGGTGGCGGATCATCATCTGGAGGAAGAGCACGTCGAACTCGCGACCGCTCGCCGCGCGCAGCTTCGCCATCTCCTCCGGCGTCGCCATGCCCGGCATGAGGCCGTCCTTGATCAGCCCGCCGCCGTCCGGCATCCACGCCATCGGGGCCTGGTCACCGGTCGGGTCCAGCTTCCAGGAGCGCAGCCAGGTCTGCATGGTGCCGATCTCGCCCTGCTGGCCGGTGGCGATGTCCACGCCGACCTGGCGTACCTCGGGGTCCTGGCCCTGGCTGAACGCCAGCAGGCCCATGGCCACTGCCTGGTTGTGGTGCGCGGTCATGTCCCGGGCGAACCCGGCCTCCGGCGAGTTCTCACCGGGCCGGGTGAGCGTCGGGGTGAGCAGGCCGCCCGCGTACCCGAGGACCAGCCCGACCACGAGGGCGGCGGCCACCGCCAGCAGGCCGTAGCGGCGCACCGCGCCCCGGCCGCCCTGGTCGGCGGCCGGAGCCTCGTCCAGCTCGTCGTCGGTGGTCACCGGAGCGGTCATCGCGGCTTCCTCACTGGGTGGGCTGCTGGGGCATGTTGTTCTGCAGGTTGTCCCGCGGGGCGGTGCCGGTGGCGGTGACGCCCTGGTCGCAGAGCGCGTTCGGGCCCTCGATGGAGGCGTTCACCCGCAGCGTCTTGATGAACTCGTCGATCCGGCCGTCGTCGGCGTTGTCGACCTTGAGCTGGTAGCCCCAGGCCTGGAGGGAGATCGGCTTGTCCAGACCCTCGAACGGGCTGAGCATCAGCTTCTCCTTGCCCTGCACCTTGCCGCGCAGCTTCTCCACCTGGTCGGCGGGCAGGTCCGGGCGGTAGGTGATCCAGACCGTGCCGTGCTCCAGGCTGTGCACCGCGTGCTCGTTGGCGATCGGGGCGTCGTAGACGTCACCCATGCAGTTCTGCCAGGCCTGGTTGTGCGGGCCGCCGACCGGCGGGGCGATGTCGTACTTGATCGTGCCGGGCTGGTGGTTACCGCCCTTGACCAGGTCCTTGTCCTTGGCGCGGTAGTCGACGATGCCGTCGATCGCCTCGGCCCGCTTCTGCCAGGGCTGGGCGCCCTGGTAGACCGCCCAGGCGCCGGCGCCGATGATGCCCACGGCCAGGACGCCGACCGCGACGAAGAGGGCGATCGGACCCCAGGAGCGGCCCTGGCTGACCTTCACCGGGGTGACCGGCTTGCGGCCCTTGCCCCCGGCGCCCTGCCGTGGCGTGCCCTTGCCGCCCCCGGCCTTGCCCGAGCCGGCCTTCGCGGCGGGCTTGTCGGCAGCCGCGGGCCGGCCGGCGGCCGGCTTCTTGCCGGTGCTGACCACGGTGGGACGGCGTTCCGGGCCGCCCGGGGTGCTGATGCTCATCGTGCCTCGTCAGGTCGGTCGGTCAGGGGGAGCGCGGGACCGGTTCACATGCTGGGTCGCCGCCGCGGTGCCCGAGTCTACCCCCGATAACATGGATCAGTGACTCCCGCAGAACTCGCCGAGGTCGTCCTCGCCGCAGCCCACGCCGTCTTCGACGAGCGGGGACTGGACCGCGCCGCGCTGCCCGCGCAGACCACCGTCGAGCGACCCCGTAATCCGGATCACGGTGACTACGCCTCGACGCTGGCGCTCCAGCTCAGCAAGAAGGTGGGTGTGCCCCCGCGGGAGCTGGCCACCGCGCTGGCCGACGAGCTGGCCAAGGCGCCGGGGATCAAGTCGGTGGAGATCGCCGGGCCCGGCTTCCTCAACGTCCGCCTGGACGCGGCCGCCGCCGGTCAGCTCGCCAAGGTCATCGTCGAGGCCGGTCCGGCGTACGGGCGCAGCGACACGCTCGCCGGTCAGCGGATCAACCTGGAGTTCGTCTCGGCGAACCCGACCGGCCCGGTGCACATCGGCGGGGTCCGCTGGGCGGCCGTCGGCGACGCGCTCAGCCGCCTGCTCCGCGCCACCGGCGCCGACGTGGGCACCGAGTACTACTTCAACGACGCCGGCTCCCAGATCGACCGGTTCGCCCGCTCGCTGCTGGCCGCCGCGAAGGGCGAGCCCGCGCCGGAGGACGGCTACGGCGGCGCGTACATCGCGGAGATCGCCGCCGAGGTGGTCCGGCTGCGGCCGGATGTGCTCGAGCTTCCCGAGGACGCCGCCCAGGATGTGTTCCGGACCGAGGGCGTCCAGCTCATGTTCGCCGAGATCAAGTCCTCGCTGCGCGACTTCGGGGTGGAGTTCGACACGTACTTCAACGAGAAGGACCTGCACGACCGGGGCGCGCTGGACGCGGCGCTGGCCCGGCTGCGCGAGCAGGGGCACGTCTTCGAGTCCGAGGGCGCGACCTGGCTGCGCACCACCGAGTTCGGCGACGACAAGGACCGGGTGCTGCGCAAGTCCAACGGCGAGTGGACCTACTTCGCCGCCGACTGCGCCTACTACCTGAACAAGCGGGAGCGCGGCTTCGACCGGGTCGTGATCATGCTGGGTGCCGACCACCACGGCTACATCGGCCGGATGAAGGCGATGTCCGCGTGCTTCGGCGACGACCCGGCGCGCAACCTGGAGATCCTCATCGGCCAGCTGGTCAACCTGGTCCGCGACGGCGCCCCGGTGCGGATGAGCAAGCGGGCCGGCACCGTGGTCACGCTGGAGGACCTGGTCGACGCGATCGGCGTGGACGCCGCCCGGTACGCGCTGGCCCGCTACTCGGCCGACTCGCCCATCGACATCGACGTGGAGCTGTGGACCCGGGCCAAGAACGACAACCCGGTCTACTACGTGCAGTACGTCGCGGCGCGTACCGCCGGGGCGGCCCGCAACGCGGCCGAGATCGGGCTGACCCGTGGCGACGCCGCCGCGTTCCAGCCGGAGCTGCTCGGCCACGACAAGGAGAACGAGCTGCTCAAGGCTCTCGCCGAGTTCCCGGCCGTGGTGGCCACCGCCGCCGAGCTGCGCGAACCGCACCGGGTGGCGCGCTACCTGGAGGAGAGCGTCGCGCAGGCGTACCACCGGTTCTACGACAACTGCCGGATCGCCCCGCAGGGCGACGAGGAGATCACCGACACCCACCGGGCCCGGCTCTGGCTCAACGACGCCACCCGGGTGGTCGTCGCCAACGGCCTGCACCTGCTCGGGGTGTCCGCGCCGGAGCGGATGTGACGGCATGAGGGCTCACGAGGCGGGCGCGCTGCACGGCGAGATCGGCACCCGGGGGCCGGCCTGGCTGCGTACCCCGGTCGACGTCAACGCCCTGGTGCCGCACCTGTGGCCGCGCAACGTGGCGCGGGGCCCCGGCGGCGCGCTGACGGTCGCGGGCGTGGACGCCGGCGACCTGGCCGCCGAGTACGGCACCCCGGCGTACGTGCTCGACGAGGACGACCTGCGCGAGCGCTGCCGGGAGTTCCGGGCGGCCTTCCCGGACGCGGACGTCTACTACGCCGGCAAGGCGTTCCTGTGCCGCGCCGTGGTCCGGATGATCGCCGAGGAGGGCCTGTTCCTCGACGTCTGCACCGGCGGTGAGCTGGCAACCGCGCTGTCGGCCGGGATGGAGCCTGCGCGGATCGGCTTCCACGGCAACAACAAGTCGGTGGCGGAGCTGACCCGGGCGGTGGACGCCGGCGTGGGCCGGATCATCGTCGACTCGTTCACCGAGATCGACCGGCTCTCCGAGCTGGCCCGCGAGCGCGGGGTACGCCCGATGGTGCTGATCCGGGTCACCGTCGGCGTGGAGGCGCACACCCACGAGTTCATCGCCACCGCGCACGAGGACCAGAAGTTCGGGTTCTCGCTGGCGGGCGGCGCCGCCGCGGCGGCCGCCTTCAAGATCCTCGACGAGGACGTGCTGGAGCTGCGCGGGCTGCACTCGCACATCGGCTCGCAGATCTTCGACGCCAGCGGCTTCGAGGTGTCCGCCCGCCGGGTGCTCGCCCTCCAGGCGCAGATCCGCGACGCGCGCGGCGTGGAGCTGCCCGAGCTGGACCTGGGCGGCGGCTTCGGCATCGCGTACACCACCCAGGACGACCCGGCCTCGCCGCACGAGCTGGCGAAGCGGCTCCGCAAGATCGTCGACGGGGAGTGCGCGGCGGAGAACCTGGCCGTGCCGCACCTGTCCATCGAGCCGGGCCGCGCGATCGTCGGTCCGGCCGTGTTCACGCTCTATGAGGTCGGGACCGTCAAGTCCGTGCCGCTGGGCACTGGCGGTGACGCGGTGGCTGGTCGTGCTTATGTCAGCGTGGACGGGGGGATGAGCGACAACATCCGTACCGCCCTGTACGACGCCTCGTACTCGGCCACCGTGGCGAACCGCACGTCGGCCGCGCAGCCGATACTCGCCCGCGTGGTGGGAAAGCATTGTGAGTCCGGGGACATCGTGGTGAAGGATGAATTCCTGCCCGCTGACGTGCAGCCCGGAGATCTTGTCGCGGTGCCCGGCACCGGGGCCTACTGCCGGAGCATGGCGAGCAACTACAACCATGTCCCGCGGCCGCCGGTCGTCGCCGTCCGCGAAGGTCGGGCGCGGCTGATCGTCCGCCGGGAGACCGAAGACGACCTGCTGGCATTGGATGTGGGATGACCTCACCGGTTCGCTTGGCGCTGCTCGGCTGCGGCACTGTCGGCAGCGACGTGGTCCGGCTGCTGCACGAGCAGTCGGAAGACCTCGCCGCCCGGATCGGCGCCCCGCTGGAGATCGTCGGGATCGCCGTACGCCGGATCGGCCGTGACCGCGGCGACCTGCCGGTCGACCCGGCGCTGTTCACCACCGACGCGCTCGGGCTGATCAAGCGCGACGACGTGGACGTCGTGGTCGAGGTGGTCGGCGGCATCGAGCCGGCCCGGCGCTGGCTGGTCGAGGCGCTGCGCGCGGGCAAGAGCGTGGTCACCGCCAACAAGGCGCTGCTCGCCGAGGACGGCGCGTCACTGCACGACGCCGCCGCCGAGGGTGGCGCCGACCTCTACTACGAGGCGAGCGTCGCCGGGGCCATCCCGCTGCTGCGCCCGCTGCGCGAGTCGCTGCACGGCGACCGGATCACGCGGGTCACCGGCATCGTGAACGGCACCACGAACTTCATCCTCTCCGCCATGGACGCCACCGGCGCCGGGTTCGCCGAGGCGCTGGAGGAGGCCACCGAGCTGGGGTACGCCGAGGCCGACCCGACGGCCGACGTGGAGGGCTTCGACGCCGCCGCCAAGGCGGCCATCCTCGCCTCGCTGGCGTTCCACACCCGGGTGACCGCCGCCGACGTGCACCGCGAGGGCATCACCGAGGTGACCGCCGCCGACGTGGCCAGCGCCAAGGCCATGGGCTGCACGATCAAGCTGCTCTGCATCGCGGCCCGGGGCGTCGACCCCGGGGGCCGGGAGACCGTGAACGTCCGGGTGCACCCGGCGATGATCCCGCTGACCCATCCGCTCGCCAGCGTCGGGGACGCGTTCAACGCGGTCTTCGTCGAGGCCGACGCCGCCGGGCAGCTCATGTTCTACGGCCGGGGCGCCGGTGGCGCGCCCACCGCCAGCGCGGTGCTCGGCGACGTGGTGGCGGTGGCCCGCAACCGCCTCGCCGGGGTGCGCGCGGCGAGCGAGTCGGCGTACGCGGACCTGCCGGTGCGGCCGATGGGGGAGGCGCTCACCCGCTACCACATCAGCCTCGACGTGGCCGACCGTCCGGGCGTGCTGGCCGGGGTGGCCGGCGTCTTCGCCCGGCACGAGGTGTCCATCGCCACCGTTCGTCAGGGGCCGGCCGGCGGCGACGCGGAGCTGGTTATCGTCACCCATGTCGCGCCCGACGCCGCGCTCGCGGCCACCGTGCGTGAGCTGCGCGGACTCGACATCGTCAGGTCGGTGACGAGTGTGTTGCGGGTGGAGGGCGGCGCGTAACCCACGCGTCCCGCCTGATGGTTAGGTCAGGGTGTGCCGGTGACCGGCCGAGCCGGCTGGGTCACGCTGGTGGCAGGCCCCGGAGCGGGGCGACAGAGGCGAGGAGCACGACATGTGGCGGGGACTGATCGAGGCGTACCGGGATCGGCTGCCGGTCACCGAGGCGACTCCCGTCGTCACCCTGCACGAGGGCGACACGCCGCTGCTGCCGGCGCCGGTGCTCTCCGCCCGGGTCGGCGCGGACGTGTGGCTCAAGGTCGAGGGCGCCAACCCGACCGGCTCGTTCAAGGACCGGGGCATGACTGTCGCGGTCTCCAAGGCCGTCGAGGCCGGTGACAAGGCGATCATCTGCGCCTCCACCGGCAACACCAGCGCCTCCGCCGCCGCGTACGCGGCCCGGGCCGGGATCACCTGCGCGGTGCTGGTGCCGCAGGGCAAGATCGCGCTGGGCAAGCTGGCCCAGGCGCTCGTGCACGGCGCGAAGCTGCTCCAGGTGCAGGGCAACTTCGACGACTGTCTCGGGCTCGCCGGCAAGCTCGCCCAGGACTACCCGGTCGCGCTGGTCAACTCCGTCAACATCGACCGGCTGCACGGCCAGAAGACCGCCGCCTTCGAGATCGTCGAGGCGCTCGGCGACGCGCCCGACATCCACTGCCTGCCGGTCGGCAACGCCGGCAACATCACCGCGTACTGGATGGGCTACTCCGAGGACCTGCGTGACGGCAACGCCACGAAGGCCCCCCGGATGTACGGCTTCCAGGCGGCCGGCGCCGCGCCGATCGTCACCGGGCAGGTGGTGCCGGAGCCGTCGACCATCGCCACCGCCATCCGGATCGGCAACCCGGCGAGCTGGACGAAGGCCCTCGACGCGCGGGACGCCTCGGACGGCCTGATCTCGGCGGTCACCGACCGGGAGATCCTGTCGGCGTACCGGCTGCTGGCCCGCGAGGTGGGCGTCTTCGTCGAGCTGGGCAGCGCGGCCAGCGTCGCCGGTCTGCTCCAGCAGGCCGCTGCCGGGCGGGTGCCGGCCGGGTCGCGGGTGGTCTGCACGGTCACCGGGCACGGCCTGAAGGACCCGGAGTGGGCGATCTCCACCGCGCCGGCGCCGGTGACCATCGCCAACGACGCGCTGGCCGCCGCGCGTTCCCTCGACCTGGTCTGAGGGCGAGGCGTCGGCGGGCGGCGCCGGCGGGAGTGTCATCGGCCGGGGCGGATGCCGGGAGTGCCGGGGCGTGCGGCAGACTCAGACACCCCCCGCCGGACACCTCTCAGGAGTGAGTAACGCCGATGTCGCTGCTCGCCAGATTCAGCCTCGCCAACCGGGGCCTGATCGCCCTCGTCGCGTTGGTGACCACGGCCTTCGGCCTGTTCGCCGTGCCGTCGCTGAAGCAGCAGCTCCTGCCGTCGCTGGAGTTTCCCGCCGCGTTCATCGTGGCGACGTACCCGGGCGCCGCGCCGGAGATCGTGGAATCCCAGGTCGCCGAGCCGATCGAGAACAGCCTCCAGGGCATCCCCGGCCTGGACAAGGTCACCTCCACCTCGCGCGAGGGCGCGGTCACGGTCCAGGTGCAGTACGAGTTCGGTACCGACCTGGACGACGTCGTGAACAAGATGGAGACCGCGCTCAACCGGGTCGACTCCCAGCTCCCCGAGGGCGTCGACCCGCAGGTGATCGCCGGTAGCACCGACGACCTGCCCGCCCTGGTGGTCGCCGCGACCGGCGACGGCGACGAGCGGGCGCTGGCGGAGAAGCTGCGCAACGCGGTCGTGCCGGAGCTGGAGGCGCTGGACGGGGTCCGCTCGGTGGACGTCACCGGCGCCCGGGACCAGGTCGTGACGATCACGCCGGACCCGGCGAAGCTGGCCGCCGCCAAGGTGGCGCCGACCGCCATCGCCTCGGCGCTCAAGAGCAACGGCGTGGCGGTGCCGGCGGGCGCGCTCGCCGACGGCGACCGGTCGCTGCCGGTCCAGGTCGGCACCCCCATCCGTACGCTCGACGACCTGCGCGGCATCGTGCTGACCACCGCTCCCGCCGCCCCGGTACGCCTCGGCGACGTGGCGGCGGTGGAGCAGCAGCTCGCCCCGGCCACCTCGCTGACCCGTACCAACGGCAAGCCCAGCCTGGGTATCGCGGTGACCGCCGCTCCGGACGGCAACGCGGTGGAGATCTCGCACGACGTGCGGGACCGGCTGGACGAGCTGGGTGACGCCGCGGGCGCGGAGCTGACAGTGGTCTTCGACCAGGCCCCGTTCGTCGAGCGGTCCATCGAGAGCCTGACCACCGAGGGCCTGCTGGGCCTGGTCATGGCCGTCGTGGTGATCCTGGTGTTCCTGCTGTCGGTGCGCTCCACGGTGGTCACCGCGGTGTCCATCCCGCTGTCCGTGCTGGTCGCGCTGATCGTGCTCTGGTCCGGCGACTACTCGCTGAACCTGCTCACCCTCGGCGCGCTGACCATCGCGGTCGGGCGGGTGGTGGACGACTCCATCGTGGTGCTGGAGAACATCAAACGCCATCTGGAGTACGGCGAACCGAAGCGGGACGCCATCCTGACCGCGGTCCGCGAGGTGGCCGGCGCGGTGACCGCGTCCACGCTCACCACCGTCGCCGTGTTCGCGCCGATCGCCCTGGTGGGCGGCTTCGTCGGGCAGTTGTTCGCCCCGTTCGCGATCACCGTGACGGTGGCGCTGCTCGCCTCGCTGCTGGTGTCGCTGACCGTCATCCCGGTGCTGGCGTACTGGTTCCTGCGCCCGCGCGGCGGTGCCGACGACGCCGCCGCCCGGCGGGCCGCCGAGGAGAAGGAGCTGCGCAACCCGTTGCAGCGGGCGTACCTGCCGGTGATCGACTTCGCGACCCGCTCGCGGAAGACCCGCTGGGCCACCGTCGGTCTCGGCCTGCTCGTGCTGCTGGGCACGTTCGGCCTGGCGCAGAAGCTGGAGACGAACTTCCTGGACGACTCCGGCCAGGACACGCTCGCCATCCGGCAGGAGATGCCGGCCGGCACCTCGCTCGCCGGCACCGACCGGGCCGCCGCGCGGGTCGAGGAGGTGCTGCGGCGTACCTCGGGGGTGGAGACCTACCAGGTCAGCGCCGGTGGTGGGGACAACCCGTTCGCCGGCGGCGGCAGCGACCGGGCCACCTGGTCGCTGTCGCTGTCCGACGACACCGACGCCGCGACGGTACGGCAGGCCCTGCGCAAGGAGTTCGACGCGCTCGGCCCGGAGGTGGGCGAGTTGACGTTCGGCGGCGGGCAGAACGCCTCCGCCAACCAGGTCGAGGTGGTGGTGCAGGCCGCCGACCAGGAGACGCTGGCCCGGGCGGCCGAGGCGGCGCGGGGCGCGCTGGCCGGCACGCCGGGCGTGGAGGACGTGACCACCAGCCTGGCCACCCAGGTGCCGCGCGTCGAGGTGACTGTGGACCGGGTCGCCGCGGCCCGCGCGGGTCTCACCGAGGCGGCGGTGGGGCAGCTCGTCGCGCAGACGTACCGGGGGGCGCCGCTCGGGCAGGTGACGCTGGACGGCTCGACGCAGACCGTGGTGCTGAGCAGCGGCGCCCGGCCGCCGCTCACCGTCGAGGAACTGCGGGCGCTGCGGGTCGGCGCGGTGCCGCTGGACGCGATCGCCGACGTCAACCAGGTCGACGGCCCGCAGCAGGTGACCCGGATCGACGGGGAGCGCAGCGTCTCGGTCACCGGCACGGCGACCGGCTCGAACCTCGGCGCCACCACGCAGGAGCTGCAGAAGCGGCTGGACGCGCTGGACGTGCCGGGTGCCACGTACGTGATCGGCGGTGTCAGCGCCGACCAGGCCGACGCGTTCGCGGACCTCGGTCTCGCGGTGCTGGCCGCCATCGCGATCGTCTTCCTGATCATGGTGGCCACGTTCCGCAGCCTGACCCAGGCGCTGATCCTGCTGATCTCGGTGCCGTTCGCCGCTACCGGCGCGATCGGGCTGCTGCTGGTCACCGGCACACCGCTGGGCGTGCCGGCGCTGATCGGCGTGCTCATGCTCGTCGGCATCGTGGTGACGAACGCGATCGTGCTGCTGGACCTGATCAACCAGTACCGGGCACAGGGCATGGGCGTGACCGAGGCGGTGGTCGAGGGCGGCCGGCGCCGGTTGCGGCCGATCCTGATGACCGCGGTGGCCACCATCTTCGCGTTGCTGCCGATGGCGCTCGGCCTGACCGGTGAGGGCGGCTTCATCTCCAAGCCGCTCGCGATCGTGGTGATCGGCGGCCTGCTCAGCTCGACGCTGCTGACGCTGGTGCTGGTGCCGA
Organism: Micromonospora sp. NPDC049151; assembly: GCF_040648395.1. Lineage (NCBI taxonomy): Bacteria > Bacillati > Actinomycetota > Actinomycetes > Micromonosporales > Micromonosporaceae > Micromonospora > Micromonospora sp. NPDC049151. The sequence continues at coordinate 36,233 of NZ_JBEZDP010000035.1, forward strand.
CGCTCTACACCATGGTCGAGCACACGAAGGGCTCGTTCCGGAACCGCCGGCGGGGCGTTGCCGAGCCGGTCGAGCCGCAGCCGCAGCCGCAGCCGGACCCGGTGCCGGTGCCGGCCGGCGGGGCCGCGGAACGGTCCGGGAAACGGGCCGAGGTCGCGCCGCCGCCGGCCCGCCCGTCGGGCGCGCTTGTCGACGGCACTGATCAGTTCGAGGTGCTGCGCCTGCCCAAGAGCCGCCGCTCGCCGCTTCCGCCCACCGAGTAACGGCGCCGGGAGGGGCCCGGGGCGCCGGTGATGGTGATCTCGTTGCCGCGGACGTGGACGTCGCTGTCGATCGAGCGCTCGACGAGCCGCAGGATCTCGTCGCCCGCGC
>NZ_JBEZDP010000036.1:0-32062 GCF_040648395.1 Micromonospora sp. NPDC049151
CATAGGCCGGGGACGTGGCGTCCCCGCAGGTCTGGCAGTGCATCGGGGACCGTCCGAGGTGGAGTGTGCGACAGGGCCCGTGGGCCCCTCCCGGCGCCTCGGTGCGCGGGACACACCAGAGCGACATCCAGCGGTACGCTCAGTGAGCTGTTGCACACTTTCGGTTCGGGGGCGTGATGGCGGGGGGCGCGGGCCGGCGGGATCGGCGCAGCGTGCTGCGCGGCTTCGCGCTGCTGATCGGGGGTGCCGCGGTCGGCTCCGCCGCGACCGTCGAGAGCACCTGGGTGGCCGACCGCCGGCTTCCGATCGGGGGCGGGCCCGCGAGTGCCACGCTCGGCAGCCGCCACCAGGACGTCGGCGCCGGCGCGGTGCAGGTCGTGTGGGGCGTACGCACCGAGGAGCTCCTGGTGGCGCTCACCTTCGACGACGGCCCGCGCCCACAGTGGACCCCGATGGTGCTCGACACGCTGGCCGAGCACCGGGTGCCGGCCACCTTCTTCCTGGTCGGTGAGCGGGCCCGCGAGCACGCCGCGCTGCTGCGGGGCCGGATGGACGCGCACGAGGTCGGCAACCACAGTTGGGCGCACCGCGACCTGGCCCGGATGGACGCCGCCACCGTCTACGACGACCTGCGCCGCAGCCACGACGCGATCACCGCGGCCACCGGTTCGGCGCCCCGGCTGCTCCGCCCGCCCTGGGGGCACCTGGGCGGTTCGGTGCTGTACGCGTCGGCCCGGCTGGGCTACCGCGTGGTGCTCTGGACGCTCCAGATGGTCGAGGGCGACTTCCCGCACGACCCGGCCGGGCACGCCCGGCGGATCGTCGCCGACATGCGCCCCGGCACGATCCTGCTCGCCCACGACGTGGGCGTCGACTCGCGGCTGGTGGCGCTGCGCGGCCTGCCCGACATGATCGGCGGGCTGCGGGCCAGGGGATACACGTTCGTCACGGTCTCCGAGCTTCTTCGCCGAGCTGCCGCGACCGGGGCGGCCCGGTAGGGTGCCCGCGTGTCGCCGACCCTCTCGGTAGTCGTCCGCAATCGCGACTTCCGCCACCTGTTCCTCGCCCAGCTGGTGGTCTTCGGCGCGGACTGGTTCGTCATGGTGCCGCTGCTGGTGCTGCTGCCCGACCTGACCGGCAGCGGCGTCTGGGGCGCGCTGGTGCTGGCGGTGGACACCGGCACGACGGCGTTGCTGCTCCCGTACGCCGGGACCGTCGCCGACCGGTTCGACCGCCGCACGGTGATGATGGTGGCGAACGTGGGCGCGCTCGCCGGTGTGCTGCTGCTGCTCGGCGTGCGCGGCGCCGGCACGGCCTGGCTGGCGCTGGCGGCGATCGCGCTGGTGGCGGTGGCGAAGGCGTTCTACTCGCCCGCGGCCCAGGCGGCGCTGCCGAACGTGGTCGACCCGGAGGACCTGGCGGCGGGCAACGCGGTCGCCGGTTCGGCGTGGGGCACGATGACGGTGGTCGGCGCCTCGCTCGGCGGCATCCTGAGCGCCGCCGCCGGGCCGTACGCCAGCTTCTGGGTGGCGGCGGTCGGCCTGGTCGCCGCCGCGGGCCTGGCCGCGCTGATCCGCCGGCCGTTGCAGGCGCCGCGCGACCCGGCGGCGGCGGTGCCGCGCACCTGGGCGGCGATCCGGGAGGCGCTGCGCTACATCGCCCACCGTCCGCGCGTGCTGGCGCTGGTGACCGTCAAGTCGGCGGTCGGCCTGGGCAACGGCGTGCTCACCGTCTTCCCGCTGCTCGCCGGGGTGTACGGGGTCGGCGCGGTCGGCGCCGGCCTGCTCTTCGCCGCCCGTGGCGCCGGGGCCCTGGTCGGCCCGATCATGATGCGCCGGGTGCTGAGCAACCGGGCCTGGCTGCTCACCGGCCTGGCACTGTCCATGTCGATGTACGGCCTGGCCTACCTGGGCGCCTCAGTGGTGACCTGGTTCCCGCTGGTGCTGGTCCTGGTCTTCCTGGCCCACCTGGGCGGCGGCAGCAACTGGGTGCTGTCCAACTACGCGTTGCAGGGCGAGGTGCCGGACCGGCTGCGCGGCCGGGTCTTCGCCACCGACATGATGCTGGCGACGCTCGCCATCGCGGTGAGCCAGCTGGTGGTGGCGCTCGTCGTGGACCGGGTGGACGAGCGCACCGTGCTCGCCGGCTGTGGCCTGGTCACAGTCCTGTACGCGATCGGCTGGCGGTTCGCCACCCGGCGGCTCTCGCTCACCGACCCGGTCGACGTGCCGGTGCCGGACCGGGCGGGATGACACGTCGGTCTCACGCTCCGGGCGGTACGGACGGCTTGTCCGCCGTACGTCCTAGCATGAGCCGGTGCCGACCACATTCATCCCCGGCCCGGTACGGGTCCGGGTGCCCGCGACCAGCGCCAACCTGGGCCCCGGCTTCGACGCGCTCGGGCTGGCCCTCGGCCGCCACGACGACGTCACGGCCGAGGTGACGGACGGCGGCGTACGGGTGTCGGTCACCGGCGAGGGCGCCGGCGAGCTGCCGTCGGACGAGCGGCACCTGATCGTCACCGCCATGCGGGCCACCTTCGACGCGCTCGGCGCGCAGCCGGCCGGCCTGGCGCTGGAGTGCGTCAACCGCATCCCGCAGGCCCGCGGGCTCGGCTCGTCGTCGGCGGCGATCGTGGCCGGGGTGCTGGCGGCCCGCGCGCTGGTTGCAGGCGGCGAGCGGCGGATGGACGACGACGCCGCGCTGCGGCTGGCGGCCGAGCTGGAGGGGCATCCGGACAATGTCGCGCCCTGCCTGCTCGGCGGCTTCACGATCGCCTGGACGGAACCGGGCGGGGCGCGGGCGGTGTCGCTGCCGGTGGCGGCGGCCGTGCGCCCGACGGTGTTCGTGCCCGCCGAGCGGGGCCTGACCTCGGTGGCCCGGGCGGCGCTCCCGGCCACCGTGCCGCACGCCGACGCGGCCTCGAACGCCGGCCGGGCGGCCCTGCTGGTGCACGCGCTCACCGCCGACCCCGCGCTGCTGCTTCCCGCCACCGTCGACCGGCTGCACCAGGACCAGCGGGCCCCGGGCATGCCCGCCACGGCGGCACTCGTCGCCGCGCTGCGTGCGGCGGGTGTGGCGGCTGTGGTCAGCGGGGCGGGTCCGACCGTGCTGGCGCTCTCCCGGGTCTCAGCGGACTTCCAGGCGGGAACAGACTGGCGGCGCTGGGAGTTGCCGATAGATGTCAGCGGTGCCCGGGTCATCCGGGGTAGACTTTGACACGCCGAGCGGGGCCCTGTTGCCGCAGGTCGGACGAGGCGATTACGCTCTAGACCTAGCACAGCCGCGAAGCATGCGATCTTCCTGCGGTTCGGCGCACCCCCGAAGCTCTCGGCGGTAGCCCGTCACCCCTGCTCAAGGCCCACGCCGCGCCGCAGTTTCCAAGGTCGCCGCAGACGGCGAGACCTGCTCACCGACGGTGGTGAGTCGGGAAACCACCGGCTGCTGTGTCACAGACTCCCGCGACGCGTCATGCGAGGCGGGTGCACCGAGGCCGCCCGGCCACCTGGTTCCACGACTCCGGGCAGCCCGGCCTATCGAGGGAAGGAATCCATTGAGCGACACCACCGACGTGACGTCGGATGTTTCCAACGTCGCTGGCGATGCCACCACCGCCGCCCCCACGCGCCGCCGGCGTAGCGGCACCGGTCTGTCGGCGATGCTGCTGCCGGAGCTGCAGAGCCTGGCCGCGTCGCTCGGCATCTCTGGTACCGCTCGCATGCGCAAGGGCGAGCTGATCAGTGCGATCACCGAGCGGCAGCAGGGCGGCGCCGCGGCCGGAACCCCTCGACCGCGAGCCGAGGTGGCGGCGGCTGCCGCTCCCGCCCGTGAGGAGGTGCACGCGGAGGTCCGTGAGGAGCGGGCCGAGGCACGCCCCGCCGAGCAGGCGCCGGCCGCCGAGGTGACCGAGGGTCGTACCCGTGGTCGCCGCAGCCGGGCTGCCGCCGCGACCACCGAGGCGCGACCGGCCGAGGCGCCGGTGGCCGAGGCGCGGCCGGCCGAGACGACGCGCGCCGACGAGGCGCCCGCCGAGACCGGCGAGCGGGCCGAGCGTGGCGGTGACCGGGCCGAGCGCGGTGAGCGTAACGAGGGCCGGGGCCGTGAGCGTGCCGAGCGTGGCGGCGAGCGGGCCGACCGTGGCGAGCGTGGCGGTGACCGGGCCGAGCGCGGCGAGCGCAACGACCGTGGTGACCGTGGTGAGCGGGCCGAGCGTGGCGACCGCAACGAGCGGGGCGACCGTGGCGAGCGGGCCGAGCGGGCCGAGCGCGGCGGCGACCGTAACGAGCGCGGCGGTGACCGTAACGACCGTGGCGACCGCAACGACCGTGGCGACCGCAACGACCGGGGTGACCGCAACGACCGGGGTCAGCGCGCCGAGCGGGACAACGACGGCGACGACGACGAGGGCGGCGGCCGGCGGGGCCGGCGCAGCCGGTTCCGGGACCGTCGTCGCGGCCGTGGCGAGCGGGGCGAGGGCGACGGCGGTGGCAGTGGCGGCCGCGAGCCGCAGGTCGGCGAGGACGACGTGCTCGTCCCGGTGGCCGGCATCATCGACGTGCTCGACAACTACGCCTTCGTCCGGACCACCGGCTACCTCGCCGGCCCGAACGACGTGTACGTCTCGATGTCCCAGATCAAGAAGTACGGCCTGCGCCGCGGTGACGCGATCACCGGCGCCGTGCGGGCCGCGCGGGACGGCGAGCAGCGGCGCGACAAGTACAACCCGCTGGTCCGGCTGGACACCATCAACGGGATGGAGCCGGACGAGGCGAAGCGCCGGCCGGAGTTCTACAAGCTCACGCCGCTCTACCCGCAGGAGCGCCTGCGGCTGGAGACCGAGCCGCACATCCTCACCACCCGGGTGATCGACCTGGTCATGCCGATCGGCAAGGGCCAGCGGGCGCTCATCGTGTCGCCGCCGAAGGCCGGTAAGACGATGGTGCTGCAGGCGATCGCGAACGCGATCACCCGCAACAACCCGGAGTGCCACCTGATGGTGGTGCTCGTCGACGAGCGGCCGGAAGAGGTCACCGACATGCAGCGGTCGGTGAAGGGCGAGGTCATCGCGGCCACGTTCGACCGTCCGCCGCAGGACCACACCACCGTCGCGGAGCTGGCGATCGAGCGGGCGAAGCGCCTGGTCGAGCTGGGACACGACGTGGTCGTGCTGCTCGACTCGGTGACCCGGCTCGGGCGGTCGTACAACCTGGCGGCGCCGGCCAGCGGCCGGATCATGTCGGGTGGTATCGACTCCACCGCGCTCTACCCGCCGAAGCGCTTCCTCGGCGCGGCGCGCAACATCGAGAACGGCGGTTCGCTGACCATTCTCGCCACCGCGCTGGTGGAGACCGGGTCCATGGCGGACACGGTCATCTTCGAGGAGTTCAAGGGCACGGGTAACGCCGAGCTGAAGCTGGACCGGAAGATCGCCGACAAGCGGGTCTTCCCGGCGATCGACATCAACCCCTCCGGCACGCGTAAGGAGGAGGTCCTGCTCGCGCCGGAGGAGCTGGCAATCATCCACAAGCTCCGCAAGGTGCTGCACTCGCTGGACTCGCAGGCGGCGCTCGACCTCCTGCTGGACCGGCTCAAGCAGTCCCGCACCAACATCGAGTTCCTGATGCAGATCGCGAAGTCCACTCCGGGCGAGTGAGCTGACGATCCGACGCACGAGGGGCACGGCCGAACGCGGCCGTGCCCCTCGTCGCGTACCGGGCGGCCCGCCCGTGAAGTTTTTCTACGGTTAAGCCGTTAGGTATTGAAACTTCTGTTCACCGTCGGGTTGACTGTCGTCCATGCGAACCCGCAGTCGACCCGCCCGCCTCGCCGGCGTCCTGCTGCTGACGCCGTTGCTGACGATCACCACGCCGGCGCCGTCCGCCGCCACGGCCGCCGGGCCGCCGGCTGCCGCACCGCCGGCCGCCACCGCCGCCGAGGACGCGCCGCGCGCCTCGTCCCGCCCTGACTCCGCCGTCGCGCTCGCCGGTGTGGAACCGGCCGGCGGCCTGGAGACCGCCAAGACCACCCGGCCGGTCGCGCCCGGCCTCGACCTGACCTCCTTCGACAGGTACGACGCGGCCGGCTGGCTGCGCGCCGACGCCCTCACCGCCGACCTGGCCGGCGGGCTCACCGTCGACTACGTCAACTCCGGCGAGGTCACCAAGGACGAGCCGCTGCGCGCCGCGGTGGACCGTTCCCGTGCCGTCGCGGCGGTGAACGGCGACTTCTTCGACATCAACAACTCCGGTGCCGCCCAGGGCGTCGGCGTCCGCTCCGGCGAGCTGGTGCAGTCGCCGGTCGCCGGGCACCCGAACGCGGTCGGGATCAGCGCTCAGGGCATCGGCCGGGTCGTCCAGGTCGGCTTCGAGGGCAGCGCCACGCTGCCCGCCGGGCCGGTGCCGCTGACCCAGTTCAACAACATGGTGCAGCGCGACGGCGTGGGCGTGTTCACGCCGCTCTGGGGGTCGTACACCCGCAGGCGGGCCGTGGAGGGCGCGGCCCGCACGGTCGAGGTGACGGTGACCGGCGGCCGGGTGGCGAACGTGGCCACCACGGCGGGCGAGGGGCCGATCCCGGCCGGCAGCACGGTGTTGCTCGGCCGCGAGGCCGGCGCCGACGCGCTCGCCGCGCTACGTCCCGGCGACGCGGTGGACCTGACCTGGCGACCGCGCGCCGCCGACGGCGGTGACCTGCGCGCCGCCGTCGGCGGCGGCAACGTGCTGGTCCGTGACGGCGTGGTGCAAAACATCGCCGACGAGTCGCTGGCCCCGCGCACCGCAGTCGGCTTCTCCGCCGACGGGCGCAAGATGATCATGCTGACGGTGGACGGGCGCCAGGTGGACAGCCGGGGCGTCACCCAGACCGAGATGGGCCGCATGATGGCCGAGCTGGGCGCCGCGAACGCGCTCAACCTCGACGGCGGCGGCTCGTCCACGCTGCTCGCCCGGGAGCCGGGCGCGGCCACGGTCCAGGTGGAGAACAGCCCGTCCGACGGCAGCGAGCGGCCGGTGCCGAACGGGCTCGCCGTCTACGCGCCGAAGGGCAGCGGCCGGCTCACCGGCTACTGGCTGGAGACCGCCAGCGACCCGACCGCCGCACCCGGTGTCGCGCCGGTGCGCGGCGGCCGGCCGGACCGGGTCTTCCCCGGCCTCACCCGCCGGCTCACCGCCGCCGGATACGACGAGACGTACGGCCCGGCCGCCGGCGAGCCGCGCTGGCACGCCACCCACGGCCGGGTGGACGGCGACGGCGTGTTCCGGGCCGCGGTTCCCGGGCGCAGCACCGTCACGGCCACCCGGGGACGCGCCCGGGGCGCCATCGAGCTGACGGTGCTCGGCCCGCTTGCGCGCATCGACGGCACCGTCGACCGGGTCGGCCTGGACCGGGCCGGCGACACCGGCCTGTTCGGCGTGGTCGGCTTCGACGCCGAGGGCAACACCGCGCCGATCGAGCCGGCCGACCTGAAGCTGGAGTACGACAGCGACCTGCTCTCCGTCACCCCCACCGCCGACGGCAACCTGTCCGTCAAGGCGCTTGCCGCGAGCGGCTCGGCGCTGGTCACCGCCCGGGTCGGCAACCGCAGCACGGTCCTGCCGGTGACCGTCGGGCTGACCGACGTGCCGGTGGCCGGTTTCGACGACGCCGCGTCGTGGAAGTTCAGCCAGGCCCGCGCCTCCGGGTCGGTCGCCCCGGCCGAGGGCCACACCGATGGCGGGCTGCGGATGTCGTACGACTTCAGCCAGTCCACCGGCACCCGGGCCGCGTACGCCGACCCGCCCGCCTGGATCGACGTACCCGGCCAGCCGCAGGCGTTCGGGATGTGGATCAAGGCGAACGGCACCGGCGAGTGGCCGAGCCTGCACCTGCACGACGCGCAGGACACCCAGTTCGTGCTGCGCGGCCCGTACCTGGACTGGACCGGCTGGAAGTACGTCGAGTTCGCCGTACCGCCGGGCGTGCAGTACCCGGTGCGGGTGCGCCGGTTCTACGTGGCCGAGACCGACCCGGCCAAGCAGTACCGCAGCGAGGTGGTGATCGACGACCTGGTGGCCCGGGTGCCGCCGGACGTGCAGGCGCCGCCGGAGCCGAACCGCACCGATCGGGTGGTGCTGCGCGACGGCACTGTGGACGGGGCGCCCTGGCGCTTCGCGGTGCTCTCCGACGCGCAGTTCGTCGCCGCGAACCCGGACAGCGACCTGGTCGCCCAGGCCCGCCGTACGCTGCGCGAGGTCCGCGCCGCCCGGCCGGACTTCCTGATCATCAACGGCGACTTCGTGGACACCGCCTACCCGGCGGACTTCACGCTGGCCAAGCGCATCCTGGACGAGGAACTGGGCGGCGAGGTGCCGTACCACTACGTGCCGGGCAACCACGAGATCATGGGCGCGCCGATCGACAACTTCCGCAGCGTCTTCGGGGACACCTCGCGCGTCTTCGACCACCGGGGCACCCGGTTCCTCACGCTGAGCACCGCCACCGGGTCGCTGCGCGGCGGCGGGTTCGACCAGGTGGAACTGCTGCGCCGTACGCTCGACCAGGCCGCCGCCGACCGCTCGGTGGGTTCGGTGGCGGTGTTCTTCCACCACCCGCCGCGCGACCCCAGCCCGGCCAAGGCCAGCCAGCTCGGCGACCGCAAGGAGGCGGCGCTCGTGGAGCAGTGGCTGGCCGACTTCCAGCACCGCACCGGCAAGGGGGCGCTGATGGTCAACGGCCACGTCGGCACGTTCCACGCCGACCGGGTGGACGGCGTGCCGTACGTGATCAACGGCAACTCGGGCAAGGACCCGTCCACCCCGGCCGCGCTCGGCGGGTTCACCGGCTGGACCGAGTTCGGGGTGGACCCGGTGACGCCGGGCGAGGCCGAGCGGGCCCGCCGTGACCCGCTGGCCGAGGGGCCGACGTGGGTGAGTGCGGAGACGCACGCGCACGTCGACCGGCTCGCGCTGACCGCGCCCGCGCAGGTGCGCCAGGGCTCGCCGGTGGACGTCACGGCCACGCTCACCCAGCCGAGCGGGCGGCAGGTGCCGGTGGCCGCGCCGGTCAGCGCCGACTGGTCCGGCTCGCCGAGCCTGCACATCGGGGGCGTCGTCGGCATTCGTCCGTGGCACGCCGCCTGGTTCGACCCGGCCACCGGCCGGCTGACCGCGCTGCGTCCCGGCGCGCAGATCCTGCTGGCGGTGACTGTCAACGGCGTGAAGGCCGAGGCGACTGTGACCACCGCCGCAGCTGTCCGCGCCCCCGCGGCCTGACCCGGACCGGGGCTCCTCATCCTGGGGGAGGAGCCCCGGCCGCACCCCTCGCCCAGTCCGCGCCCCCCTCGCCCGGCCCCGGCTCCCGCTCCGGCGATCATGAAGTTGGCCTGGACAAAAGGGGCGGGAAGTGCCGCTAAGTTCATGATCGCCGGGCTCGGGGCGGGGCCCGGGGCGGGCGGGTGGTGGGTGGGCGCGGGTGGGCCGGGGGAGTGGGTGGGGTGGGGGTGGGAATGCTGAGGGGTGGGCCGGCGTTGGAGGTGGCGGACCTCCTGTGCCGGGTGGAAGACGCCCGTGGCAGACTGGTCAATCGGCCACCGGTTCCGGTTCACGCCCGAGCCCGTCGTGACGGCGGGGAGCACCGACGGCGACCCGGCGACCACCGACGAAAGGACCGAGGCGACATGAAGCCCAACATCCACCCGGAGTACGCGACCACCGAGGTCCGCTGCTCCTGCGGCAACTCCTTCACGACCCGCAGCACCGCCAAGGGCGGCGCCATCAGCGTCGAGACCTGCAGCGCCTGCCACCCGTTCTACACCGGTAAGCAGCGCGTGCTGGACACCGCCGGCCGGGTCGCGAAGTTCCAGCAGAAGTACGCCAAGGTTCAGGCCAAGAAGGCCAAGTAGCTCCGTCGACGACGCCCGTGTCCGGCTTTTGCCGGGCACGGGCGTTCGTCCGTTTGCGCCGGTTTCATCACCAAGGAGCACCCGCAGCATGAGCAGTGAGCGCCTGGCCGCCCTCCTCGACGAGTACGCCGAGCTGGAGCGGCGGCTGGCCGACCCGGCCATCCACGCCGACCAGGGCACCGCCCGGCGGGTCGGCCGTCGATACGCCGAACTGGTTCCGCTGCACAAGGCGGCCGGCGAGCTGGAGCAGGCCCGCGCCGACCTGACCGCCGCCCGGGAACTGGCCGCCGAGGACGCGTCGTTCGCCGCCGAGGCGGACACCATCGCCGCCTCCCTGCCGGCCCTTGAGGAACGGCTCGCGGAACTGCTCATCCCGCGCGACCCGCACGACGCCAAGGACGTGATCGTCGAGATCAAGGCCGGTGAGGGCGGCGAGGAGTCCGCGCTGTTCGCCGGGGACCTGCTGCGGATGTACACCAGGTACGCCGAGCGGCACGGCTGGGTCACCGAGGTGATCGACGCGCAGGACTCCGACCTCGGCGGCGTCAAGGACGTCTCGCTGGCGATCAAGAGCAAGGGCGTGCCGGAGGGCGGCAACGGCGTCTGGTCCCGGCTCAAGTGGGAGGGCGGCGTGCACCGGGTGCAGCGCGTACCGGTCACCGAGTCGCAGGGCCGCATCCACACCAGCGCCGCCGGGGTGCTGGTGCTGCCCGAGGCGGAGGACGTGGACGTCACCATCGACCCGAACGAGCTGCGCATCGACGTGTTCCGCTCGTCCGGCCCCGGTGGGCAGTCGGTGAACACCACCGACTCGGCGGTCCGCATCACCCACGTGCCGACCGGCATCGTGGTCTCCTGCCAGAACGAGAAGTCCCAGCTGCAGAACCGGGAGCAGGCCATGCGCATCCTGCGCGCCCGGCTGCTCGCCGCCGCCCAGGAGCAGGCGGACGCGGCGGCGTCGGACGCCCGCAAGGCGCAGGTCCGCACCGTGGACCGGTCCGAGCGGATCCGCACCTACAACTTCCCGCAGAACCGGATCACCGACCACCGCATCGGCTACACCGCGTACAACCTGGACCTGGCCCTGGCCGGCGAGCTGGACGGGGTGCTCGACGCCCTGGCCGAGGCGGACCGCGCGGCCCGGCTGGCCGGCGAGACCGAGCTGTCCCGCCGCTGACCGCACGGGGTGTTAAGCGGGGGCCCTTGCTCTACCGGAGGCGTTAACAGGGGGCCCTTCCTTACCGCTCAGCTCGCCCGCAACCGGGCCTTGGCGCGCAGCATCTCCCGGTCGGCCAGCTCGAACGCGGCGCCGAGCGCCTCCCGGACGCTCACCGTGGTGCTGCCGTCGACCTCGGCGAAGCCGATCGTCACCCCGACCGGCGTGCCGGGGACCAGGGACTCCCAGTCCTCGGTGCGCACGGCCGCCTCGATCCGGCGGGCCACCTCGACCGCCTCCGGCATGCCGGTGTCGGGCAGCACCACGACGAACTCGTCGCCGCCGTAGCGGGCCACGAAGTCACCCCGCCGCATCACCCGGTTGATCACTCCGGCCACCCGTTGCAGCACCAGGTCGCCGGAGTGGTGGCCGTGACGGGTGTTCACCGCCTTGAACCCGTCGAGGTCGCAGACGCCGATCACGACCCGTTCGCCCCGGGACACCACGGCGCCCAGGTAGCGCTCCAGCCGGCGCCGGTTGGGCAGGCCGGTGAGCGGGTCGGTGAGTGCCTCGCCCTCGTACCGGGCCGCCTCGCGGCGCATCTCCTCGTGGTCGATCCGGGCGGCGATGCCGTCGATGTAGACGTCCCGCAGCCGGTCGCTGCGCTGTGCCGCCAGCCGGAACGCGTGCCGGTCGGCCCGGTGCGCGCCCGCGTGGTCACCGGCCCGGGCCAGCGCCACGCTGCGCAGCCGGGGCGCCTCGGCCGCGCCGAGCGTCTCGGCGGAGACCCGGAGCGAGTCCAGCCGGGTGACCGCCTCGATCGGACGGCCGTCGGCCACCGCCAGGCAGACCTGACCGAGCTGGCGCAGGTCGCGGGCGCGGGCGCTGTCCCCGCCGTGGCCGAGCAGCCGGTTCGGGTCGGCGTCCCCGGCGGACTCCACCCGGTCGCCGAGCGCGGCCCGGCGGGCGGCGGCGTAGCCGTACGCGGCCAGGCTGCTCGGGCGCAGGTTGCCGGCCCGCCCGCCGCGCAGGAACCGGGCCAGGTCGCCGGCCACGTCGCGCAGCACCCGCAGGCAGCCGTCGCTGTCGCCGTTGTGGTCGAGCGCGACCGCGTTGCGCAGCCGGATGCCCGGCGCGGCGAACGTCTCCTCGGGGATGCCGACGCTGAGCCCGACCTCCCGGGCGCGCTCGATCGCGCCGAGCGCGTGGCCGTGGAAGCTGAGGTACGAGTACGCCATCGCCAGGTCGTGCCAGCCCCAGGCGGTGTCCCGGTCGGGGGTGTCGTCGGCGCCGAGCGCGCGGGCGGCCCGGACCAGGTGCGTCACGCACCTGTCGAGCGCGCCCTGGTGGTGGGCGGCGAGCGCGGCCAGCGCGTTGAGGTGCCCGTGCAGGTAGGGCTCGGCCAGGTCGCGTACGGCGGCGGAGGCGTCCTCGACGGCCCTGGTGAACTCGGCGGTCCGGCCGAGGTTGATCAGCGCGGACAGGCGTTGCACGAGCGCGTCGGCGCGGGCGTACGGGTCGGCCGTGGTGCGGATGACGCGGTCGAGCAGGGCGCACGCCTCCGCGGACCGGCTGGCTTCCTGGAGGGACCGAGCGCGTCGGAGAGCGTCAACCTGGTCCTCGACCTGGTCGAGCCAGCCCACTCGCGACCTCCCTGCGGTGTGCGCCCGGACGCACCCGTTCGTGAGGTGGGCCGCGACGCCTCATGATTATTGCGTGACAGCACTCCCGCAACACCCGTCCGAAGGGACAGAACGCGAACGCCCGTCGCTGGTGATCAACCGGGTGGCGCGGGCGCTCGCCGCGGCCGGCGTCGAGGCGCCCCGCGCCGAGGCCGAGCAGCTCGCCGCGTACGTCCTGGAAGTGCCGCGTGGCCGGCTGGCGCTCGCCGACGGCTTCACCCCGGCGCAGCGTGACCGCCTGGACGAGCTGGTCGGGCGGCGGGTGACCCGGGAGCCGTTGCAGCACCTGCTCGGCTCGGCCGGTTTCCGGCACCTGGAGCTGGCGGTCGGGCCGGGTGTCTTCGTGCCCCGGCCGGAGACCGAACTGCTGGCCGGCTGGGGCGTCGAGCGGGCCCGGGAGCACGCCGCGCCGCTCGTGGTCGACCTGTGCAGCGGTTCCGGCGCGATCGCCCTCGCCGTCGCGCAGGAGGTGCCCGCGGCCCGGGTGGTGGCGGTGGAGCGGTCCACGGCCGCGCTGGCCTGGCTGCGGCGCAACGCGGCGGACCGGGCCGCCGCCGGGGACCGGCCGGTCGAGGTGGTGGCCGCCGACGTGACCGACCCGGAGCTGCTGGCCGGCCTGGCCGGGCGGGTCGACGTGCTGCTCTGCAACCCGCCGTACGTGCCGAGGTCGGTGATCGTGCCGCCGGAGGTGGCCGGGCACGATCCGGACGAGGCGGTGTTCGGCGGCGCGGACGGGCTGGACGTGATCCGCCCGGTGGTGCGCCGGGCCGCCGAGCTGCTGCGCCCGGGCGGCGTGATCGGCGTCGAGCACGACGACACGCACGCGGAGGAGGTGCCGGCGCTGCTGCGCGGTGACGGCCGCTACGACCGGGTCGAGGAGCACCGGGACCTGGCCGGGCGGCCCCGCTGGGCGAGCGCGTCCCGGCGGGCGGACGGCACCCACCCCGACCCCGGCCGGGCGTGGCAGACTGACTCCTCGTGATGCTCTACGACTGTCGGTCGCTCGCCGACCGGGACCGCGGCATCGCCGCTGCCATCGAGGCCGTCAAGAACGGGGAACTCGTCGTCCTGCCGACCGACACGGTCTACGGCGTCGGGGCGGACGCCTTCACCCCGTACGCGGTGAAGGCTCTGGCGGACACCAAGGGTGGCGCCCGGCAGGCGCCCCCGGTGCTCATCGGCTCCCGGCACACGCTCGACGGCCTGGTCTTCTCGCTGCCCGGCGCGGCCCGCGACCTGGTTGAGGCGTTCTGGCCGGGCGCGCTGACCATCGTGGTGGAGCACTCGCCGAGCCTCGCCTGGGACCTGGGCGACAACAGCGGCACGGTGGCGGTGCGGATGCCGCTGCACCCGGTGGCGCTGGAGGTGCTGCGCGAGACCGGGCCGATGGCGGTCGCCTCGGCGAACAAGGTCGGCCAGCCCGCCGCGCTCACCGCCGAGGAGGCGCGCGACCAGCTCGGTTACGGCGTCCGGGCGTACCTGGAGGCCGGGCCGGCGGTGGACCCGGTGCCGAGCACCATCGTCGACCTGACCGGCGACGTGCCGCGGGTGCTGCGCGAGGGCGCGGTGACGCTGGCGAAGCTGCGGGAGGTCGTGCCGGACATCCTCGACGAGCGGGGGGTCTGAGTGCCGCCCTTCACCGTCCTGCACGTCTGCATGGGCAACATCTGCCGGTCGCCGATGGCCGAGCGGCTGCTGCTGCTCGCGGTCCGCGAGCGGCTGGCCCGCCTCGACGTCGACCCGGCCGGGTCGGACGCGCTGGTGCACAGCCACAGCGCCGGCACCGGCGGCTGGCACGCGGGGGAGGAGATGAACCCGCCCGCCGCCCGGCAGGTGGTCTCGCGCGGCGGCGACACCGAGGGGTTCGCCGCCCGTCGTCTGCGCTCCGACCTGATCGACGCCGCCGACCTGGTGCTCACCGCCACGGCCGACCAGCAGGAGTACGTGGTGGCGTTGCGGCCGGACGCCGCCGCGCGCACGTTCGTCCTCGGTGAGTTCGGCCGCCTGCTCGGCGGGCTGGACCGCGCCGCCCTGCCGCCGGCCGAGCCGACGCCGGACGCGGTCCACGCGCGCGGTGTCGCCCTCGTCGCGGCCGTCGACGCGGCCCGGCAGAACGCCTCCGCGCTGCCCACGGACGATCTGGACGACCCGTGGGGCCGGGGCGACCAGTGCTTCAGCCGGGTCGCGGACGAGATCGAGGAGACGGTGCAGCCGCTGGCTGCCGCGCTGTTGCCCTGAGATTCATCCTTCCTCGCGAACTTTCTGCGCCTTTCTCGGAAGGTGGCGGCCAAAGCGCACATTCGGGTCATTCTGAACGGGTCCGTACGGCCGGCTCCTGCGGGGAGAGCTGATGAACCGGGCCTATCTCGACAAGCTGTTCACCGTTGTGCTGGCCGGCGTGCTCGCCGGACTGGCCCTGGCCGCCGCCGCACTGCCGGCCGCGCTCGTCTTCGGGCTGGGCGTGAAGAACCTGATGCCGTACACCGCGCTGCCGGAGGCGCTCAGGACGCCGCAGCCGGCGCAGCGCTCCAACCTGTACGCGAGCGACGGGCGGACGCTGATCACCTCGTTCTACGTCGAGGACCGGGTGGACGTGCCGGTCGGCGAGGTGGCACCGGTGATGCGCGACGCCATCGTGGCCGCCGAGGACGTGCGCTTCTACGAGCACCACGGCGTGGACGTGCGCGGCGTGGCGCGGGCGTTCACCGCCAACCGCCGCGAGGGCACCCGCCAGGGCGCCTCCACGCTGACCATGCAGTACGTGCGCAACGCGCTGGCCGGTGACCCCCGGCTGACCGAGGAGCAGCGCGCCGCCGCCACCGAGATCACCGTCGGCCGCAAGATCCGCGAGATGCGGTACGCGCTGACGCTGGAACGGCAGGTCGGCAAGGACGAGATCCTCGGGCGCTACCTGAACATCGCGTACTTCGGCGCCGGGGCGTACGGGATCGCCGCCGCCAGCAAGCGCTACTTCTCCACCACGCCGGACCGGCTCACGCTGGCCCAGGCCGCGCTGCTCGCCGGGCTGGTCCGCTCCCCGGCCGACGACCCGATCAGCGGCGACGCCGACTCGGCCCGGCAGCGCCGGGCGTACGTGCTGGACCGGATGGTGGAGACCGGCCGGGTCGGCGCGGCGGACGCCGAGGCGGCGAAGGCGACGGAACTGGCCCTCAAGCCGAACGCCACCCCCAACGACTGCGCCGCGGTCTCCGCCGAGCACAACGACTGGGGCTTCTTCTGCGACTGGTTCACGCAGTGGTGGAACGCCCAGCCGGCGTTCGGCGAGACCGCCGACGAACGGCAGCGCACGCTGCGCCGCGGCGGCTGGAAGATCGTGTCCTCGCTCGACCCGGACGTGCAGGCCAAGGCGAGCGAGCAGGTGCGGGAGATCTACCCGGAGACGATCGCCCGCGCGGCGCCGACGGCCGTGGTGCAACCGGGCACCGGCCGGGTGCTGGCGATGGCGGTGAACCGCGCCTATGGCGCGGCCGCCAACCCGGACGGGCAGCAGAACTACCCGAACACGGTCAACCAGCTCGTGGCCGGCGGTGGCGGCATCACCGGCTACCAGGCGGGCTCGACGTTCAAGCTGTTCGCGCTGCTGGCCGCGCTGGAGTCCGGTCTGCCGCTGGACACCGAGTTCGACGCCCCGCGCGTCTACGTGACGCAGTACCCGGTCGGCGCCGGCCCGGCGAGTTGCGGCGGCCGGTGGTGCCCGGAGAACGCCAACGCCTCCTGGATGGACGGCGACCGGGACATGTGGGACGCGTTCGGGCGCTCGGTGAACACGTACTTCGCCTGGCTGACCGAGCGCGTCGGCGCGGACCGGGTGGTCGAGATGGCCCAGCGGCTGGGCATCGTGTTCCGCGCTCCGGCGGATGCCCGGATGGCCCGCGAGGGCGCCAAGAGCTGGGGGCCGTTCACGCTCGGCGTCTCCGCCACCACGCCGCTGGACCTGGCCGGCGCGTACGCCGCGGTGGCCGCCGAGGGCACGTGGTGCCGGCCCACGCCGGTCACCTCGATCACCGACCCGTCCGGCCGCAGGGTCGCGGCCGGGAACGCCGACTGCCGGCAGGTGCTGGACACCGAGGTGGCTCGCGCGGCGGCCGACGCCAGCCGCTGCCCGGTCGGCGACCAGTCGATGTACCGGCGCTGCGACGGCGGCACCGCCGAGGAGCTGGCCCCGGGCCTGCGCCGGCCGGTGGCGGGCAAGACCGGCAGCTCGGAGCGGAACGCCACCGAGACGGTTGTGGCGTTCACCCCGCAGCTGTCGGTGGCGACGATCGCCGCGAACCCGGACGATCCCCGGGACGCGGTCGGTGGTGGCGTGCAGAAGCGGCAGATCGCCGCCGTGGGCCGCATCCTGGCGTGGTCACTGCGCGACGAGCCGGTACGCGACTTCGTCCCGCCCGGTCAGGCCGTCGCCTTCCAGCACACCAGCCCGCGCACCGGCAACTGAGAGTCAGCTCGTCGACCTGCCGTACCGAGCGACCATGGTCCGGACGGCTTCGTCGACGACAGCTGCCGTGCGCTCGGGGGTGACCGTCCAGTCCGGGAGGACCAGGCGCGGCCAGAGCAGGTAATTGGAGATCATCCCGAGGAAGTGCGTGGCTGCCAACTCCGGGTCGGCGACGTCCGCGACTCCGGCCTCGTGCTCGGCCACGAGGTAGAGCCGGACGGACTCGAAGTACGGCAGTTTGCCCTGCGCGAAGTGCGCTCTGGCCAGTTCGGGAAAGCGTGGCATCTCGGCGATCACGATGCGGAACAGGTCGGTCATCTCCGGCCGGCTCAACAGCGTCGCGTAGTGCCGCCCGAGAACCGTCAAGCCGGCCACCAGGTCACCGGTGGGCGGCACGTCGGCGACGTCGTTGCGGGCCCACGAGTCGACGACGATCGCGTCGAACAATGCCGCCTTCGTCGGGAACTGCTTGAACAGCGTCGCCTTCGACACGCCGGCGCCGGCGGCGACGCGTGCCAGTGAGGCCCGGTCGTAGCCCAACTCCAGGAAGAGCTCGGTGGCGGCCTGCACGATCAGCGCGCGCTTCTCCTCCGCCACGCGCTGGTGATAGGCCGACGGCGCTGGGGTCATGCGCCCATCGTAGCGAGGTGAGTGGGTTGACTCACCACGTGCGGCGGCGTAGCTTCGGAGTGGTGAGTCAATTGACTCACCACCCGTTTCCCGGGTTGTCGTACCGCACGTACCGGAGGATCCGATGTCCCGCTTCGCCAATCAGACAGTTCTCGTGACCGGCGGCACCGGCGGGCAGGGGGCCAGCCACGTTCGCGCCCTGCACGCCGAAGGCGCAAACGTCGTCATCGGTGCGATCGACGCCGAGCGGGGCGCCGGCCTCGCCGCCGAGCTGGGCCACCGGGCACGGTTCGTCTCCCTGGACGTCTCCCGGGAGGAGTCGTGGGCCGCCGCCGTCGCGGAGACCGAGAAGGCGTTCGGCGCGCTCACGGTCCTGGTCAACAACGCCGGGGTGCAGAACCCACCGGCCCTCATCGAGTCCACCGACCGGGCCACCTGGGCTCGCATCCTCGACGTCAACCTCACCGGCACCTTCCTCGGCATCAGGGCGGCCGCCCCGGCGCTGCGGCGCGCGGGCGGAGGAGCGATCGTCAACATCGGCTCCACCATGGGCTTCGGCGGCACCGCCTTCTACGCGCCCTACGTCGCCGGCAAGTGGGCGCTACGAGGGCTCACCCGGACCGCCGCGCTGGAGCTTGGCCGCGACAACATCCGCGTCAACGCGATCCACCCCGGCGTGATCGACACCCCGTTCATCACCGAGCCGGCGGCCGGCAGCGACGCCCCGATCGCCGACTTCTACTCGCCCGAGCCATTCGCCGTACCGCGACTCGGGCAGCCCGCCGACGTCACCGCGCTGCTGTTGTTCCTCACGTCGCCGGACGCCGCCTTCATCACCGGCGCCGAGTACGTCATCGACGGGGGACTGCTCCTCGGCCCCGCGCTGCCGAGCGGCTCTCCGTCCTAACCGGCCGGGTGTTCGGCGCCCCGGGCGATGTTGCGGGCCATGCCGCCGAAGACGACGGCGTGGAACGGGGCCACCGAGGCCCAGTAGAGGTGGCCGGGCAGCCCGCGCGGGAGGAACACGGCGCGCTGGACGTAGCGGCTGCCGCCGTTGCCGTCCGGCTCGGCGCGCATCTCCAGCCAGGCCCGGCCGGGCAGCCGCATCTCGGCGCGCAGCCGCAGCAGCTCGCCCGGGACGATCTCCTCGACCCGCCAGAAGTCGAGCGCCTCGCCGACCTGGAGGCGGTGCGGGTCACGCCGTCCCCGGCGCAGCCCGACGCCGCCGACCAGCCGGTCCATCCAGCCGCGCACCGACCAGGCCAGCGGGAACGAGTACCAGCCGTGCTCGCCGCCGACGCCCTCGATGACCCGCCACAGCGCGTCCGGTGGCGCGGCCACCGCCCGCTCCCGCATGTCTGTGTACGCGGTGCCGCCGGACCAGCGCGGGTCCGACGGCAGCGGCTCGGCGGGCGCGTCCGGCCCGCTCGCGTTCGACCAGCGCGTCTCCACCTGCGCGTCGCGCACCTTTGTGAGCGCCAGCGCGACCGCCTGGTCGAAGCCGGTCAGCCCTTCGGGCGGGTCCGGCACGTACGCGGCGATGTCGTGCTCGTGCGCCACCGCCTCGTGCACCAGGCTCTCCACCAGCGGCCGGGCGATCGCGTTCGGCACCGGCGTGATCAGGCCGACCCAGTGCGAGGAGAGCGACGGGGTGAGCGGGCGCACCGGCAGGATGACCCGGGGCCGCAGCCCGGCCACCCGGGCGTAGCGCTGCATCATCTCGGTGAAGGTCAGCACGTCCGGGCCGCCGATGTCGAAGGCCCGGTTCACCTCCGCCGGCAGGTGCGCGCAGCCGACCAGGTAGCGCAGCACGTCCCGGACCGCGATCGGCTGGATCCGGTTGCGCACCCAGCGCGGGGTGACCATCGCCGGCAGCCGCTCGGTCAGGTAGCGCAGCATCTCGAACGAGGCCGAGCCGGATCCGATGATCACCGCGGCGCGCAGCACCGCTGTGGGCACGCCGCTGTCCAGCAGGATCCGCGCGACCTCCGCCCGGGAGCGCAGGTGCGCCGAGGGCAGGCCGTCGCGCTCCGCCGGCTCCGGCCCGCCGAGATACACGATCCGGCGTACGCCCGCGGCGCGCGCCGCCTCGGCGAAGTTGGTCGCCGCCTCCCGGTCGGCCGCCTCGAAGCCGCGTTGGCCGAGCGAGTGGACCAGGTAGTACGCCACCTCCACGCCCTCGAACGCGGACGGCAGCGTCTCCGGGCGGCGCAGGTCGCCCTCGACGACCTCCGCCTCGGCCGCCCAGGGCACGTCCCGCAGCCGCCCGGCCGTGCGGGCCAGGCAGCGTACGGAGTGCCGCTCGGCCAGCAGCCGGGGCGCGAGGCGTCCGCCGATGTAGCCGGTCGCGCCGGTGACGAGGCATCTCACGGCATCCAGTGTGCGGCTCCGTAGACTCCTTCGCTGTGGAGAACGCGAGGGACACCTTCTGGGGGCCGGACTTCCAGCAGCTCAGTACCGTCGACCCGGAGATCGCCGAGGTGGTGCTGGGGGAGCTGGACCGGCTGCGCGGCGGTCTGCAACTGATCGCCAGCGAGAACCTCACCTCGCCCGCGGTGCTGGCCGCGCTGGGTTCCACGCTCACGAACAAGTACGCCGAGGGCTACCCGGGCCGGCGCTACTACGGCGGCTGCGCCGAGGTGGACCGGGCCGAGGAGCTGGCCGTGTCCCGGGCGAAGGACCTGTTCGACGCCGAACACGCGAACGTCCAGCCGCACTCCGGGGCGAGCGCCAACCTGGCCGCGTACGCCGCCCTGATCCAGCCGGGCGACACGGTGCTGGCGATGGACCTGCCGCACGGCGGGCACCTGACGCACGGCAGCCGGGTGAACTTCTCCGGCAAGTGGTTCCACCCGGTCGGCTACACCGTCCGGCCGGACACCGGACTGATCGACTACGACGAGGTACGCGACCTGGCCCGGGCGCACCGGCCAAAGATGATCATTTGTGGCGCGACGGCGTACCCGCGCCTGATCGACTTCGCCCGCTTCCGGGAGATCGCCGACGAGGTCGACGCGTACCTGATGGTGGACGCCGCGCACTTCATCGGCCTGGTGGCCGGCGGGGCGATCCCGTCCCCGGTGCCGTACGCCGACGTGGTCACCGCGACCACCCACAAGGTGCTGCGCGGCCCGCGCGGCGGCATGATCCTCTGCCGTGAGCCGCTCGCGGCCCGGATCGACAAGGCGGTCTTCCCGTTCACCCAGGGCGGCCCGCTGATGCACGCCGTCGCCGCCAAGGCGGTCGCGCTGCGCGAGGCCGCGCAGCCCGAGTTCCGCACGTACGCCGCCCAGGTCGTCGCCAACTCCCGCGCGCTCGCCGACGGGCTGGCCGCGGAGGGACTGCCGCCGGTCTCCGGCGGCACCGACACCCACCTGGCCCTGCTCGACCTGCGGGAGACCGGCGTGACCGGCGCGCAGGCCGAGGCCCGCTGCGACGCCGCCGGCATCACGCTCAACAAGAACGCCATCCCGTACGACCCGCGGCCGCCGTCGGTGGCCTCCGGCATCCGGGTGGGTACGCCGAGCGTCACCACCCAGGGCATGCGGGAGGGCGAGATGCGCCGGATCGCGGGGCTGATCGCGCGCGCGGTACGCACCGATCCGGGCGCCTCCGGCGGCGCCGACGCGCTGACCGGGATGGCCCGCGAGGTCGCCGAGCTGGTCGCCGCCTTCCCGGCGTACCCCCGATGACGGCGCCACGGGCGGGCGAGCCCGGCGCCATCCGGTCCCGGCTGAACCACCTGCGGCTGCCGCTGCTGGCGTGCGCGGCCCTCGCGGTGGTGGGGGTGCCGGCGGCGGCGCTGCTGCGCGGCCCGACCGGCGCGGCCGGTTTCGCGGCCGGCGTGGCGCTGGTGATCGTCAGCTACCTGATCTCCAGCGTCTCGGTGGCCTGGGCGGACGCCGTCCACCCTCGGATGATCATGTCGGTCGGGCTCGTCACCTACGCCACCAAGATCGTGATCCTGGGCGTGGTGATGGCCGCCGTGGCGGCCACCGGCTGGCCCGGCCTGCCGGCCATGGGCGTGGCCATCATCGCGGCGGTGGTGGTGTGGACCGGAGCGCACCTGACCTGGGCGATGAGGTCTCCGCTGCCCACCTTCAAGCCGCGTGACGACGACGAGTGACTTTGCGGAATCGTGTCCGGTACGGCGGGTGCCCTGACGGGCGCGACAGGAGTAACGTGGCGCGAGGTTGACGCGCCCGCAGTACGGCCCGCACGCTGCCCGCAGTGTGGGGGGTGCCGCACATCCCCGCGCGCCCCTGCTGATATTGTTCGCCACGTCATGGCCGATGACCCCCACTCCCACAAGTCCGACGAGCACTCGTCGGAGGGTGTGGCAGGCGCCGTCGTGGGTTACCTGCTCGCCGGCATTCTGGTGTGGGGTGGCCTCGGCTGGTTGGCGGAACGGTTCTTCGGTCTGCCAGCCGGCATCGGGGTCGCCGTCGGCATGATGCTCGGCGCGGCCGGGGCGATCTACCTGATCATGAAGAGGCTCAGTGCCTGAGTTCCGGCACACGCGGGTCTGTTGAGTGCGGAGGATGACACGGTGAGCGGACAGCTGGTCGTCGCCCAGGACCTTCCCTGGCCCCCCAGCGTCGGGGATTTCTACCCGCCGGACGTGGCCGGCCCCTGGGTCACCAAGTTCAGCATCATGATCTGGATCGCCGTCGCGCTGCTGATCATCTTCTTCGTGGCCGCGTACCGGAAGCCGAAGCTGGTGCCGGGCAAGGGCCAGTGGGCGGCGGAGGCGGTCTACGGGCTCGTCCGGGACAACATCGCCCGGGAGCAGATGGGTAACGCGGGCATCCGCTTCGCGCCCTACCTCACCGTGCTGTTCAGCTTCATCCTGCTGACAAACATCTTCAGCATCGTGCCCGGCCTGCAGATCTCGCCGAACTCGCACATCGCGTTCCCGATCGTGCTCGCCGCCATCTCGTACGTCATGTACAACTACGTCGGCGTCCGCAAGCACGGCCTCGGCAAGTACCTCAAGCAGAGCCTCATCCTGCCCGGCGTGCCGTGGCCGATGCACTTCCTGCTGATTCCGATCGAGTTCCTGCAGAACTTCGTCGTCCGGCCGGTCACCCTGGCACTGCGGCTCTTCGCCAACATGTTCGCCGGCCACCTGCTCCTGCTGGTCTTCACCGTCGGCGGCTTCGTGATGCTCGGGTCGAGCAGCGTCTTCGTCCAGGCGACCTCGGTCTTCTCCTTCGCGATGGCGATCGTGATGGCCTTCTTCGAGGCGCTGGTGGCGGTGCTGCAGGCATACGTCTTCGTCACGCTGAGCGCCAACTACATCGGCACGTCGCTGGCCGACGAGCACTGAGATCCGGCTCGGCGGGCACCCGGCCCGGCCAAGCATCTGGTACCGACCGCGTACACGTGAGCCCTCACGTGTGAACTAGGAGGAATACCCGCAATGAACGTTCTTGCCGAGATCGGTGGCAACGTCAACACCATCGGCTACGGCCTCGCCGCCATCGGCCCCGGTATCGGTGTGGCCCTGGTATTCGCGGCCTACATCCAGTCGAGCGCCCGCCAGCCCGAGTCGGCCGGCTACAACCGCACCTGGCTGGTGCTGGGCTTCGCCCTGGTCGAGGCGCTGGCGCTGTTCGGCCTGGTGCTCGCCTTCGCCGTTAGCTGACGCGAGCTCCCCCGATCCGGAGGTCTGACATGTATCTCGCCGCCGAAGGCGCGCACAATCCGATCTTGCCGATCTGGCAGGAGATGGTCGTCGGAACGATCTCCTTCGCCCTGCTCGTCTTCGTCCTGCTGAAGTTCGTCATGCCCCGCATGGAGGCGATGTACCAGGCGCGGGTCGACGCGATCGAGGGCGGCATCAAGCGCGCCGAGGCGGCTCAGGCCGAGGCGAACCAGCTGCTCGAGCAGTACCGGGCCCAGCTCGCGGAGGCGCGTACCGACGCCGCCAAGATCCGCGACGACGCGCGGGCCGACGCCGACGGCATCCGGCAGGACATCCTCGCCAAGGCGCGTGAGGAGTCCGACCGGATCATCGCCGCCGGCAAGGAGCAGCTCGCCGCGGAGCGGGCCACCATCGTGCGCGAGCTGCGCACCGAGGTGGGCACCATCGCGGTGGACCTGGCCAGCAAGATCGTCGGCGAGTCGCTTGCCGACGAGGCGCGTCGCAAGGGCACCGTCGACCGGTTCCTGAGCAATCTCGAGAGCACGGGGGCCCGCTGATGCAGGCCGCCAGCCGGGAGTCGTACCGGGCCGGGGCCGAGCGCCTCGACACGTACGTCCGCGGCGCGGAGCCGTCGGCGGTGGCTGCCACCGCCGACGACATCCTCTCCGTCGCCGCCCTGCTGCGGCGCGAGCCGCGGCTGCGCCGGGCGCTCTCCGACCCGGCCCGGGCCGGCGCCGACCGCTCCGGTCTGCTCGGCGACATGCTGCGCGGCCGGATCGGCGCGGAGGCGCTCGACCTGCTCACGTCGATGGTGTCCGGCCGCTGGTCGGCCCCGACCGAGCTGCTCGACGGTGTCGAGCGCCTGGGCGTGGAGGCACTGCTGGCCAGCGCCGACCTGGCCGGCGAGCTGGGCGAGGTCGAGGACGAGCTGTTCCGCTTCGGGCAGGTCGTCGCCGGTTCCGCCGAGCTGTCGAACACGCTCTCCGACCCGATGGCCGCGGTCGAGCGGCGGGCCGAACTGGCCCGGCAGCTGCTCGCCGGCAAGGCCCAGCCGGTGACCGTCAGCCTCGTCGAGGCCGCGCTCGCCGGCTTCGGGGGACGCTCCTTCACCGGTGCGCTCACCCGGCTGGTCGAGCTCGCCGCCGACCGGCGGGACCGTCAGGTCGCGTACGTGACCGTGGCGGCTCCGCTGACCGAGGAGGAGGAGCGACGCCTCGGTGCCCGCCTCTCGGAGATGTACGGTCGGGAGGTCTCCGTCAAGCAGACGGTCGACCCCGACGTGCTCGGCGGGGCGCGCGTACAGGTCGGCTCCGACCTGTACGACGGCACCGTCCTGCGTCGCCTCAACGAGACCCGCAACGCGCTCGCGAAGCGCTGACCAGCGTCTTAGCAGCCCTGATTCGATGCCATCGGACCGGTCGGTACTAGGTATCCCGGGCCCTGAGATACTTAAGGAAGCAGAGGATGGCCGAGCTGACCATCTCGACGGAGGAGATCCGCGGCGCCCTGGAGCGCTACGTCTCTTCCTACACGGCCGACGTCTCCCGCGAGGAGGTCGGCACCGTCGCCGACGCCGGTGACGGCATCGCCCACGTCGAGGGCCTCCCCTCGACCATGACCAACGAGCTCCTGGAGTTCGAGGACGGCACGCTCGGTGTGGCGCTGAACCTCGACGTCCGGGAGATCGGTGTCGTCGTCCTCGGTGACTTCGGCGGGATCGAAGAGGGTCAGCGCGTCAAGCGCACCGGCCGGGTGCTCTCGGTGCCGATCGGTGACGCGTTCCTCGGCCGCGTGGTGAACGCGCTCGGCGAGCCCATCGACGGCCTCGGTGACATCGCCAACGAGGGCTACCGTGAGCTGGAGCTCCAGGCCCCGAACGTGATGTCCCGCAAGTCGGTCGACGAGCCGCTGCAGACCGGCATCAAGGCCATCGACGCGATGACCCCGATCGGCCGCGGCCAGCGTCAGCTGATCATCGGTGACCGGAAGACGGGCAAGACCACCGTCGCCCTGGACACCATCCTCAACCAGCGCGAGAACTGGCGCTCCGGCGACCCGAAGAAGCAGGTCCGCTGCATCTACGTCGCGATCGGCCAGAAGGCCTCCACCATCGCCTCCATCAAGGGGACGCTGGAGGAGGCGGGCGCGATGGAGTACACCACCATCGTCGCCTCCCCGGCCTCCGACCCGGCCGGCTTCAAGTACCTCGCGCCCTACACCGGCTCGTCCATCGGGCAGCACTGGATGTACGGCGGCAAGCACGTCCTGATCGTCTTCGACGACCTGAGCAAGCAGGCCGAGGCGTACCGTGCCGTGTCGCTGCTGCTGCGCCGCCCGCCGGGTCGTGAGGCCTACCCGGGTGACGTCTTCTACCTGCACTCGCGTCTGCTGGAGCGCTGCGCCAAGCTCTCCGACGAGCTGGGTGGCGGCTCGATGACCGGTCTGCCGATCATCGAGACCAAGGCGAACGACATCTCGGCGTTCATCCCGACCAACGTCATCTCCATCACCGACGGCCAGATCTTCCTGGAGACCGATCTGTTCAACCAGGGCGTCCGGCCGGCCATCAACGTCGGCACCTCGGTCTCCCGGGTCGGTGGCGCCGCGCAGGTGAAGCCGATGAAGAAGGTCGCCGGCTCGCTGCGGCTGAACCTGGCCCAGTACCGCGAGCTGGAGGCGTTCGCCGCCTTCGCCTCCGACCTGGACCGGGCCTCCCGGGCTCAGCTGGACCGCGGTTCCCGGCTGGTCGAGCTGCTCAAGCAGCCGAACTACTCGCCGTACCCGGTGCAGGAGCAGGTCGTCTCCGTCTGGGCCGGCACCGAGGGCAAGCTGGACGACGTCCCGGTCGGCGAGGTGCGCCGCTTCGAGTCGGAGTTCCTGCAGTACCTCCGGCACAAGCACGAGGGTGTCCTGGCCTCGATCGCGGACCACAAGTGGGGCGACGACATCATCTCCTCGCTCGACTCGGCGATCACCGAGTTCAAGCAGCTCTTCCTGGGCAAGGAGGAGGAGGTCCGGATCAACGAGGCGCCGGCCAAGCCGCTGGAGGGTGAGCAGTCCCGCGAGACGGTGACCCGCCTGCGCGACGGCGCCGACCGCCCGGCCGAGAGCTGATCCGATGGCCGCCCAGGTACGCGTTCTCCGGCAGCGGATCCGTTCCGCCAAGGGGATGAAGAAGATCACCAAGGCGATGGAGCTCGTCGCGACGAGCCGCATCGCCAAGGCCCAGGCCAAGGTGGCGGCCTCGCTGCCGTACGCCGAGGCGATCACCGGCGTGCTGACGGCGCTGGCCTCGAACGCGCGGATCGACCACCCGCTGCTCACCTCGCGCGAGCGGGTGCGGCGGGCGGGCGTCCTGCTGGTCACGGCCGACCGGGGTCTGGCCGGTGGCTACAGCTCGAACGCGATCCGGACCGCCGAGTCGCTCATCGCCCGGCTGCGCGCCGACGGCAAGGAGCCGGTGCTCTACGTCATCGGCCGCAAGGGCGTGGCGTACTACCGGTTCCGCAGCCGGGAGATCGCCGGAAGCTGGACCGGCTTCTCGGAGCAGCCGACGTTCGCCGACGCCCGCGAGGTCGGTGACACGCTGATCAAGGCGTTCACCGCCGGCGCGGACGACACGGACGGGGACGCCGGTGCCGACGGGATCCTCGGCGTGGACGAACTGCACATCGTCTACACCGAGTTCAAGTCCCTGATGACGCAGAACCCGGTGACCCGGATCATCGGTCCGATGCAGGTCGAGGACCGGCCGCGGTCCGAGGGCGCGCTGCCGGCGTACGAGTTCGAGCCGGAGCCGGAGTCGCTGCTCGACGCCCTGCTGCCGAAGTACATCAACACGCGGATCTTCGCGGCGTTGCTGGAGTCGGCGGCCAGCGAGTCGGCCGCCCGCCGGCGGGCGATGAAGAGCGCCACCGACAACGCCGAAGAGATGATCGAGAAGTACACGCGTGAGATGAACTCGGCCCGTCAGGCCGGGATCACCCAGGAGATCAGTGAGATCGTCGGCGGCGCGAACGCGCTGGCCGCGTCGGGAAGTGAAGTGTGATGACTGTATCCGCAGTTGAGACCAAGACGGCCACGGGTCGCGTGGTCCGGGTCATCGGCCCGGTCGTCGACGCCGAGTTCCCGCGCGACGCCATGCCGGAGCTGTTCAACGCCCTGCACGTCGACGTGACCCTCTCCGGCGGTGAGAAGACGCTGACCCTGGAGGTCGCCCAGCACCTGGGTGACAACCTGGTCCGCGCCATCTCGATGCAGCCGACCGACGGTCTGGTCCGCGGCACCGACGTGCGCGACACCGGGGCGCCGATCAGCGTGCCGGTGGGTGACGCGGTCAAGGGCCACGTCTTCAACGCGATCGGCGAGTGCCTCAACCTCACCGAGGGCGAGACCATCGAGGCCGACGACCGGTGGGGCATCCACCGCAAGGCCCCGGCCTTCGCGGACCTGGAGCCGAAGACCGAGATGCTGGAGACCGGCATCAAGGTCATCGACCTGCTCGCCCCGTACGTCAAGGGCGGCAAGATCGGCCTGTTCGGCGGTGCCGGCGTGGGCAAGACGGTGCTCATCCAGGAGATGATCACCCGTGTGGCCCGGAACTTCGGTGGTACCTCTGTCTTCGCCGGCGTGGGTGAGCGCACCCGCGAGGGCAACGACCTCATCGCCGAGATGACCGAGTCGGGCGTCATCGACAAGACCGCCCTGGTGTACGGCCAGATGGACGAGCCGCCGGGCACCCGGCTGCGGGTCGCGCTGTCCGCGCTCACCATGGCGGAGTACTTCCGTGACGTGAAGAAGCAGGAGGTGCTGCTCTTCATCGACAACATCTTCCGCTTCACCCAGGCCGGTTCCGAGGTCTCCACGCTGCTCGGCCGCATGCCGAGCGCCGTGGGTTACCAGCCGACCCTGGCCGACGAGATGGGCCAGCTCCAGGAGCGGATCACCTCCGTCCGGGGCCAGGCCATCACCTCGATGCAGGCGATCTACGTGCCCGCCGACGACTACACCGACCCGGCGCCGGCCACCACGTTCGCCCACCTCGACGCGACCACCAACCTGGAGCGGTCGATCTCCGACAAGGGCATCTACCCGGCCGTGGACCCGCTGGCGTCCTCGTCCCGGATCCTCGCCCCGGAGTTCGTCGGCGAGGAGCACTTCGCCGTCGCCACCGAGGTGAAGCGGATCCTGCAGCGCTACAAGGACCTGCAGGACATCATCGCCATCCTCGGTATCGAGGAGCTCTCCGAGGAGGACAAGCTCACCGTCGGGCGCGCCCGACGGATCGAGCGGTTCCTCTCGCAGAACACGTACGCGGCGGAGCAGTTCACCGGCGTGCCCGGCTCGACGGTCCCGATCTCCGAGACCATCGACGCCTTCCGCCGGATCAGCGAGGGGGAGTTCGACCACTTCCCGGAGCAGGCGTTCTTCATGTGCGGCGGCCTGGACGACCTCCGGGCCAAGGCCAAGGAGCTGATGGGCGAGGAGGGCTGAGAGCCCGCTCACACCCACGAGGGCCGTCCCGGCGAAAGCCGGGGCGGCCTTCGCCTGTTCGGCGCAGCGCTCTATCAGATGCCTGCTTCTCCGGCAAGCGTTTCGCCGGATCACGCGCTACCGTTTCTGACACGACTTCACATCCCGGCCGTTGATCTCTGCAACCAAACGGACCCCCGTGCCCGTCTTCCTACCCGAGGGCGCGACGATTGGAGATGCTCGTGGGCGGTAAGGGCGGCACGGATCGCGGCAAGCGGTCCATGTGGCGCGGCGTGCCCCGGTGGGCCCGCGTCTGCACCATCCTCGGCATCGTCATGGTGGTGCTCAGCGGCTCCGTGCTGATCGGCTCACGTGCCCTGGTCGCCCGCTACGAGGGATCGGTGGGCAAGGCCGACCTCTTCGGCGACCAGGCCGCCGGCGCCAACGAGAAGAAGAGCGACATCAAGGGGCCACTCAACATCCTGCTCGTCGGCGTGGACCCGCGGACGTCCACCGCCCGGCCACTGGCCGACTCGATCATGGTGCTGCACGTGCCCGCCAGCATGGACCGCGGCTATCTCTTCTCGCTCCCACGCGACCTGCGGGTGGACATTCCGGCGTTCCCCAAGGCCGAGTACGCCGGCGCCAACGACCGGCTCAACGCGGCCATGTCGCACGGCAGCAACGTGCCGGGCCAGAACCCCAGCACCGTTCAGGGCTTCGAGTTGCTCGCCAAGACCGTGCAGGGGGTCACCGGCATCAAGCGCTTCGACGCCGGGGCGATCATCAACTTCAGCGGTTTCAAGAAGATCGTCGACGCCATGGGCGGTGTCGACATGTACATCGAGCGGGAGGTGCGCTCCGAGCACCTCCAGCCGGACGGCACGCCGCGCCAGCTCAGGCCCGGCGGCGGGGGCTACCTCGGACCGCAGGCGGTGTACAAGAAGGGCAACGCCCACCTCAAGGGCTGGCAGGCGCTGGACTACGTCCGGCAGCGCTACCCCAAGAACGGCGTGCCGGACGGCGACTACGGCCGGCAGCGGCACCAGCAGCAGTTCGTCAAGGCGATGGCGAGCCAGGCGTTCAGCGCCGACGTGGTGACCAACCCGGTCAAGCTGGACCGGGTGCTGCGCGCCGCCGGGAAGTCACTGGTGTTCAACGGCCGGGGCAACAGCGTGGTGGACTTCGGGCTGGCCCTGAAGGACATCCGCCCCGACGCGATCGAGACGATCAAGCTGCCGGGCGGCTCGATCGGCACCGGCGGCAACTACCGGGGCGAGGAACTGCTCGAACCGGCGGAGGACTTCTTCACCGCGCTGCGCACCGAACAGCTCGACGCGTTCCTGCTGGAGCACCCCGACTTCATCCAGAAGACCAAGTAGCCTGAGCGGGTGCGGGGCCGTGGTGGCAGGGCTCTCACCACCCGCGTTGGGTGGGCTGCGGGGGCGCGACTAGACTTTCGGCAATCCGCCGCCGCAGCAAGGAGACAGCGTGGCACAGCAGCTTCACGTCGAGCTCGTAGCCGTCGAGGAGAAGGTCTGGACCGGCGAGGCCGAGATGGTCGTCGCGCGGACGACCGAGGGTGAGCTCGGTGTGCTGCCAGGGCACGCACCGCTGCTCGGCCAGCTCGCCGAACCCAGTCAGGTACGCATCAAGCAGGCCGGTGGCCAGCAGATCGCGTTCGACGTGGACGGCGGCTTCCTGTCGGTGACCGGTGAGGGCGTCACAGTCCTCGCCGAGAGCGCAACCCCCGCCACCCCGGCCCGCTGAGCCGACCCGCCGATGGAGATCGTCGAAGGGATCGGAATCGGCTTCGCGATCATCGTCGTCGCGCTTCTGATCCTCTTCATCCGGCGGGCCCTGTTCACCCGTAGCGGTGGCATCATCCGGCTGAGCGTCCGGGTCAACACGATCCTCGACGGTCGTGGCTGGTCACCCGGGTTCGGTCGCTTCGTGGGCGACGAGCTCCGCTGGTATCGCATGTTCAGCTTCGCGCTGCGCCCCAAGCGGGTGCTCTCGCGCAAGGGGCTGGCGGTCGAGCGCCGCCGGCTGCCCGAGGGGCAGGAGTGCATGTCGATGCCCGCCGAGTGGGTGATCCTGCGCTGTACCAGCCACCACGCCCCGATCGAGATCGCCATGGCGCGATCCACTGTCACCGGATTCCTGTCCTGGCTCGAGGCCGCCCCGCCCGGGGCGGTCTCGCCGCGTCTGGCCTCCCAGGACTGGCCCGCCGCCTGACCGTCCCGCGCGCACAACCAACAGCGCCGCCGAGCCCCACCCGCCCGTCACCGCCAGCCGCCTCCTCCAAGCCCCGCGCGATCTTGCACTTGCGTACCCCCCAAACCTCGCAAACAGGGCATTCCAGAGGCCGAAACTGCAAGATCGCGCGGAGGACCTCCGGGGTCGGCTCTCGTCCCCGTTCTTCCTCGCCGGCTTCTCGTCCCTGCCGCCCAGTCCTCGGAGACCGCCTCCAGCCCAGTCGATCATGAGGTTGGCGGCGACAAACCGGACACCAGTCGCCGTCAACCTCATGATCGACCGCACTCGGCGGGTGCCCGGGGGGATTTCGCCGGTGATCAAGGAGTTTGTGTTCTCGTTGGCGCAGAAGGCTGCCGCGAAGTCCTTGATCACGGGTGGCGGGGCGCGGTGCTGGGGGCCGGGCTTGGGGGTTTGGGGTGGGTGTCTGGTTCGGGGGTGGTGGGCGGCACTCTGGGGGTGGAATCGTCGGCGGGTCGGTGGCGTTGTAACCGGGTGAACGACCGAGTAAGGGCTCGCCCCAGGCGGGGCGGTATCCGTGAAGGTCCGGGAATCATCCCGGGCCGCCGGTCGTTGGACATGGTTCCGGCGCCGCGCGACGTGGCATCCCTGCCCCGCGAGTGGCCGGATCCCCCGAGACTTTTTGAGCGCCTGACGGTGCCACGTGCCCACCCCCGGGTGCGTCGACCCCCGAATGGAGCCCCCTCATGAACACGATCCTGCGTAAGAGCATTCTCGGTATCGCTGGTCTGGCTTTCACCGGTGGCGTGTTCGCCGGCCCGGTGGCCGCCCACGCGGCGGACACCACCCACGCGGCCAAGCCGGTCTCGGCCACCGTGCAGCAGGGCGACAAGCTGGTCCCGCACGGTGTGCAGGGCAACCA